>DATGBT010000193.1:0-6773 GCA_035312505.1 Balneolaceae bacterium | reverse complement strand
CGGGATGAAATGTCGCAAATTGGAGACCTGGAGCGGCTGATCAGCCGTATTAGCGTAGGAAGGTGTAATGCCCGCGATATGAAGCAGCTTCAGCTTTCCCTGGCACAAATACCAAACGTGAAAATTCAGATATCAGGAAGTCAGGATGAGCTCCTTGAACGCATTGACGGAGACCTGAAACTGCTTGTGGATGTACAGGAGAGAATTGAGAACGCCATAATGGATGATCCGCCTGCAAGTATTCGTGATGGCGGCATTTTCAGGGATGGATTTAGTGACGATCTGGATGAACTGCGTGAGATCGCCCGAAACGGGAAAGATTATATAGCACGTATCAAAGATAAACTGGCAAAAGAGTCCGGTATTTCAAGCCTTAAAATAGGTTTTAACAAAGTGTTTGGCTACTACATCGAGGTAACCAACACGCATAAAGATAAAGTACCCGAGCATTTCATCCGCAAGCAGACGCTGGTTAACTCCGAGCGGTATATCACTCCTGAGCTGAAGGAGGTGGAGGAGAAAGTGCTTTCGGCCGAGGATAAGAGCAAAACGCTGGAGGGAGAACTGTTTGAAAAACTGAGGCTGACTATTGCCGAATATGCCGAGCAGATTCAGGATATTGCTGCGGCACTCGCCCGCCTCGACTGCCTGCAGAGTTTTGCAGAAGTGGCCTTCCGGAACAGTTATGTGTGTCCTGAGATCAACACGGGAGATGTGCTCGATATAAAGAAAGCGCGTCACCCCGTTGTGGAAAAAACCCTCGATGCCGGCGAGCCGTTTATTCCCAACGATATCTACCTGGATAACACCGAATACCAGATCTTGATGATCACCGGGCCCAACATGGCCGGAAAAAGTATCATTTTGCGACAGACAGGGCTCCTTGTTTTGATGGCGCAGCTTGGCTGTTTTGTACCGGCAGAAAAAGCAACCATCGGGCTTGTGGATAAAATCTTTACCCGGGTGGGAGCCTCCGATAACCTGGCTGCAGGCGAAAGTACCTTCCTGGTTGAAATGAATGAGGCTGCAAACATTTTAAATAACGCCACCCCGAAGTCACTGATTCTGCTGGATGAGGTGGGGCGTGGAACAAGCACATTTGATGGGCTGAGCATCGCATGGGCGCTCTCCGAGTATCTGCACAATCAGCCCGAAGTGGCCGCAAAAACACTCTTTGCCACACACTACCACGAACTGAATGAGCTGGAGAGTCGGTATGAGCGAATCAAAAACTTCAGTATCCAGGTGAAGGAGCACAACGGCAAGGTAATTTTTCTTCGTAAACTGATTCGTGGCGGTGCCGATCACAGCTACGGTATTCAGGTGGCAAGCATGGCGGGCCTGCCTGAGGCGGTGATTAGCCGTGCTAAAAGTATCCTGTCAAACCTGGAGAGCCATTCGCTGGATGTAAGCCACAACGGGGAGAGCGAGATCATTCGGAAAACAGCCGGGAAAAAGAAAGCGGCTGCCGCTACCTCGAAAAACGTGGAAAAACAGGAGCAGCTCCCTCAGATGACGCTTTTTGGCTCATCCATCGATCCAAATACCGAAACGATTCTGAATAAGCTGGAGGCGAGCGATCCAGAGAGAATGACGCCGATTGACGCGCTTCTTCTGCTGAGCGAGCTGAAAAGGCTGGCGAAGTGAAGTATATATAAATTATGCATAACTTCTAATCAATAATTAATGTTATGGATAAAAAATATAAATATTTCTTTGTTATTTTAGCTCTTACTTCAATGTTATCATTTATGAACTTACATCTCGAGAGAGACGCTTCAGATGGTTACGATATAAAAACTGAAATCACATTTGCCGGAGTAGAAGCAAGTCAAACCTGTGATTTTAATTGCCTCACGGGATTAGACGAAACAAGTGGACCTGATGGGACGCAAAAATGGATATGTGGAAGTAGTGGTACCAGTTGTTCATCATGTAGCTTAAAGTGGGTTGAGCATGGACCATTCGGTACTGGAAGCTGTAATAATTCAAATATTCAGATATCAGACTAGATTGAATCGAATAGAAATGACTAAAAAAACTATTTCTCTGGCATTCATTATTGTATTATTGAGTTTCCTTGGTGCTTGTGAAAGTGATAAGAGCACTGATAACTATAAAAATCTGATTCAGGAATTTGATAAAGTCGATTCCCGAACGCTATCTGACACAATGATAGTGAACAGAACTTTTACTATTAGCCAAGACAGAGACAGTCTGGTTATAGCAACTCCCATGCGAATACTTAATGTCGGAGAAAAGTTTTTGGTCGTCACAGAGAACCGGAGTGAGAACTTTATTAATGTCTTCTCTTTGCCTGATTTAAGATTTCTGTACTCTTTTGGCACGATAAGCAACGGACCGAATCCGGAGGAGTTTCAATCAGTTCCCATATACTTTAATGTTTCAGGAAATGAATTGATTTCGTATGATGGACTTTCACGGCAATTGAGATATATAGAACTAAATGATACAACGATAAGTAAAACAAGAGAGGTGAGTTTGTCTTACGATGGACAAATGGATCCTTTAAACAGAGTTCGAAGAATTCGGAATGATCTCTACTTTGCTGATTATGGCAGTTCTTTTGAGAATACAGATAAAGAACATATCGCATTAAAACCGGGAGTAGAAGATTCACTTTTTACATTTGGCAGATATCCTGAATCCGAGCTTGAAGGTTTTGAGAGATATGGACAGTTTATGAAAGAGAACGTAGCCAAACCAGATGGTTCACGCTTTGCCACTTTTTACTTCCGCTACAATGCCTTGAAAATCTTTGCATCGGATGGAGAGCGAATTGAAGCCATAAAAGTTAATGATTCGCTTATAGAAGATAGCTTAGCTCAAGCAACGAATGATATTCTTTTTCGAACAACTGCCGCAGCGTCTGATAACTATATCTATACAGTGGGCTATTACACATCCAGAGAGAATGTTTCGACACCTGATAGTTCATCAACATCATTTTTTGAAGTCTGGAATTGGGATGGTAAACCTGTTTTCAGAGCTTCTTTTGATCGGTTTATTGATAACTTTACCGTTTCAGAGATGCATCAAAAAATATACGCTTACAATAAATCCAATGATGATACTATCTACGAATACAACCTGCCTTTAGAGTTACTACGTTAAATTGAGATTCTTACGTCAATACAGAAGCCCTATTAAATAGAATAGAAGCCAGCGATCCCGAACGAATGACGTCGATTGATGCTCTTCTTCGGCTGAGCGAGCTGAAGAGGCTGGCGAAGTGAAGTTCTTTTCATGGCAGTGCTGAATAGTATATGGCTTCAGGTGTCAGGGAAGTGAGGGGCTGTTTTTCCTCAGTATCCAACTTAAGGTCTTGGGTAAGAGATACCGTACCAGCCGCTTGGCAGGCACAGCCTGACGGCACGATGAGGTGCCAGAACCGACTGACTTTTTTTCAAGGGTACTGTCCCTGATGGGATAGTTTGCAGGAGAAGGCAACTATTCATAATGCTAATATCTAAGCGGTTCATTCATCAAGACCGAACCTTCACCATTGTTAAAGCAGTTCATTTTATAAAGAAATGCCCCGTCAGGGGCAAAACCTTAATAAAACGAGGGTATTCAACATCTTTCAGCTAACAGTTCTTTTTTTGGCGAAGATGTTCCGTACCTAACGGCACGATGAAAGTGTGAAACCGATCAACAGTTTTTACAAAGATTATGTCCCTAACGGGACAATTTAGCTGTAAAACTTAAGAATATGTTAAAGAAAAGGGGCAAAAAACGGCCCTGGAAGGGCCACATCTTTATAAAACGAGGGTATAAAGTAATCAACTGCCCCGCTGGGGGCAGTACTATACGATCTTTTTTTGTAAGACTTTTTTAAAAGCCGGTTCATACAGGTAGAAGAACATAATCATCCCAAGTCACAGAGCTATGGCCAACACTTACACCCAACTCTATATCCAGTTCATCTTTGCCGTACAAAACCGTAAAAACCTCATCCGTCCGCAATGGGAGCCTGCACTTCACAAATACATAACCGGTATTGTTCAAAATAAATCACATAAAATGATTGCCATTAACGGTATGCCCGATCATCTTCACATGTTTATTGGTTACAGGCCTGCAGAATCTTTTGCAGAATTGATGAAGGTTGTAAAAGGAGAATCTTCCAAATGGATTACTGATCACGGATTTGTAAAAGGTAGATTCAGGTGGCAGGAAGGTTACGGGGCATTTTCATACAGCTGCAGCCACATCGACCGGGTTTACCATTATGTGATGAATCAAAAAAAGCATCATCAAAGGAAATCGTTTCGGGAGGAGTATCTTGAACTACTCGATAAGTACGGAGTGGATTATGATGAACGGTTTACCTTTAAAAAAGTGATTTGAATCGATATTCAAGATGTTGCACCCTTTCGGTAGAAAATGGCATATCAAGCGATTTGGTTTTTATGAACTCTGCAAACCTATATAGTTGTCTTCAACGTCAAGAATCAGCAAAATCCGCAAGTTTCCCTTCTTTTTTAACAAACTTTATTGCCGTTTTCTGTAATCAAAAATTGCAGTAGAGAATGAAGTTATTTAAAATGCGGGGGTATACATTTTTCTAAAAAAGCACGACTCACTGTAAAGCCTTAATAATTAACCTAATCATTCTATTATGACATATTCTCGCAGATCTTTTTTAAAAACATCCGGTGCTCTTGCAACCGGATTGGCGGTGGGGACACTCCCATTTCTGAAATCCTGTGCACCTGCAGGTGAGCAGTATAGCCCGTTTGGACTACAGCTCTACACCTTGCGGGATGTAATTGGTGACGATCCCCAGGGAATCATTCGTCAGGTAGCCGAATTCGGGTACAACCAAATTGAAAGCTATGAAGGCCGCCAGGGAATTTTCTGGGGCATGAGCCATACCGATTTCAAGAGTTTCCTCGACGATCTTGGCGTGACCATGGTTTCCACACATGCCAACGTGTTTAATAATTTCGAGCAGAAAGTAGAGCAGCTTGCCGAAATTGGCGTTCCCTACATCACCTGTCCTTATGTTGGTCAGCAGGAGTCTGTTGATGCATGGAAAGAGATGGCAGCAACCTTCAATAATCTTGGCGAAATCGCCAATAATGCAGGACTGCAGTTTGCCTATCACAATCATGCCTACTCGTTCGAAGAGGTAGAGGGTCAAATTCCACACGAAATATTGATGGCAGAGACAGACGCGGATCTTGTAAAACATCAAATGGATATCTACTGGGTAGCCGTTGCTGGTCACGATCCGGTTGAGTGGATGCAGAATTATCCGAATCGATTCACATTGTGCCATATTAAAGATATGGGTGGCACAGCAGAAGAGCGTGAATCGGTAACGCTGGGTACAGGTTCGCTCGATTTCCCGGCCATTCTGAAAGTAGCGGAAGAGCAGGGTATGGTGTATAACATTGTTGAGCAGGAAGCCTATACCGGCACTACACCGATTGATGCTGTAGAAGCGAATGCAGAATACATGAAAAACCTCGACGTATAGACTCCTCATTCTTATTATCTTAAACCTGAAATGGGTCGCTTGCCTGTTTCAGGTTTTTTTATGAGATGATTGTTTGAGCCCACTCCGAAAAGTCAGATAAAGAACGGATGTTTATTAATAGCTTAAATAATTTAGACCTTACACCCTCTTTGAATCTTTAGAGAGGGGTGGGGTGAGTTCGGATAAATAAACCTAAATTATTTAAGCTATTGTCACTAATACTCAGAATATATGACTTTTAGGAGTGGACTCTTTTTTGAAAAATCAAAAAAGGAAAAGTCAAAGGCAGCAAGGTTCTGACGGTTTACTAAAATATGCAATCACCAAGAAACAAATTTCGAATCAAAAAGCGCAAATTCTTTATAAAAAATTGACATTTTTTCTTATCTGAAACCTGAAACCTGAAACCTGAAACCTGAAACCTGAAATTTGCAAAACTCTGCAAAATATATTGCCGACAGAATTCGACTGATGATTGCAACCAAGCAGTTTCAGATTGGGGAGATTCTGCCCTCAACCCGGGAACTGGGCAGGCAGCTGGGGGCGAGTTTTCATACGGTTCGGAAGGCGTACCATCAGCTGGCCGATGAAGGGCTTGTCACCAGTGAGCAGGGCCGCGGGTTTGTGGTTCAAAAACAGAGCACCAATCTAAGTAAGGAGGAGAGGCTTGAGCTCGCAGCCGATAAAATTCAAACCCTGCTCGAGGAGCTGATCGGATACGGGCTTGATGAGGCTGAAGTGGAAGCGATGTTTGAGGAGAAAACCAGCTTTATGGAGTGGCCCGAGCGCATACAAAGCATCGCCACCATTGGTGAAACATACGAGCTTGCCAAACTTCTGTCCGACTCGATTAAAGACCAGATTGGGGTGAAAAGCAGAATACTGAGTACATCGGACTATGATGAGGCTTCCCGTTATGATGCCCTTTTTGTACCTATTCACCTGGTGAATGAGTTCCGAAGCCTCAGCGACTCCATTAAAATATTGCCGGTTGTATTTCATTATGATGCCGATGTACTTCTTTCGATTATTGACCGTGCCGGAATTGAAGCGATTGGCCTCGTTACGGCTGAAGAGGATACGATCCCGAAAATCATTGATGAGTTGAAATCCCTGATGCAGTTTCGCGGCGCATTTGTGGCCGGCGCTACGTATGGAAAATCCCTGCCGCTGTTCGTTCGAAATACCGACCTGATTGTTTATACTCCGGCCAGTGCGAAACTGGTTGAAGAGAAAGTGTCTGAAAAGAACCGCATCTGTTTGAAGT
>DATGBT010000192.1:0-2603 GCA_035312505.1 Balneolaceae bacterium | reverse complement strand
GTATATTGAAGCTGACACACAATCTCTTTCTTAAAGGCAACCACACCGGCTTCTACAATTTTAGGATCTGTTATATGAATGTAACTGCTTAATGAAACCGTCTTTTCAGGGATCCACTTTTCAACTCTCGATGCGAGTTTTGGTATAAACGGGTAGTAAAGCATTACACCACCGATATTAAATATTGTGTGAAAGAGCGCCAGCCCCAGAACAAGGCTTTCATCAAACGAGAACAGATCCAATACAACCCATGTGAGAGCCGGTAGTAAAAAAATAGCAATAAGAGCTGTGCCTGATGTAAAAAGCAACTGGCTTATAGCGGCTTGCTTTTTGGTATGAATACCACCGATTGCTCCAAGCATAACAGTAACCGTTGTACCCACATTTGCCCCAATAACCATAGCTGCCCCTGATGAAAAGCTTATCACACCGCTGTACAGCATCGTTAACACAATGGCGATGGTAGCTGAACTGCTCTGCATGATGGCTGTTAAAATTAGACCGGCAAGCGCGTAAACCAACACTCCATAACCGGCAAACATAGCAGGATCGAGCACAGTAGAAATTTCGTCTACGCTTGTCTTCATATAATCGAGTCCCATAAAGAGAAACCCGAATGCGACAAGAAATTTACTGATGTTTACATATTTGGGTGATCTGGCAAGTACAATCATACCCAAGCCGCCAATACCGATCATTGGCAAAGAAAATGCTTCAATATTGAATTTGAAGCCGAAGACAGCGACAATCCAAGCCGTCGCAGTTGTACCAATCTTCGCCCCCATCATCACCGAGATTGCCTGAACCAGGTTCATGATTCCGGCTCCCACAAATGCCAAAACCATCAATGATACTGCAGAACTGCTCTGAAGAATTGCTGTGCTGAACATTCCGCTCAAAATCCCCTTGAGCCGGGTACCGGTAGATTTTCGAATGATGGATTTAAATGCAGCGCCACTCAGAATCCGTATAGACTCCTCCATCATATGCATGCCGAAGAGAAATATTCCCAGCCCGGCAAAGAAAGTCCAGATCTCAAACTGTGAAAAGAAGCTCATGGGTAACGGTATTATATTTTCTATACCCAAAAGTACTCAGAATCTTTGGATTATTACGGGCAGACCGGGTTCAATTTTATCGGAATCAACCATTAGCAAAAAGTATCACAATCTACTATCTTTAAGACTCTTTAAAATTCGACTCCTTGCCGATCATATTCGGCTTCGAATTGTTGAAATTTGAATTTATAAAACCGGGAAAAACCATTGGATACGGAACTTACAGCGCGATCAGTCAGTATTGAACTACTTGAAAAATTTGATGAAACAAAGAACCTCGACTATTCAGTGGCCAACGATCTGGAATCGAGGGAACGAGCTCAGGTTCGGGAGTATGTTCAAAACATTCTACGTAAGCGGAGTTACCTCGACTTTATCATTGGAAATTATTCCAGCATTTCGCTGGAAGAAATGAAGTTTTCTTTGAAGAACATTTTACGCCTCGGACTTTACGAAATGCTCTTTATGGATGGCACTCCCGACTATGCCGCTATCAACGAAGCGGTTGATCTGGCAAAACTCAAACTGGGCTCAAAAGCCGGAGATTTAGTCAATGCAATTCTCCGAAATATCCAGCGTGATATTGAAAGTCTTCCAAAACCTGCTTTCGAAGACAGAACAAAACTTATTGCCACAACTTTTTCACATCCGGAGTGGATGGTAGAGCGTTGGGTAAAAAGGTTTGGTGAGCGTGAGGCTTTCCAACTGATGCAAGCCAACAACCAGCGACCGAACTACTACGTTCGGGCAAATAACCTTCGTACCAAAACTGAGAATTTTAAACTCCGTATGGAAAAACTGGATATCCAGTTTGAGGAGAGCGATTGGCTTCCCGGATATTTTAAAGTAGATAGCGTGGCCCCTTTTATTGCAAAAGACCTGCTAAAAAAAGGTATCTGTCTCGTGCAAGATATTGCCGCGGGATTTGCTCCAACTATTGTTGAGCCGGAACCTGACGAAACCATTTACGATCTTTGTGCCGCACCTGGAACCAAGAGTATCGTAATGTCAGACATGATGAACGCAGAAGGCAGCATTGTAGCTGTAGACATCAATCCGAGAAGACTTGAACTGCTTGCTGAAAGTGCTCTTAACTACAATGCAGAAAATATCAAGATACGTCAGGATGATGTTCGCGAGTTAAACCTTAAGCTTGCCGATGGCGTACTTTTAGACGCTCCATGTACCGGAACCGGAGTACTGAGTAAACGGGCTGACCTAAGATGGAAGCGAACCAAAGAGGAACTGGAAAACTCCGTGAAGCTTCAGGAAGAACTGCTTGATGAAGCAGCCAACCATGTGAAACGCGGTGGGCGCCTGGTCTACAGCACCTGCTCGCTCGAACCTGAAGAGAATTGGGAACAGATTCAGAAATTCCTCGAAAAATATGACAACTACGAGCTCGAAAAACTGGATGAGTTTCTGCCTGAAGAGGTCCTTGTAGAAGATGGCTACGCTTATCAAACATTCCCTCACATACATGCTTGTGACGGACATTTCGGTGTTCGAATGATACGGGTTAAATAAACAGCTTTTTAGTAAAGA
>DATGBT010000191.1:0-30075 GCA_035312505.1 Balneolaceae bacterium | reverse complement strand
CTGGATCCAATTGTTTTAAAGGGGCCGGCTCTTTCGGAGAAAATTTATGGAGATCCGTTTTACAGAACATTCAACGATTTCGACCTGCTTTTTCATCCCAAAGATCTTTCGAAAGCCATACAATTTTTTAATGACAGAGGTTTTAAGGGCACAAAATTTAACTGGCCATCATCCCCTAAAAAGCAGAAAGCCGTTACGGATCTGATTAATCAATACTTTATCTATCACCCGGAGCACCAGGTAAACATCGAAATCCACTGGAAGTTATTTGACAGACGTTTTGCCGATCCCTCTGTTGCCGAAAAACTTGTTTGGGAAAACACAACAGCGGTTGAGATCAACGGCCATGCTATAAAAACAGTTGACAGCGAATTTGAACTGCTATATTTGGTTATTCACGGGAGTCTGCACGCCTGGTTTCGGTTGAAATGGCTGATGGATGTTCACCAGATTATAACACATAATCCAGTTGACGAAAAACGCTTCAAAACGCTAACCAGAAAACTTGGTGCAGAACGATTTGTAAGTGTTTGTAACGGTGTATTAGCTCATATATTTCAGAATTCTAAATTACTTCCATGTGATGAATTAACCAATTATCGCCTTGTTGAAGAGGCTGTATATCAGATAAAGAGGTCGGAGAACGACCCTTTTGATACGTTTAATAATACAGTGCGGCAGGTTCGCTATCAGCTTGCTCTTTCGGGGAAGTGGCAATACAAGAGTGATATAATCAGAACGTTGCTGTTTAACAAGCGCGACCTTAACATTTCGTGGCTGCCGGCGGGAAAATGGATACTTTTTTTTTCCCGGCCATTAACTTTTATGATGAGAAAATTTGGATGGATAACCTAAACTTTCATATTTAGAGTGCGTTACTTACGGCAATAAATTTATTATAAATTATGGGCATCTTTTTATGGCTGCTGCTGGTGGTTGCGGTAATCGTGGGGCTTACAGTTAAGTTTAAGCTTCATCCGTTCCTTGCTCTGCTTTTTGGGGCGCTGGTTATGGGTTTTTTAGGCGGTATTGATCCCTCCACCATCATTGGAATACTGGCAGATGGTTTTGGCTCCACACTTACAAGCATCGGCATTGTGATTGCAGCGGGTGCGATTATCGGTGAATATCTGGATCGTAGCGGCGGTGCGAAAATACTCGCTAACAAAATTCTTGATGCAGTAGGTGAAAAAAACTCTCCTTTATCTATGGGCGTTACCGGCTATATCGTCTCAATCCCCGTGTTTTGCGATTCCGGTTTCATTGTATTATCTGCGCTGAATAAGGCGATCTCGAAAAGGGCGGGGGTTCCGCTGGCTGTGTTAGCGGTTGCGCTTGCTTCCGGGCTTTATGCCACCCACGTATTTGTGCCCCCTACACCGGGGCCTCTTGCGGCTGCCGCAACGCTTGGAGCAGATGTTGGTTGGGTTCTTATTCTAGGTCTGATCGTCTCCATTCCCGTCATGATTGTAGCTTTGGTATGGGCAACAAAAGGCTGCAAGAATTTTAAAATAGAGTATGATTTTGAAGAAACAGAGCCCGATGAAAACTATATTGCCCCTTCTTTTACACTGGCTGTTATTCCCATCTTAACGCCGATCGCTTTAATAGCTTTAAAATCAATATCAGAGCTGCCATCAGCCCCCTTTGGAGAATCGTTACTATTTGAGCTGTTTGTATTTATTGGCAGCCCCATCATTGCGCTGTTAATAGGGGCATCTCTCTCTTTTTTGATGGTGCGAACTGGCAATAAAATAAAACATCAGTGGCTCGAAGAAGCTTTGAAAAAGGCCGGTACGATTATTCTTATAACCGGAGCAGGGGGCGCTTTTGGTGCAATACTTAGGGAAACAAACCTTGGAGAGTTTGCAGCTCAGTTCACAGAGATTGGCGGACTGGGGATGGCTATCCCGTTTATCATTGCTGCATTTTTAAAAACAGCACAGGGCTCATCCACAGTGGCAATTATTACAGCTGCTGCCATTACAGCCCCGCTTCTGGAGCCACTCGGTTTCGATTCAACAATGGGAACGGCGTTGGTGGTACTTGCAATAGGGGCAGGTTCTCTCACTATTTCGCACGTAAACGACAGCTACTTTTGGGTAGTTGCAAAATTTTCTGAAATGGACACATCCACAGCTTTGAAAACCCATACCATTTCAACGCTTTTGATGGGATTCACAGGATTGTTCACAGTGCAGATTCTGGCGTGGATTCTGCTTTAATTCTCTATTGGCTATTAAAATCCATAGAGTATAAATGCAGCCCAGTTTTTGGGTTCTGAAAACTCAGGGTATTCAATTAATTCCAGTTTGGCAGCCCTGAGAGCTTCAGAATATTCGTATCCCTGTTCTATCTTATTATAGAAGTTTATCATGAGCCGCGATGTAGGCTGGTCATTTACCCTCCACATGGAGACAGCAAGATTGGAGACACCGGCATAAATAAAGGCCCTCGTAAACCCGATGACTCCCTCACCTCTGTAGAGCGTGCCAAGGCCTGTCTCACAGGCACCCAAAACGGCAAGATCAGCATCAAAACGCAAATTATAAATATCGTTCACATACAGTATACCGCTCTCTTCTTCACCCCATAGCGCAATACCAGACAGGTCGGGGTTTGATTCATTTATAAACGCATGAGTTGCAAAGTGTAAAAATCCATACTGATCAAGTTCACGATTCAGGAAGTTCTCTTTTGAGGCTTCTTTATGAAGCAGAATCTCAGCTGTTTCGGGAAAGAGATAGTCATAAACCGATTTTTTTTTGCGGAAAATTCCAGCTATTTCCCGGGTTTCAAATTCTGTTAGCGGCAGGGGCGTAAGTCTGCTCAATGTTCGTTCAGTGTATAGTTCTGTACTTCTTTCATCAACGCTTTGATTAAAAGGTGCTAGTGCAAGAAGATTTCGCGGATTACTGCTTCTTTCGCGATTCATGTAGTCAAGTACGGTAATGGAGGGAGCATAGCTGATTGTATAATCGTGCATCAAAAAAGGATAGCTGTTGTAATAAGCATCTTGCCCGGGGTCTTCAGTTAACAGCATCTCAAAGGGCAGGTAGTAGAGAGATTCATCCGGTATAATGATGATTGATTCAGTGGTAATTTTCTCAGCAACCGGTTTAAATAAGGTAGAATAGAGTAATCTGCTTTGTGTTTGCAATGTCTCTGAATCACCGTTCAGTGCAGATTCTCTTAAGAGCTCAACAGACGCTTTAATATTTACTGATGTCTCAATGTATTCAACATTTGTATCCGTCGGGTTAACCGTAATGGCCATCCAAAAATCATCCCCTTTAATATATTTGAGAATCGTTTGATTATCCGAAAGCATCTCTTGTGCCTGTTCTTTATCAACCAGGTTTAGGCTAAATTTTAGTTGATGATATACTGGAAATCGTTCTTCAAGAAGTTGAGTATACTCCTCCAGCTGTTGTTTGAGGGTAAAAAGTGAATCTCTTTGCTCTTCGAGCCGTATCGGATCGGCATCATCTCCTTTATTCTGTTCCAGGGCGAGCTGCTGATAGTGATGAGCAATTGACTGGTTCAATTCTGTTTCCCTGACAAGTATATTTTCCGGCACGCCTGCAAACTCTTTCGCTTCAGCCTCTTGTATCAGTTCAAGGGCCAGTCGCGAACGGCTGCGTTCACTGAATCGGATTATTTCATCAAGCCACTGAGGATCATTCGTTCGTTCCAAGAGGTGATAGGCTGCTTTAATCGCATTTGAATAAACGGTGTGGTTACTGTCAATCAGGTTCAGCTTTGATGCTTCGCTTTTGTATAGAAATTGCAGATAATCAATGGTATCAGAAGCCTGTTCAAAAAGTTCGAATGACCGTAATAATGAGTTTTGAGTGCCGGATTGATCAAAAATTCGAAGCTCTGTTTCAGCCAGTTCTTTTAGGGCGTCGAGGTAATAAAAAGGGGATGATAATTTTTCCAAATCTTCTTCAGCAGAAACTTCTCCTGGCGCACGGCCGGTTATCATATAAATAGCACGGGAGAAATGATTTTTTGCTTCTTCAAGACGGTCTTCACTGGCGAAGGATTTGCCCGTTCTGATTAAAGTTTCCCAAATGTCGGGGTGCTTCGGCCCCATTGTAGCCCTGGCGATAGAGGCCGCTTCCCGATATTGGTCTCTGGCCTTTTCATGGGCACCTATTTCAGCCAAAATATTTCCATACTGTATAATGGGAGAAACCAGTTCGGGATGGACATCGCCAAAAATATTACGGCGTACATCAATAGAGAGCCTGGCATTTTTTAGTGCTGCTTCAGAGTTTCCGTTTTGCATATACAATGCAGATAGATTCGCATAACCAATGGCCGTTTCAGGGTGTTCCGGCCCAAGTATTTCCTCTTTAATTCGTTGCGCCTCTTCAAATAGTTCGAGCGACTCATCAATGTCATTCATTCCGAAGTAGCTTACAGCAGCATTGTTAAGGGCAGCTGCATAAAGAGAGTTATGCTTCCCCCGGTTATTCTCAACAATGTTTGCGGCTTGTACAAAGTAATCACCGGCAGTTCCATAATCACCAACATCGTAGTAAATGCTACCTAAGCTATTATAGACATAAAATAGCTGCTGATGATTATCACCAAAGTTCTCCTTAACCAACTCAAGATTGGTCTGGTAGTGATCCATTGCACTATCGATGTCCCCTAGTTTCCAGTAGCTGACGCCCATATTATTGTAAGTCTGTGTCAGGACTTTGATGACCTCAATCGATTGGTCCATATTTGAGACAATACGCAGTGCGCTGCTGTAGTTCTCAATAGCTGTTTTATAATCACCCTCTGTATCTCTGTTACTTCCCTTTAAAAGAAATAAACGGGCTTTTCTAATACCGCCAATATTGTGATCATTGATTAATGATTCTGCTTGTTCCTCATATTCTATGGCGGCATTTATATTTGCTTCGTTACCTTCGAAATAAGAAAGCTGAACATAAAATTCAGGATGAAGCGTATGATGCTCCAGCTTATTTTCAGAAATTTTTTGGAGTCCGAAGGCAATTTGCTCCTTAAAAAGCTTTTTTTCTCCAAGCATTCTGAAAACGCTTGCCTTAATAAGGGCAGAGTGTATACACGCTTCATTTAAATCCGATTTACAAAGCACTGGCTGCAGATCGTCTAATAAAGCAACAGATTTATCATAATTTTCAAGGCGATAGTACTGTTCAGCTTCTGAAAACTGTTGCAAAAGATCGGCGTTTGACTGTCCAAAAACCCAACCGGCCTGAAGAGGGATAAAAAAGATAAAAAGACCCGCAAGTACTTGTTTTGATATAGCCATAGTTGTACGATTTTAAGCAAAAATCAATTTTCTATTTTACTGAACGTCGCTCAAAAACCAAAACAAAAATGGTTAACTCACAGGAATTCCTATGGTAAAGGGTAAAATTGACAATAAAAACAGATATTACTCACCAAAAAGTGCGTTTACAAATGCTACGCGGTCGAAAACCTGAAGGTCTTCTATCTGCTCACCCACGCCAATATATTTAACTGGAACACTTAATTCGTTGGATACGCTAATAACTATGCCGCCTTTTGCGGTTCCGTCGAGCTTGGTGAGGACCAGTCCCGTTACGTCCACAACCTCAGTAAATGCTTTTGCCTGCTGCATCGCATTTTGGCCGGTTGAGGCATCCAGCACGAGTAAAATTTCGTGAGGGGCACCATCAACGACTTTACCCATCACCCGCTTGATTTTGCCAAGCTCCTGCATCAGTGATTTTTTATTGTGAAGTCGTCCGGCGGTGTCAATAAGCGCAATATCCGCACCTTTGGATTTGGCAGAAGCGGCCGTGTCGTACGCCACAGCTGCAGGGTCGGCATTTTGCCCCTGTTGGATAATGGAGACACCGGCTCGCTCGCTCCAGATGGTAAGCTGGTCTACAGCTGCAGCCCGGAATGTATCTGCGGCACCAAGCACCACATGTTTGCCTGCTCGTTTATATAGGTGAGCTAATTTACCGATTGTAGTGGTTTTGCCCACACCATTAACTCCTACAATGAGTACAATATGTGGCTTGTGTTCAAATTCTGCATCAAATTCTGCGGGCTGATCAGGGCGGCTCTCTTTTAAAAGGGCCGTGATCTCTTCCCGCAATATTCGCTGAAGTTCACTCTGGTTGATGTATTTATCCCGGGCAACACGATCTTCAATACGGTTGATGATCTCTATGGTTGTTTTAACACCCACATCTGAAGTAATGAGAGCATCTTCAAGGTCATCAAGAGTTTCGGCATCAACAGTATCTTTTCCTGCAATTGATTTACCTATTTTATTCAGCAGGCCTTCTCGGCTTTTTTCAACGCCTTTATCGAGTTTTTCTTTCTTTTTTAATCCAAGTTTATCTAATAAACCCATGGTTAGTTTTCTAAGTGTTCAAAAATATTGCTTACAGAGTGCAAACATTAATTGAAGTCCACTCCGTCGATAATAATTTTTTTGTAGCGGTAAATATAATCAATTAGTGAATAGACCATAGCAGCGGCCGATAGAATCATTAGTGTGGTTTGTGCTGTTTCGGCTTCCCTGAAAAAGAAGATCGAAATCCAGTAAAATGTCATAATATTAACCGAAACTTTTCCCGACATGATGGACATCGCCACCTTCCCGCGCCGTCTTTTGATGATGCCGGAACCCGTCATAATCAGTAAGTCGCGAATTACACCGAGAACAAAATACCAAACGGGGATCCATCCGATACTCACCGTGTATAGAAACAGAAAAAATGCCGCCAGTTTATCGGCAACAGGGTCCAATACCTTTCCGAGCTCGGTAATTTCATTTGTCCAGCGAGCTACCAGTCCGTCCAGATAATCAGAAAAAACGCCGTATCCTATTAGTACAAGAATAGGCCAGGTGATTTCACGGCCATTATTCATATGCAGGTAGATAATAGGAGCGACAACCAAAACCCGTGTTAATGAGATAAAGTTTGACCATGTGACAATATGATCTTTAACCAATACCTTTTTACCATCAATGTTAGAGGCTTCTCTCATGGAAGGTTTTATTGTATTTTTATGAATAAGCCTTAATAATACACTTTTTAATATAGATATATGCAAATGAATAGGAGCGATTTACCGGATTTAAGCAGAGATTTGGAAAAACTTGGAGAGAAGGAAAAAACGTCGAAGCGTGTTTTTGACGGGAAACTGCTACAAGTTTATTACGATGATGTACTACTTCCCGATGGTAATGAATCTTCAAGGGAGTGGATCAAGCATCCCGGCGCGAGTGCAGTGGTACCCGTTTTCGAAGATGGTTCCATAATGCTGCTTCGTCAATTCCGTTATCCTCCCCAAAAAGTGTTTCTTGAAGTGCCGGCCGGCAAACTCGATCCCGGTGAGTCGCCGGAATCGACGGCAAAAAGAGAGTTGTTGGAAGAAAGCGGGCTAAACTGCCGCAACCTTCAGCGAACAGGTTCGTTTTACCCGGCAATTGGGTACGCCGATGAAATTATCTATAGCTTTGTGGCCTGGAATCTGGATATTCAAAACAGCGAACTTGATGAAGATGAGTTTCTGCTAAACTACCGCGTCTCTTTTTCTGATGCGCTGAAAATGATATCAGAAGGTGCAATTCAGGACGCAAAAACAATCTGTACAATTATGAACGCTGCAAATTGGTGGAAAAAGCACTCCCCATTCAGTGTGAAACTGGATTTGTGAACCAGGCTAATTAATCAGATACAAAGCTGTATATTGAGAAATAGGCATATAAAAAATCAGAGAACCCATTGTTTTGGGGAACCTTTGCAGCGCCAATTTTTTTGAATTGATATGATCAATAAAACACTTGTTACCGCATTACTGCTTTTTATTACCGGTTCTGCTTTTGTAATTCAGGATACAACAGAGACGGATTCCGTATCGGTTCAAACAGAAACCAATAGCGGTAAAACCGTGAGTATTATTCGTGTGGAAGGAACGATTGGCCCCACGTCTACACAATATATCAGCAGGGGTATTCGGGAATCCCTGGAGAAGGGAGATGAGGCATTGATTATTGAGTTGGATACGCCAGGAGGACTTCTGGACTCAACACAGGATATTGTTCAGGCACTTCTTGGGACAGATCACCCTACGGTCGTTTATGTGTCTCCAAGCGGGGCAAACGCGGGCAGTGCGGGCACGTTTATCACACTGGCGGCTCATATTGCAGCTATGGCTCCGGCTACTAATATCGGTGCAGCCTCACCCGTATCGATGGGAGGCGGTGAGATGGACACCGTGATGCAGAAGAAGATTTTTAACTACTCGGAGAGCTACATTGAGACCATTGCCAAGGAGCGCGACAGGAACGTGGAGTGGGCAAAATCTGCCGTGCGGGATGGTGCATCCATTACTTCGGAGGAGGCGCTCGAAATCAATGTGATAGACCTGATTGCGACCGATGAGCGCGACCTGCTAGAAAAAATTGACGGTATGGAAGTGGCCGGTAAAATTTTAGAAACCAAAGATGCGTCCTCTGAGCGAATACCTGCCAACCTTGCCGAAATCTTTTTTGGATTTATACTGCGACCCGAAGTGATGCTAATTCTCACTCTGGTGGCTATTTACGGCATTGTGGGGGAAGTGACGAACCCGGGTGCAATCATTCCTGGGGTTTCAGGAGTCATCGCTCTTATTCTGCTACTTTATGGCGTTGCAGCGATGCCAATTAACCTTGCAGGATTTTTATTGATCGGATTGGCTATTATATTATTTGTAGCTGAGGCTTTTACGCCTGCTTTTGGCATATTGATTACAAGCGGTGCCGTGGCTTTTTTCCTAGGCGCTTTAATGTTATTTCAGGATCTGCCCGACGAGATGCAGCTATCGATGTATTGGTTAATACCGGCAACAATTTTAACGATGGCATTTTTTGCCTGGATTGTAACCTATGGCGTTAAATCTCTGTTTTTACCATCGCGCACAGGACTGGAAGCAACCGTAGGAAAAACAGCAGAGGTCACCGACACTATTCGTCCCGGGACAGAAGGTAAAGTATTTTTTGATGGCGAATACTGGACGGCAATCAGTGACAGCACCCTGGAGGAAGGAGAACACTGCGAAATCATCGATTTTTCCGGGCTTAAAGTGAATGTTAAACCAATTGCTGAGAAACATTCTACCAGCGGGGAAGCCGCTAAAGGCCAATAACGTATCAAACCGAATATTTAACAACCAAAAAAGGAGAAGCAGTATGGAAGGTCAATTAACGAATATGCTAGTTTGGGTCATTACACTCGTCATATTCCTGTCGGTGTTTTTACCACAAATGTTTAAAATTATGCGCGAATACGAGCGGGGCGTTGTGTTTCGTCTTGGTAAATATCAATCTACGAAGGGGCCGGGATTTATCATACTAATTCCTTTTATTGATAAGGTTGAGCGGGTTGATCTGCGAGTTCTCACCATTAACGTGGACAAGCAGGAAGCCATTACCAAAGACAACGTAACGGTAAATGTAGACGCTATTACGTTTTTCAGGGTTGTGGATGCCGAAAAAGCCGTGATACAGGTTGAGCGTTATATAGCTGCCACATCCATGCTTGCACAGACAACACTGAGGAGCGTTATTGGCCAGTTTGAACTGGACGAAATTTTAGCTGAGCGCGAAAAAATTAACAAGAAAATTCAGGATATTATTGACAAGCAGACCGACCCCTGGGGAGTGAAAGTGGTTTCTGTTGAGGTGCGTGATGTTATTCTGCCCGAGCGAATGAAACGTGCCATGGCACGACAGGCGGAAAGTGAGCGTGACAGAAGAGCGAAAGTGATTAATGCACAGGGTGAATTTGAAGCAGCAGAAAAATTGGTTGAAGCCGGTAAGATGATTCAGAAAACACCTACTGCACTGCAGCTCCGTTACCTGCAAACAATGGCAGATCTCAGTGAAGAGAACTCAACGTTTACATTTATTCCCATTCCGCTGGACTTTCTGGAGTCGTTCAGGCCCGATAAGAAAAAAGAAGAGTAGCGGGTGGTGCCAAACGGAATATGTAAAACCCGATTCTGATGTTGAATCGGGTTTTTTTATTTTAGAAACCTACTGCAACCAAATAAAACGCTTTCGTTTATGAAACAGATCTCATTATCAATAGCACTACTTTTTTTATTACTGATATCCTTAACAGCATGTGGTGAACAACAGCAGGCTGAATACAGCGGGCCAGAGTGGGCCCTGGCAATTCACGGAGGGGCAGGAACCATATCAAAAAGTATGCCCGATTCGATGAAAGAACAGTACTATACCGGGCTCGAAGAAGCTCTTCGCATTGGTGAAACTGTGCTCAGAGACGGAGGATCTTCACTCGACGCTGTTGAAAAAGTGGTGAACAGCCTGGAGAATAATCCGCTTTTTAATGCTGGAAAAGGCGCCGTTTACACTATTGACGGCAAGCACGAACTGGATGCTGCTATTATGGATGGAAGCACGCTTGCGGCGGGTGCGGTAACGGGGCTCACTACGGTAAAAAACCCAATATCGCTGGCACGTATTGTGATGGAGGAGTCGAACCACATCTTTTTTTCGGGTAGTGGTGCCGAGGAGTTTGCCAATGAGACGGATGTAGAACGCGTAGAGAACAACTATTTTAACACCGAAACAAGACAAAGGCAGTGGGAGCGGTCGAATTCGGGTAGCGCATCAACGAATAAAAATAGAATTGAAGGTCCCGTCATTTTCGATATTGTTGAAGGCTATAAATATGGCACGGTGGGAGCTGTGGCCGTGGATGTAAATGGAAACCTCGCTGCAGCAACCTCCACCGGCGGAATGACGAACAAACAGTTTGGACGTGTTGGCGATGTGCCAATTATAGGATCGGGTACGTTTGCAAATCATGTGGCAGCAATTTCTGCCACCGGCTGGGGAGAGCAGATTATGAGGAATGTATCGGCCAACACCATTGCCAACTATATGGAATTTAACGGGTCGAGCCTCGAAGAGGCGATGCAGTTTGTGCTTACGGAGCGTTTAAATCCCGGTGATGCCGGATTTATTGCTGTGGATAAAGATGGGAATATATCCATGCAGATGAATACGGAAGGGATGTACCGCGGATCTGTTGATTCGGAGGGAAACCGCCTGGTACGGATCTGGGAAGATGAGTGAGTGGAAGTTGAGGAAGGTCTGTTCAGGGCATGTAGTATAAATCGACTGAATTTTAATTGAGCAATGGTTTATGAAATCCATCGACAAGATTGAGCTAAAACACCTTTCTTTTTCTGAATACAGGGATATCCAGGCCCTGATGGAAAAATGCTATCCAAACATTGATGATCCCGCTTGGACAAAAAATCAGATAAAAAAACTGGTAGATCTGTTTCCTGACGGGCAGATTGTGGTGAAAGTGGATGGCGTGATTGTAGCCTGCTCTCTGTCTATCGTTATCGACTATTCACTTTTCGAGGAAGATCACACCTATCTTGATATTACCGGAAACGATACATTTAACACCCATAGAAGCGACGGAGATACACTTTACGGCCTCGACTTAATGGTAGATCCAGAGTATCGTGGGCTGCGCCTTGGAAGGCGTCTATATGATTATCGCAAAGAGTTGTGCGAAGAGCTAAACCTGAAGAGCATTGTCTTCGGCGGACGGCTGCCTAACTTTCATAAATTCGATGAGATTACGGCCCGGGAATATATCAAAAAAGTGAAGCGGAAAGAGATACACGACCCGGTTCTCAATTTTCAGCTTTCCAACGATTTCCATGTTAAACGCGTGGTGAAAAACTATCTGCCCGAAGATAATGCGTCCGAGTCGTATGCGGCGCTTCTGGAGTGGTCGAATATCTACTACACGAAACCGGCCAAATCATATAAACCCGAAAAATCTGTGGTTCGGCTTGGGCTCGTGCAGTGGGGTATGCGGCCATACGCCAGCTACGAAGACCTTACTGAGCAGATCGAATACTTTGTTGATGCCGTTTCGGGCTACCGGGCCGACTTTATTTTATTCCCCGAATACGTGAATGCCCCGCTTATGGCCGAATATAATGATCTTTCGGAGCCTGACGCCATACGAAAGCTTGCCGATTACACACCCAGGTTAACGCAGACATTTTCTGAGTTTGCCATTTCGTACAATACAAATATTATTACCGGTAGTATGCCCCAATTTGAAAATGGGGTGCTGAAGAATGTGGGATATCTATGCAAAAGAAACGGTGAAACAGAGCGGTACGAAAAAATTCATGCAACTCCCGATGAAAAAAAGGTATGGGGAATGAGTGGGGGAGATAAAATAAAAACCTTTGAAACGGATGCCGGGAAAATTGGAATATTGATCTGTTATGATGTGGAGTTTCCGGAGTTAAGCCGAATTCTTGCAGATGAGGGCATGGATATTCTTTTTGTCCCTTTTCTTACCGACACCCAAAATGGCTACTCTCGGGTACGCAACTGTGCCATTGCCAGGGCCATTGAAAACGAGTGCTACGTAGCCATGGCAGGTAGTGTGGGAAATCTGCCTAAAGTTCATAACATGGATATCTCTTTTGCGCAGTCGGTCGTATTTACACCTTGTGACTTTTCCTTCCCAACCAATGGAATAAAGGCAGAAGCAACACCCAATACCGAAATGATGCTGATAGTGGATGTGGATCTGGATTTGTTAAAAGAGCTGCACGAAATGGGAGCTGTGCAGACTATGAATGATCGAAGGCACGATCTATACGAAATAATTAAGAAGGATAAAAATTAATGGCTCATTGTTAACAATTCCTTAATTTGGAAGTGAGAGGATTTATCTGAATTTTTGGATGCTGTTTAATAAACTTTTAAAGCGGGACTGGGTTCATGTCATATTCGTTTTTCGACTTTCTGCAGCTGGTTGGATCGTTAGGTATTTTTATTTTCGGGATGAAAGTTTTCAGTGATGGACTGCAGAAAGTTGCAGGCTCCAAGCTAAGGGCTATTCTAAAAGGAATGACGACCAGCCGCCCACGTGGTATCGCCACAGGATTTCTTGCAACTTCTATTACGCAGTCATCAAGTACTACTACCGTTATGGTGGTAAGTTTTGTGAATGCGGGCCTCATCACGTTTATAGAATCTACCGGTGTAATTATGGGGGCCAATATAGGGACAACCGTAACTGCCTGGATTGTGTCGATATTTGGATTTAAGATGCAGATTACGCCACTGGCCCTGGTTTTGATCGGGCTATTTTTCCCATTTCTCTTTTTTGGCCGCGAAAAGCTTAGAAATTTAGCCGAAACGATTATTGGTTTTGGTATTCTCTTTATTGGCCTGCAGTATATTAAAGATGGGGTTCCCAACATTCAGGACAATCCGGAAATGTTCGCTTTTCTTAACTCTTTTGCTGAGTTTGGATTCATCTCTATCGTTATTTTCGTAGCTATTGGGACTATCTTAACACTGCTAACTCAGTCTTCTTCTGCTGCAATGGCTATAACCCTGGTTATGCTTTTTGAAGGGTGGATTACCTTCCCCATAGCCGCAGCGATGATTCTTGGTGAGAATATAGGTACCACCGTTACCGCCAATATTGCTGCAGTTGTGGGTAACGTGCACGCTAAACGAGCCGCGCGATTTCATTTCTTCTTCAATGTGATAGGGGTGGTATGGATGCTGTTTTTAATAAATCCGTTTTTGAACGGCATTGATATGGTTATGCAATACTTTGATCCGTCGGCCGGGTCGATTTACGGTACCTCTCAAGAGGCCAGGGCAACTGCTACGTTAGGTATCTCTCTTTTTCATACCACATTTAATGTGCTCAACGTACTCATCTTAGCGCCCTTTGTGCCCATCATTGTTGGTTGGGTAGAGCGCCTTCAAAAAGATACCGACAAAGAGGGTATGGCTTTCCGTCTGCAGTATATTGCAGGAGGGCTGATGTCTTCGCCCGAACTCTCTATAGCCCAGGCTCGCAAAGAGCTGGAGCTGTTTTCTAAGCTTATCGAAAAGATGCACTATAGTTTTTCGGGACTATTTTTCAAGAAGAGTAAAAAACAGGAGAAATTTGTTAAAAAAATCGCCAAGAGGGAGCAGATTACGGATAACCTGGAGCTGGAGATTACCGATTACCTAACAAAGATTTCCTCTACAACGCTATCCAAAGAGGCTACCCAGCGAATACGCGCCATGCACAGCATGGTGAACGATCTGGAGAGAATTGGTGATCTGTACTATCAAATGTCGAAAACATTTGAAGATATGATGGAGCTTGAAGTTGCCCTGCCAAAGGATGCCGTTCTCGAAGTAAGCGACTATCTCGACGTTGTGCTGAAGGCCATTAAGCTGATGCGCAAGAATATGGAAAATGAGAATGGCGAGGTCGATCTCGATGCCGCCATTGAGCTCGAAAATAAAATCAATGATGTACGGGATGAGATGAAAGAGGCCCACTACAGCAGGCTGGAGAAGGGAATTTATACTTCACAAGCCGGCGTCATTTTCCTCGACTACATTACACGGCTCGAAAAAATCGGAGATCATATCTTTAATGTTCAGGAAGCACTGGCAGGAAAAAAACTGAAGCAGCACTCCGATATGAAGGTTGGACGATAGAGGGATTTTAACCTGAACTTACAGTCTTCTATCCTGCGGCAGGTACAGTCTTTCAATGTAAACCCTGCCGGAAATGGTAGCGGCTTCACAAGCTATACTGTAAGTGATCGGGTGAAACCGTTTCATTTTATAAATTCAACCCCTCGATTATGGTCAAATCTTACACTTTTGAAACAGTATTCACTTTCAGATCACATTGTTAATTCTTTTCGTTCTGAATGTTGAAATTCAAAGGGCGATTATCATCCCCTGCCAGGTACATTGTTTGAGTTGGGAAAGCAAATTCAATACCCGCTTCATTAAATCTCTTTAGAATTTCCATATTCACATATTCGGTAAACTCCATATACTTCCAGTAATCCGGCGGATGGTACCAGTAGAAGCACTTGATATTGAGCGAATGAGAGGCCATCTCATCAAAAATAACTCTTGGCGGATAGTTTTCGTCCATACCCTCATGGTCTGCAAGCAGTTCCTTCAGAATATCTATGGCGCGCTGTACTTTTTCCGGCGGTGTATCGTAGGTAACGGTAACGCTGAACACGCGACGTATAAAAGGGCGGCGGCTGATGTTGTGTATGGTTGAATTTGCAAGATTTCCATTTGGGGCAGTGAGCAGGTGTCCGTCGAGTGTTCGAACTTTTGTTGTCCGTACCCCCACTTCTTCTACTACACCTGCTTTCCCATCCAGATCAATCAGTTCGCCCACATTAAAGGGTTTATCTGCAAAGATGAGAATTGACCCAAAAAAGTTTTTGATAGTGTCCTGGGCAGCAAGACCTAATGCTAAACCTCCAATTCCAATACCGGTGAGAATACTTGTTATGGGCTGGTCGCTGAGTGTTTGAGCAATCTGCAGGATCACCAATATCACTACGACAACACGTAACGATTTTCCGGCCAGGGGCATCAGCATGTCATCAATCGTATCGGGGTCATCATCTACAAACCTCATAAGCCAGATGTCCAGCACCTCAATCTGCCGGTAAACCAATAAGCCAATTGAGAGCACGATCAGTACTTCAACGGAAGTAAAAACCATTCCGGCAAACGCTTCGGGGATGTCCAGAAAGAATATGCCTATTCTCAATCCAATGGCAAAAAACAGAAAGGTTACGGATTTTGATGCGGCCGTCGTGGCAACAGCCAATGTATTTCTGCCGGAGTCGTTCAGTTTGGTGCTGGACTTGGAGAGCACATACTTCAGTGTTTTTCCCAGTAAAAAAGATACCAGAATGATGATCGTGAGAAGAGCGATTCTCCACATTTCGTTTCCTACAAAAACATACTCAGATGATTGATTAAGCAGATCTTCCATAAAATTAGTTATCCTTGTTTAAACCGTTAAAAAGTGCATTCAATAATTCTTCTCCGTAATTGCTGCTGTACTCCCAGAACATGGCGCCGCCAAGGCCGCGGGCTTTAATGTAGCTGGTTTTATGGGCCAGCGACTCCTCATCATCATATACAAAAATGGTTTGAGTATCGGGGTTCCAGAGGTAGGGAGCTTTGGCTTCTTCATCCCAGTAGCGGGTAAATCCATTTTTGTTGATGTATTCATCACGCAGTTCATCGAACCCGGCTGAGCCACGTTCGCTGGTGTTTGTCCATTGGTAAAGACCATTGTTTGTACTCCTTACACCGGACCAGGAGCGTCCGTAAAATGGAACCCCCAGAACTAATTTGCGAGATGGAATACCTGCATCGATATGTTGCTGAACAGCTTTGTCGGCCGAAGGCCCTGTGAAATGGATACTCTTTGAAGGAAATAAATTGCTGTGATGTCCTGCAATGGGTGATCCGCCGGTATGAAAATCATAGGTCATAATATTTATGAAATCGAGGTACTGCTGAGCATTGTGCATTTCTGTATGATCTAAATAACTCTGGCTGGCACCGGTGGCAATGGTGAGTAAATAGGGATCAGAGGTTCGCCCGTCCAGCTCCGACTGCCTGTCGAGATAGTCACGCAGGGTTTTGAGCATGAGCGTGAAGTTTTGCTTGTCAACCGCACGATATACATTTCCGTCTCCGGAAAGGCCCGGATATTCCCAGTCGAGGTCAATACCGTCAATATTGTATTTCTTAAGGAAGTCGATGGCGCTCTGAGCAAAAATTTTGCGGGATTCTGGGGTCAGGGCGGCATCAGAAAAAAACTTGGAACGGCTCCACCCCCCTACGGAAATCAGAATCTTAAGATCCGGATTGTCTTGCTTCAGTAAGTTGAGTGCCTCGAAGTTTGCTTCGTCGTTATCGAGATAGGAGGCCACTTTTCCCTCAACGATATCTGCAAAAGCATAATTAATGTGAGTTAGCTTTGCGGCGTCAATATTATTGGATGACCAGTCGTTTCTCCAGCCGGCTACATAACCAACAACTTTATAACTATTTTCCTGGTTGATGTGAGATTCCCGGGGAGATTGGGCTTCTGCTTTGCATAATGTGATAGTAAATATAATAACCAGGGCAAATAATATTGCAAGTAACACTCGATTTTGAAAACTCATACGCCTGTCAATTAAGTTGGTGAAAAACTAAAGATTAAAAATGGGGAAAAATTTTACGAACTTCACTTAATAAATGAATCATAATGTTTAATAACAGGAATGAGCAGCGCAGAAACGAATCAAAAAAAAGAGAAATTACAAGAACTTAAAATAAAAACATCAACTCTTGAACCTGATAGTATACAGCGCCGGCGACTTGGAAAAATTGCTGATGAATATGCAGAGCGTTTTTATGCGGATATTCAGGAGGGGAAAGCCTATAATACATTTGATGATCGCATAAAGAAGAAGAGAGCGATGCCGGTTCCTGAAACCGGAGTGGCTGCAGGTGCAGTTGTTGATATTCTGGAGAATGAAATAGTTCCGCCCGGGCTGAATCTCGCATCCGGCCGACACTTTGGTTATATACCCGGTGGTGGGATTCATAGTGCTGCTATTGCAGACTATCTGGCTGCCGTTACAAACAGGTATGCGAGCGTGTATGCCTCCTCACCGGGCGCTGCAGTTCTGGAAACCAATATGGTTCAGTGGCTATGCAGCGTTATTGGTTACGGTGAGGATGCCGGAGGATATCTCTCATCGGGAGGGAGTATAGCTAATCTTACCGCAGTGGTTGCTGCCCGGGATGATTCGGGCTTTAAGGCAGCATCGTATTCCAGAATGGTAGTTTACTTATCCTCGCAGACTCACCACTGTGTAGACAGAGCTCTGAACATCGCAGGGTTGGGAGAATGTGTGCGCAGGAAAATAACTCTTGACGACCGCTACAGGATGCAGCCGGATGAGCTTCGCGAAGCCATAAAGCGTGATCGTGAAAATGGGTTCATTCCATGGATGGTAGTTGCTTCGGCGGGCTCAACAGATACGGGAGCTGTAGACCCATTAAATGAACTTGCTGATATTTGTGATCAGGAACAACTTTGGTTTCATGTAGATGCTGCATATGGCGGATTTTTCATTTTAACGGACGATGGAAGGCGGATGTTGAAGGGTATCGAAAGATCAGATTCTGCCGTTCTTGATCCTCATAAGGGGATGTTTTTGCCATATGGCACCGGGGCTCTGCTTGTACGGGATGTTGAAAAACTGGCAAACTCACACAGGTACGAGGCCAGCTACATGAAAGACGCACGCACCGACGATGGTTTTTATTCACCCGCCGATATATCACCGGAATTAAGCAAGCATTTCCGGGCATTACGGATGTGGCTGCCTCTGCAGCTGCATGGGGTATCCTCTTTTAGGGATGCTCTGCAGGAAAAATTAGCGCTGGCAGATTATTTATGGTCAGAATTTCGTGCGATGGATGAGATTGAAGTGAGCCCAAATCCACAGCTGAGTATCTTTATGTTTCGGTGGACTCCCGATGCAAGGAATGTGAATAAACTAAACCGTGAGCTGCATAAAAAAATGGTGTCTGATGGCTGGGTGTTTCTATCTACTACAGAGATCGATGGAAATGTCTTCTTCCGGGTAGCAGTTTTGTCCGTGCGAACGCATATCGAGGAAGCCGATGAGCTGTTGAAAACGGTGAAAAGACTTATTAAAGAGTTGAAGGCATCGAATAACGTTGCATAAAGAGTGTTAAACGTTATTCGAATCCTTTTTGAAACTGATCCCGCAGTTCCTGTACGTAAATGCCGATGTCGTTTCTTATTTCAAACAGCCTCTCATTCAGCCTTGTATAAAGCGAGGGAACAATGAAAGGTTCTTTTTTCATTGAATTAAGATAGGAAAGAGCATCATTTGCACTGTACAGAGCTTTTTTTGTATACGCAATATTTCCACCCATCACATCCTGTTCAAATCCAAAAGAGTAGCCTCCGGCCAGTTTTGCAGAAATTTTGAGCACATTGGTGATAAATTCGTGTACCTGGCGTGTTTGTAAATGAGCGGGGATGCTCTCGGCCCATTTGAGAACGTCGGCGGCATAGAGCCGTGCGGTTCTGTAAACAGTAAGATTTTCGATCGAACCGTAATCAGAAAAGGTGTACTCTTCGCTCAGTTCCTTCCACTCTTCACCGTAGTCGAAATCTTCAAAATCTTCATCATCCAATTCGTCAAAATTTAAAAACGAATTGTCTTCAAGGAAAAAGTCATCGTCAAATTCATCATCTTCGTCCTCCCAATCGTCTTCATCCTCTGGAAAATAAGCTTCGTCAAGGAGAAGTTCTTCCTCGATAAATGCTTCTACAGCATCGAGCTCATCAAGATTTTCTCTCAGGAGAGTTATCCATCGCGGGGTATTCCCGTTAAGGTCTGATGTGATAAATCGCCGAAGATTTTCACTCTTTTTTTCGATTTCTTCAAGGTGAGACTCCCACTGAAATTCGTTCCAGATCGGGTTGTCATCAAAATCGTTAAAGCTCATTCAGTGATGTACTGGTTGGTTTACAGTTTCTACATATTACGACAAACGAATATGGACTAAAAATACAACGTTTTAAATTGAAAAGCAGTATTCCATTCGGTAGTCAGCTACAATTTCTCAAGCACCCTGATAATCACTTTCGTCATTTTCGGTTCGGCCATTGCAGCAGCATCCAAAATCTCTTCGATGTTCACAGGCTGCAGCGAGTCAGGGAAACATTCATCCGTAATGACAGATACCCCCAGGACATCCATTCCCATGTGCACCGCTGTTATCACCTCGGGCACCGTACTCATTCCTACAACATCAGCTCCAAGCAGACGAAGGAAGCGATATTCCGATTTGGTTTCGAGCATGGGGCCGCTTAGCGCAATATACACCCCCTGTTGCATCGGTATGGCTTCTTCAAGTGCTACATTTTGAGCAATTTCACGCAGCCGCTCGGTGTAGGGATCACTCATATCGGGGAAACGGGGCCCTAATTCATCATCGTTGGGGCCAATAAGCGGATTGTCTCCCAGGAAGTTGATATGATCCCGGATAAGCATAATGTCTCCTCGCTTGTAATTGGGGTTCATACCGCCGCAGGCATTACTTACAAAGAGTGTGTCGGCTCCATTCTCTTTTAAAACGCGAACCGGAAAGGCTATTTGCTGCATGGTATAGCCCTCATAGTAGTGAAAACGCCCCTGCATGGCTACAACCTCTTTGCCGCCCAATGTGCCAAACAGAAGTTTACCGGCGTGGCTCTCCACCGTGGAAACCGGGAAGTGTGGTATCTGATCGTACGATATTTCCGTTTCTATTTGCATCTCATCAGCGAGCTGACCCAATCCCGTGCCCAATATCAGCATATAGTTGGGCCTTAAATCTGTGTTTTCCCGAATAAATGAAAGTGCCTCAAAGCGTTTTTGGCGAAACTCTTCTACAGTATCAAGTGGCATATAAAAAATAGGTTGGTGATTAATCTAGATCGTCAAGAATATCGTCAATTTTTTGTGAATCGGATAGGCCGGAGTCTAAACTTTTTAAATCATCAACAGATTCCTGAGATTTTTTTGTACTCTTTTTGATGGCCGGCTTACTGTCGGATTCGGGAGGAAGTGTGAATAGAGAGGGGTCTTGATTATTAAATTGCTCAAGACCTGTTTTTGCATTGTCGAGGTACGAGTTAATGTTTCTGATGATCTCTTCTCTTTTATCAATGAGCTTAATAATATGCTGGCGTATTTCGCGCCGCTGCCGGTACGCATCGTTCACAATCGATTCGGCCTCCATTTCGGCTTTTTCTTCTACTAGCTTCGCTTCCCTTCTTGAGGCAACCAGTTTTTCTTCGGCAGTGCTTTTTGCTGTTTGTAGTGTTTCGTGGAGGGCTTCCTCAACGCGTTCGTAGTGCTTTAATTTGTCGTTAAGTTTATCGACCTGTGTTTCAAGTTCCCGAATTTTACCAGTCATATGCTCCCACTCGCTTGAAACCAAATTCAGGAATGACTGAACCTCGGCAGGATCGTAACCGCGCAAGGATTTTTCGAACTGCTGCTGCTTAATTTCTAGTGCTGTTAATTTCATAAAAGGAAACTATTTATTGGCAAAATGGGGTGAATACAGTAAAACCGCTGTCGAAGCTACTGGTTAAGCATATTTTTTAGTTTACCCGATCCTTTTTTTGTTTCACTTTCGGGTTCATCATCTAGTTCAATTTCAAGATGATCATTTTGTTTCTCTTTTTCTGAACTCTTTTCCTCTGATTTTTCAGACAAAAAAACCGGTTCACGCTCTTCGGTCACAATGGTTTCCAGATTACTTAACCGACGATCTGTTTTCTCTTTAAATTCACGTAATGCCGAAAGAAACTCTTCATTTTCAGAAAGATTTGTTCCCGATTTGTTCTTAACCCACGTCTTTATAATTCCCCCCACAACTGCTATAAAAACGATACTTACAACGCTACCAAAAATAATACTTAAAACTGCAATTGCTTGCGGATCCATAACTATTTCCCTTTTGTTTTAACTTTATTTGCTACAGTTTGTTGATTTTCCTTTTTCATTTTCTCTTCCTGCTCTTCCAAATCCAGTTCAATAGAGTTCAGGTCACCGGCTTCACGAAAAGATTCTGAATCGTGTGCGGCAATGGCCTCCAGGTTTTCAATTCTCTGTTTCATTTTGCTCATCATAGCTCGTAACTCCTCCAGTTCGGCTTCATTACTGCTGGTTTGGTTTTGCCACTTAAGCTTGTTCTTTTGATAATCGATTACGTAGCCGCCAATGATAGCCACGAGAGGGATTAAAACCCAGATCCATGCAGACATAAAATTCGAATTGATTTATAATTAGTAGTTAAGATAAAAAAAACCCTAAAATCAATGTCATTATAACGTAAAGAGTTTTTAATAGTTACGCTCTCCAAAAATTGCCGTGCCAATGCGCACCATGGTCGCCCCCTCATCGATCGCAACTTCCAGATCGTTGGTCATCCCCATTGAGAGATGTTCAAGCGAAACGCTGCCCTCCGCAAGGTGTTTATGCTCTTCACGCAGATCATGCAGCAGTCTAAACTCTGGCCGTACTACGTTAAGATCATCGGTAAAGGTAGCCATACCCATCAAGCCTCTTACTTTTGTGTGTTTTAGGTTTTGGGCATAATTGAGCATGGACTTCAGCTGTTCTGGGTCGCAACCACTTTTTTGGTCTTCCTCACTGATATTCACCTGGATCAAAACGTTAATGGTTCTGCCATGCTCTGCAGCACGTTTTTCAACTTCCTTGAGAGCTTTTTTCTTATGAATAGACTGAATCCAGTCTACCCTGTGAGCCATATACTTAATTTTATTGGTTTGCAGATTACCGATAAAGTGCCATTGAACAGTTTCGTTTTCTATATTCTCCATTCGGGTTTCAAGTGCCTTGGCACGGTTCTCACCAAAATGAAGCTGGCCCTCCTTCAGCAGGGCCATTACATCATCGTCTGGTTTGGTTTTGCTAACAGCAACAAGGGTAATTTCTGAGGGATCTCGTCCTGCTTTTTGGCAGGCAGCAGAAATTCGGGTTAAAATATTTTTATACCGTTCTTTTATCTCTGAACTCATTCGATATCAACTAAATCCGTTTTATTTGAAGCAAGTGTTACAATGTTCATAAACTAACTTAAATTTCGAAAGGAATCATTCGAATATATTTGATGTAGGTAAGCATTTTTGCTAAAAATAAACGCAATCAGGTTCATTTTGAACCAAATAATGGCAAGCTATTATATAGATCTGATGATTTCAGTAATTTAAGTCAACATAAAGCTGTTGATGTTTTTCAGATTATAAATCTTGTCGTAATGTTGAAAAAATTACAAAACCGTTTCACAAAATCCTTTCCTCAGAATTTTCTTCTGAAAAAACCTGTTGCCGGGGCGGTTCTTATCGCTTTATTCAATTTTGTGTTTGTGATGATATACCGGCCGGCCCAAACCCATCCCGGATATTTTTTAAGCTATGAAATGACAATGGCCGCGTACTGTGCCGGGGTGGCGCTTACTGCTCTTTTGGTTATTAATTTGATGAAGAAGACCCGTTTTTTTTCAAAGCCGGAAGAGTGGAATTTCGTCAAAGAACTAATCTTTATTTTCACCGTTATTTTAGCAATGGGTACGGCAGTTTATTTTATGGCATTTCTGATTGAAAAGCCTGCAGACCGATGGAATCTGGAAACCCTGGCCGATTCGTATATTGGCACATTCCTGATTGCAGGAATACCACTTTATCTGTTCACGGCTATCAATATTAATCAGCTTTTTCAAACAAAACTGACACACCCTCAAAAAGATCAAGAACTTGCAGAAGAAAATGGTGCCCGTGAAGAACTCATAATCATCAATACTCCGCTAAAAAAAGAAGAGATGAGTTTTTACCCTTCAGAGTTTCTGTATTCCGAATCAGATGGAAATTATGTGAATTTTTACCTGCATCAGGAAAGCAAAATCCGGGAAAAAGTGATTCGCTGTTCTATCAGTAGTGTGGAAGATCAACTGTCTGATTTTCCATTTCTGCTGAGAACGCACAGGGCATTTATCGTGAACCTGAAAAAAGTTGAAGAGGCTAACGGTAACGCTCTCGGTTTTCGGCTCAAAATTCCAAAGATTCCGGGAGAAATTCCTGTCTCCAGAAGGCATACCGGAAAATTTCGAGAGCTTTTTAAGCAATTCGGTTAATTCGTGAAATAATAATTCAATTGGTTATTGATGTCTTGACACCGAAAATCATTGAATCTCCGTGATTTTCGGTATTTCCGTGACAATTGTGATGGTGATACCATAACCGATCATCACAAAACCCTGCCGTTTATCCCAAATCATCTGCTCTCTGATTGCTATTCATGGCAAATTCTTGCTCTCTGTCCCTCTCTGTTGTGCCCGTTTTTAATCTCTCCGAACTTTCATCAGAAGCAGTAAACAACACAAAAACAGAAGTGACGGAGCACGACTATGAAAACAGAAAATAAAATCAATCATACTCTTTACGCAGCATTCTTTTTACTCTTTTTGATCATCCATGCACCTTTTCTTCAGGCACAGCATAATAAGTTAATTACCGGAGTTGTAACAGACAGTGAAGAAAAGGTACCTCTGCCATTCGCCCATGTGGCACTTTTGGATTCAACCGAAACAAACATGATCGCAGGTACAGTGAGCGACATTGACGGCATTTTCAGTTTGAGAGTTTCTGATTCCGGAAACTATATCCTCCGAATTAGTGTCATTGGCTATGAATCGTACTACAAGCAGATTGATGTAAAATCCGAAGAAACGATTGAATTGGGTGAAATTCCCCTTTCTTTTGCACTCATTATGCACGAATCAATCATGGTAATGGGCGAAGTTACGGCAAGACCCTCCGCAGACAGAACGTCTTACTATGTAAACGAAAACCTGGTGAGTGCGTCAGCATCGGGCACGGATCTGCTGAAATTCATTCCCGGTATAGATGTTGATATCATGCAAAATATTTCTCTGGAAGGCAGCCGGAATATCATCATTTTTGTGGATGGCAAAGAACGGGACAGAAGTTTTTTGAGTCAGCTTCACTCTTCACAAATCGACAGGGTTGATATTTTAAATATGCCGCCTGCTAGTTTCGAGGCCTCTGTAACCGGAGCCCTCAATATTGTTCTAAAAAAACAGCCGGAGTATTCACTCAGCGGCCATCTGAATCTTGATGTACCAACATCTCATTCAGAAAAGTATCTCTTTCCTGCTTATAGTGTGAATTACAGTAGGGGCAGGCTGAACCTTTTTACATCCTACAATGGTGAGTTCAGTTACTTCGATGTGATGGAAAAATCGGAACGATCAGCCTTTGAAACAGAGTGGAACAGCGTGCAAAATGTACGACAGCAGTACTGGTCACACAAATTTCACTATGGGATAGATTATGCCATAAGCAGCAGCCATGAACTCGGTTTCTACGGATGGTTCAACCCCTACTCTCAGGAAAACAGTGGTACCGCAGAAGCAATGGAGCAGGGAGAGCAAGCCAGCTTCTGGTCATCCGACAAGATTGACGATGATTCGAACCGCAGCGAATTTTATTCTGTGTTTTACAACTATCAACCCGACGGACAAAACGGCCGAAAGCTATCGTTTGATGCTGCCCGCCAAACATTGAATGCCACAAATTCTGTTACATACGTTAATCATCAAGCCGGTGATATTATTCAGAACCTGATGAAACCAAACCGGCAAATCCACCGCGTCAGAATGGATTACAGACAGCCAATGACCGACAGACTGGTGATTGAAGGCGGCCTTCAGGCCAGAACCATACGTATGACTGATGAAGAAATCATTGATTTTGAATACAGGGATGAAAACGTTGCCGGATATGGATCATTCACATACAATTCTTCACAGATCGACCTTCAGAGCGGAATGCGGGTTGAATCTGCATCCTACGGATTGCAATCGTCTGATAAAAATCATCATGTGGCTTTATTCCCAAATGCTTCGATACAATATAGAATCCCGGAAACCTCTCAAAGTGTTCGGTTCTCATACCGGCGTTCAGTTCAATATCCGCATCTTTATCAGTTGAATCCGTCTCAAAACATCGACGACCCTTACAGCTCAAGAAGCGGCAATCCTGGACTGGACCCATCGTTCCGAAACGATTTGAATCTGGAATATTCCCTTTTATTTGGAAACAGTTTCCTGTCGGCTGGCTTATTTTACTCACATCAAACCGATGCGATACACACGTTGGCTGAGTTCAGGCCAAACGGTGTTTACGAATTAAATTGGCACAATCTGGGTGACGTTGAACAAAAAGGTGTCCGTTTGTCCGGATCAATCAATCTGGCCAGCAGGTCTGGTTTTCAGCCCTTCTTTCGTTTTTTTGAAGTTCACACATCGTCCAATGGGTTTGTTGCTGCAAATGGAGTTAGCGCAAATCGTGCTTTGGCTTATGAAACCGGGCTTACAGCGTATACCGGTTTTGGAAATGGATTTACTGCTTCTGCAGAGTTTCAATATTCAAGCCCGAAGGCCGAAATACAGCGGTCTGTGTTCAGCGATGCACTCTACTTTATCTCTCTTGAAAAATCGTTCAGCAATGGCTTGAAAGCAGGCATCATTACCGGATTGCCGTTTTCACGAAGCTTTACTTATGATGGCAACAGAATTAATGCGACGGATTTTCAAAGCCGCTCGGAAGGAATCATCAACACGTCCGCCGTACCTTTCTGGTTCAGAATCAACTATCAATTTTCAAGGGGAGCGGGTAAGAGCCAGGCCGGGCGTGACAACTCCATAGCACCCCGGGTTCCCAGAAAAGGTTTCTGAGATATTTCATGCTCCGCTTTAAAAACCCGGCCTGGAAAAAATATCCAGCCGGGTTTTTCTTTTTAAGAAATAAAAAATTTGGGAAAAACAGTTTTCAATGGAAGCAAATCATTCGTATTTTTACGGTCTGTGAAAAAAACAATGGTACTACTGCAAACGTCAATACGCAATTCGATGAACCGCTTAGTTTATCTCTGTATAAACGGCTTCAAAACAGCTAAGTGGGTAAGGGGGAAGAAATAATCATGAATACTCAGGTGCGTCATATTAAAGATTTTATTCACCAGTGGGCACCTCCGGGTATTAAAATGAGTTATGATAATGTGGGGCTGCTTGTTGGAGATCCTGCTGCTTCGGTATCAAGAATGCTGGTTTGTCTGGATGTAACCGAAGAGATTGTTGAGGAAGCACTTGAAAAAAAATGTGAGCTTATTGTTTCACACCATCCGCTCATTTTTAATAAAATTTCGGCTATCAACCCTACCAATGAGCAGGGACGCATCATCTATAAAATGATCCGAAACAATATTGCACTGCTCTCTGCTCACACAAATCTGGATGCTGCCCTTGATGGCGTGTCCTTTGTACTGGCCAACAACCTGGGACTCGATGATCTCCAGTTTTTAGACCGGCAGTACACAATCAGCCGAAAAATTTCTCTCACCACCGATTACGAAGACACAGAAGCTGTGCTGAAACTACTGAACTACTATTCAGCAGAAGAAGCTCATTTTTATGAGGTAGATGGCAGAAAAGGAGGACAAAAGCACTTCGAAGCCATCATCGACCAGCATAATGTTTCTCAACTGAAAAATGCTCTTGAAAAAGAAGGGCTGATGAAAAAGGGAAGTTTCCAGGAAATTGAAATGGCAACACCATCCAATAATTTTGGAATGGGCGTAACCGGGGAATATCCCGACCAGGGAATTACGGTGGATGAATTTTTACACCTTGTATGCCGCGCACTGGATGTGCCTTCGGTACGATTTTCAGGAAAAGCGACCCGAATCAAAAAAGTGGCGGTATGTGGCGGCTCCGGGGTATTTTTAAAAGAGAAAGCAATGCATGCAGGGGCCGATGCATTTGTAACCGCTGACGTTAAGTACCATGACTATTTCACAGAAAAATCTGATTTTCTCCTTGTTGATGCCGGACATTATGAAACGGAATTCCCGGTAGTCGAAGCCATCAGGAAAGAATTAGCTGAAGCATTTGAACTACTTACAGTAGAAGCAACCGAACAAGTTACAAACCCTATGAAGGTGTATGTAACTGAATTTGAAAATAAAAACATCTAAATACTCGTAAATCAAAATGCAAGAGGTACTCCAGCAACTCGCAAATTTACAATACATCGACAGCAGAATCGATGAAATTCGTCAACTTCGTGGTGATTTACCTGAAGAGGTTTTGGATATTGAAACCAATATTAACCGTTTTGAGGCGAAAATTAACCGCCTCGAAGAAGAGCTTGAAAGCCTCAAGGCTGAAAAAAAGAAGCTTGAGGTAGATATGGAGACATCTCACGACAAGACAAAGAAATATGAAGAGCAGCAGCTTACCGTTCGCAACAATCGTGAGTATGATGCGCTTACTAAAGAGATTGAGGCACAAAAGCAGTTTGTAGAGAATGCCATCTCAAGAATTGAAGAGATAGAAAAGCGAGTAGAAGAGGTGGAAGCAGAACTTGAAGAAAAAAGAGAGAAGCTTGCCGATACCAAATCTCTGCACGAAGACAAAAAAGAGAATCTCGACAAGGTAATTGATAACACCAGGGCCGAGGAAGAGAAACTCCTTGAAAAACGCAAAGAGCTCGAGGAAGACCTCGACAAGCGATATATTCGCAGCTATAAAAGACTGAGGGATGGACTCGCTAACGGCATTGCTGTTGTAGCTATGGAGAAAGGCGCTGCTCTTGGCATGGCTCTGCCTCCGCAAACGCAGGTTGAGGTTCGGCGTAAAAACAAAATTATTATCGACGAAAACAGCGGCCGGATTGTTGTAGATCCCTCTTTCTTCGAAGAAGCGAAGAAGCAGCTTCAGTTATAATACAGCGTCTCCCAAAACGTTTTAATACTTTTAAAGAGGGGTTCCCGGGTAATCGCTCTGTGTTTATTTCGCAGGGAGGAAAGTCCGAACACCAACAAGAACCGTGCTTCCTAACGGGAAGGCCCTGTAATGGGGCAGCCAGTGCCACAGAAAACAAACCGCCACGATACATCGGGGTAAGGGTGAAATGGTGAGGTAAGAGCTCACCGCTTTGGTGGCGACATCAAAGGCAGGGTAAACCTCACGGGGTGCAAGTTTGTGCAGGGTGTGCGCCTCTTGTCGCAACACACCCGGGTGGAACGCTCAGATCTCAGTGGCAACACTGAGACCAGATAAATGATTACCACCCCCGACAGCAGTCGGGGGAACAGAATTCGGCTTACAGGGAACCCCCTTTTCTTTCCCCTTTTTTGATATTGAAGCTTAAAAAGAAGATTTTATGAAACATATACTATTTTTTATCCTCTAAGGTTAACAAGATAGACCAATCTAAATAAATAATTAGCTTAATGACTTTTATTAACAAAGCGGCGTTAACTATCGCCATATTTTTACTTAGTACCGGAATGCTGTTTGCCCAAGTTCAGCAGCAGCAACCCCAAATGCCCGACCTCCCCACATCATCGGATGTGAGTGACGAGGAAATTGATCAAATTGCAACAACCATAGGGGAACTTGAACCCATCCAGGTAAAAGCACAGGAAAAAATGGGTGCTGCTCTTGAGGAAGAGGGAATATCTCTGGAGCGTTTCCAGCAGATGATGATGGCCATGCAAAACCCTCAAATGGCCGATCAGGTAAATATTTCTGATGAGGAAATGGCTACGATACAGCAAATGCAGCCAAAACTGATGGAAATTCAGGGCGAAGCTGAGCAGGAAATGTCTGCAAAAATGGAGGAAAACGGATTAACTATGCAGCGTTACAGAATGGTTGTAATGGGTGCCCAACAGGATCCCGAACTGATGGAAAGACTGCAGAGCAAACTCGAAGAGAACGACGGAGAAGAGGAGTAGACGATCCCCTTTTCTGCAATAAATTAAAGCTTTCGGTTTTCTAACCGAAGGCTTTTTTTATGGCTTAATGCGTCCGCACGGGCAATAGTAAACGCTCTGCAATTATAGTAGCACTGAAAATACCTAAATTTTCTATTCTGCAGACCGTAAATCGAGCCTCTTGTACAGCACGGTTGAATGATCAAGAAAGTATACTTCACTCCTGAAGATTTGAAGAGAGTCTATCGGTATTTAGAGATGTGGATATTGATAGAGAGACGTAAACAAAGAGACGCTGCCCCAAAGGGGTGGATTGCCCAAAGGCGTCATCGAGAAGTAGTAGTCATGGCCTTATTTGGGGCAACGGGGCGTTGATTGAGGCTGGGAAAACAACCATCGGATTCTGTTTTGTGCTGTTGGTTCGTGAATGCCCGATGGTGTATGTTTGGGTGCCGGTTGACCTGGGGCGCTGCCCCAAGCTGTGGTATCACAGGCTTTCAGCCTTTTCTTGTCAACCGTACTCAAATCACCCGAGCAAGAGCATGGTTCTACAGATTTACTTTATAGGTGCCTTTAATTTTTCTGTCCAGCTCTCTCTTAACATCCTTCTCTTTGATGTCTTCACGCTTATCAAACTGCTTTTTACCTTTCGCCAGGCCAATCAGAATCTTAGCGTAGCCACCTTTAAAGTAAAGCTTAAGCGGTATGAGTGTGAACCCTTTCTGGTTGATCTGCTTATCAATCTCCCGGATCTCTTTTTTCTTAAGAAGTAATTTACGA
>DATGBT010000190.1:0-4890 GCA_035312505.1 Balneolaceae bacterium | reverse complement strand
TGTTCGTCTTCACAGGAGTAAGAAGAGCAACTTTGTCGAGTGAGTTAAAAAGAATGGGACTCTCTTTTTCAGGTGAAGTCTTGCAGGCACAATAAGCAGCTTCACCTGCTTCTGTTCCATTCATTGCGCAGTGAGCTGCCTGGCTATTGTCACTTTGTTGATGCTGCATCATTCCATGCTCATCCATGCCGGTATCATTATTCTTCTGCATGTTGTCTTGCGAGTGTGAGCAACCGGTACATGTACAGAAGTGGGCCGCTTTGTCAGCATCCGTCAGCACCGTAAATCCAAGCATAGTCACTTTGTAGATCTCCGTCATGGAAAACAGCAAGGATAGGCTAAGGATAAAAATGAGTACCGGATTTTTGACCACTTAAAAAATAAGATATTTATATCTGATAATATGAATCTGTTCTAATAAAATAGAATTTACCTGTTAAGGCTATGTGAATTTCAGACCAGTTAACGCTCCGGGTAATGAAATGATTTTCTTGGCCAAATTGAAGTTCTGCTTTGCATTCAGCCAATAAAAGAGTATTTTATCTGTTTATGTATTTTCAATCAATCAAAATGTTATGATTAAGCGGGAACACCAATTTCACATACCGGTAATGGGAACCGGCCATTCTATAGACAGCCCCATTCGTGTGGCCCATCTGGGCATCGACTCTGTTATCTCCGTTGTGGATGATATGCTCTGCGAAAAAATCCGTAAGCACTATAGCAATGAATTTAATTTCAATTATAATAATATTCCGCGCTCAGAGAAGGATGGACGTGCCAGGCGCATTACAGCTTATCTTGATATGGCAGGGGATATTGTATCGCAGAAATTCGAAGCGATGAAAGAGCTGTCGTTCTTTTCGGAAAGTGAAAAGGATCGGTACTTCAATCTTCTTCCATCCGAAAACCCCCTGAAAAAACAGTATGAATATCTGCTTTCACTCTCTGATGGAGAAGAAAGAAGACGGCTGATGAAAAAATTAACCGATAAGATGACATGCGGATCCATAGACGTCAATATCATGGCCAAAGTGGATTCACTGCGTCTCGACAAAGATAACAAACCACTAAGCTCCGAATATTCGGACGCAAGTGCGGCTCTGCGTGGATTTGCAAACAGCAAAATCAGATCAGGACTGGTTCTGTCTGCTGGTTTTAACCCACGTCTCTATAGCTATCTATCCGAATTCAGGGATTTTTACAGGGATGCAGCCGGCGACATTAAAAAGAAAATAATTTTGAAGGTGAGCGATTTCCGCTCAGCCATGATCCAGGGAAAATTTTTAGCAAAAAAAGGACTTGAAGTCGCAGAGTTTCGTATTGAGTCGGGACTAAACTGTGGCGGACACGCATTCGCATCAGACGGGCAGTTAATGCCTGTTCTTCTGCAGGAATTCAGGGAAAAACGCGATCAGCTTGTGGAAACGTTTCAGCCAATGGTAAAAGCGTTTTACGAGTCGCAGGGCTGGGACTACCCGGAACTGAAAGAAGATCAGATTAAACCGATTGTGACGGTGCAGGGCGGCATTGGAAATAATGGTGAAATGAAACGATTGTTTGAAGACTTTGATGTAGACGGAACCGGATGGGGAAGCCCGTTTCTGCTGGTTCCCGAAGCTACCTGCGTTGACAGTACCACCTCACAGCTACTGGCAGACGCCGGGGAAAACGAACTCTATTTAAGTAATGTATCGCCGCTGGGCGTTCCTTTTAATAATATTCGTGGTTCGGGATCTGAAATTTATACAAAAGAGCTCATTGAGAAAGGAAAGCCCGGTTCGAAATGTCCAAAAGGATTCCTTGTATCAAATACGGAGTTTACCGAAAATCCAATCTGTACGGCATCAGCTCAGTACCAGCTGTTGAAGATTAACCAGATTGAAGGGAGTGAACTGCCAGATGAGGAGAAATCATCTCAAAAAGAGAAGGTGATGCAAAAAACCTGTCTTTGTACCAACCTTGGAACCGGATCCATGATCCGTCTTGGTATCATGAAACCATCCTACGGGAGACAGGAAATTTGCCCGGGACCCAATGTGGCCTGGTTCACAAGGGAATATTCACTCCAAGAAATGACGGATCATATTTATGGTAGGCGGGAATCGATTGTATCTGAAGATCGTCCCCATATGTTTGCCAAAGAGCTTACCATGTATGTTGATTATATTTCTGAGCTTACTCTTCTTGAAGATGACAGGGAAAGCGGAGCGTGGAAAAAACTGGTCCGGATGAAGAAAAATCTTGAAAAAGGGATAGAGTTCTGTGAAGAAATCGCTGCGAGATCGCCATTTAAAAACGAAAACCTGGCGTCGTTAAAAGAGACTGCGGCAACTCAGCGAAGAAGACTGATTGGTATATTTGACGAGGAAACTGTGCTGGCATAGCTTTTTTCGGCCTGATTGATCATCTGAAAAACGATTTCCGGATATGCACTCATGTATCGTGAGTGCAATTCTGGATAACGGGTAACAAACTTCATCAGGTTATGGCGGGTGGCTGGCTCATCAAAGAACAGATGCGCTTCCAGAAGAAAAAGATACCAGATGCGTGCCGTGTCGGTTTCATCGAACTGTTTGGTGAAGCTGGCAGGATTCTTCAGCCCTACCTGATCGATAAGTTCCAGATATGCAATTCGTAAATTGCCGCTGAACAGAAAATCCGGTTCAGATATGTCCATTCCGTTTTCTATGGCGATACGTGCAAGTCTCAGCAAACCATATAAATTGTAGATGCTGTAGTGTTCCGGCCTGGTTCGCACCATTTCAAATCTCTGTTTGCCGGAAAAAAGGATTTGTTCAGATATTCGCTTACGTGAAATTGTATCAAGATATTGAATGGTAAACCGGTCCCAACCGAGATATTGAGCATAGGTAACAACCTGAACATCGTACCAGGTGCCGTGGTTGTTTTTTTGATTTTTTTCCTGAATGCCAAATGAGCTGTTTGTAAGCCAGTTTATATAATGGGTAAACCATGCTTTCAAACGCCGATCAGTTTCAGAGGACCAGGCAGAAGATGATTTCAGAAGTGGTATCGAATCAGCCACCCGTACCAGCCACCATCCATCAATGACGCCATACGAGCGGCCACTGTTAACGCCGCGAATAAGCTGTGCGTGTTCAAGGTGGGGAAGCATCGACGTTTTGGGATCACAAAACCAGATTTGAAGTTGCTCAACGGCCCGTTTTGCATAAATATCATTACCTGTGAAGCGGTATGCGGCGCTAAATACTTCAATACGCCGGGCCATTCTGATAAGCTGAGGCAGATTCGACTGATCGGTCATTGTTTCCGGATTTACACGACCGTCCTTTCTGATATAGGGGAGCCCCTTGCCGGAATCTGCATCTGGCCACCAATAGGTAGCGAGGCTAACATATTCCCCCCTTCCAAATTCTTTCCGATGGTCAGGAGTGATAAGAATGGAGTGTGGCCTGGCAAGCTCATAATTTGCCCTACCGACAACGGAATGGACGGCATTCTGAACAGTTTCCGGATCAACAGGGGATGACTGCTGGTATTTTTCGGAATCGAGACAACCGCTAATGAACAGGCAAATGACTATCAGACCATATGGAAAAACCCTGTGGCTCAGAAAGTTGCTTTTCAAAAGATACGGAATGGGCTTCGTTATGTTGTATGCTGTAATCAAATCAAATAAAAGATAAAAAAGTCCTCTTTTGATTGCCCGAAAAATTGATACTAAAAATCAGGGAATGATACGGGGTGCAGTTTTGATTAAGTACCCGTATTTTTGCGATTAAATCATCAACATAATTTCAAAATCAGCAGGCATGAGAAAAAAAATATTTTTGGATGAAACGGATATCCCAACTCACTGGTACAATATTGTGGCAGACATGCCAAACAAGCCACTTCCGCCACTAAATCCAAAAACGCGAAAGCCTGCCGGGCCCGATGACCTCAGCCCTATTTTCCCCATGGGGCTTATTGAGCAGGAAGTTTCAGCTGAACGGTATATCGAAATACCGGATGAAGTGAGGGATATTTACCGTATCTGGCGTCCGTCACCACTTTACCGTGCAACCGGACTGGAGAAAATGCTGGATACGCCTGCAAAAATCTATTATAAATATGAAGGTGTGAGTCCCAGCGGATCACACAAACCCAACACGGCCGTGCCCCAGGCATACTATAATAAACAGGAAGGCATTAAAAGCATTACCACTGAGACAGGTGCCGGACAGTGGGGAACGGCACTTGCATTTGCCTGTTCTCAGTTCGACATGAGCTGTGAAGTATACATGGTGAGAATCAGTTACGACCAAAAGCCATACAGAAAAGTAATGATGAACACATTTGGAGCCGATGTGTATCCATCCCCAAGTACCAGGACCGAAGCCGGCAGGAAGATTTTAGAGAAGGATCCCGATACAAGCGGCAGTCTTGGTATCGCTATTTCTGAAGCCATTGAACGGGCGGTGATGGATGAACAGACCAAATATGCGCTTGGCTCCGTGCTAAACCATGTGCTTCTCCATCAAACCATTATTGGCCAGGAAACCATAAAGCAAATGGAGTATGCCGGGGATTATCCTGATGTTGTGGTGGCACCTCTTGGCGGCGGGTCAAACTTTGCCGGTATCTCATTTCCATTTCTGAAAAACAATCTTACCGCGGATACTAAAACCAGGTTCGTAGCCGTGGAGCCCGCATCGTGTCCGAAGTTAACAAAAGGCAGGTTTATGTACGATCATGGGGATTCTGCCGGGTACACTCCTCTTCTGCCAATGTATACGCTGGGCCACAATTTCACGCCTGCAGCGATACATGCCGGCGGATTACGGTATCACGGTGCGAGTGTGCTCTGCAGCCAGCTGCTGAAGGATGACCTGATTGAAGCGGTTGCCCTGCAGCAGCTCGAGT
>DATGBT010000189.1:0-11501 GCA_035312505.1 Balneolaceae bacterium | reverse complement strand
GTTCATGTGGCATCTGCAATCAGGGGCGGGGCATCTCTTGTACACGGTGTTCAGATGATGAACAAAGTGGATAAACTTACAATGTAATCTCTACCTGTATTTAAATAGCAGCACAGAACCCATAAGCAATATCATTATCATGAAGTCTCTTATCGCCCAAAGCCACTCTCTTTCTGATCCCCAAACACAGATTGATATTATCAACAACCAAAACGAAAAGATTAAACGTCTTGAAAAGTTTGAAAATAAGCTGGGCGATATTGGCCTTTTTCCGTTAAAACCCACAGGTATAGAGATTTTTCAAATTAATGTTGGGTATATGTGCAATATGACGTGCAAACACTGCCATGTAGACGCCGGACCGGACCGTCAGGAAATCATGACGAAAGAGACATTGCAGTACTGCCTCAATGCACTCAAAAATTCTGACATTCAAACGGTTGATCTTACCGGAGGCGCTCCTGAGATGAATCCACACTTCCGTTGGTTCGTAGACGAGGTGTACAAGCTTGGAAAAGAGATTATCGTCCGATCTAATCTCACGATTCTCGATACCCGAAAGTTCGAGGATTTGCCTCAGTTTATGGCAGACCGCGGTGTGGAGATCACCTGCTCGCTCCCTTTTTACAGCAAGCGCCGCACCGATGCACAAAGAGGCGAAGGCACCTACGATAAATCAATGAAGGTGCTTAAAATTTTAAACGACATCGGTTACGGGAAAGAAGAAACCGGCTTAAAGCTCAACCTGGTTTACAATCCGGTTGGAGCATTTTTACCACCTGACCAGGAGTCACTCAAAGAAGATTATAAAGAGCGGCTCTGGAACGATCACGGTATTGTTTTTAATGACTTGTTCACGATCACAAATTTGCCAATCAGCCGGTATCTTAATTTTCTGATAATGTCCGGTAACCTGGAGGAATATATGGAGAAGCTAATCACTTCATTCAATCCATCCGCTGCAATGGGAGTAATGTGCAGAAATACCATATCTATCGGCTGGGATGGTTCCCTGTATGATTGTGATTTTAACCAGATGCTGGAGATGCAAACCAATCATGGTGCACCCGGCCATATTAAAAACTGGGATCTTGAAAAACTGAATAATCGCGAAATTGTCGTTAATCAACACTGTTATGGCTGTACGGCCGGGGCAGGAAGTAGCTGTGGCGGTGCAGTTACCTGATTCAATCCATTTTGTTTAACACGTACCGCCAGGTTTTAGAACATTGCTTTTTGTCTAAAACGCTTTGGTTTCAACTAATCATTTTGAAGGATTAATTAGCCTAAGCCTATGATTAGATTACCTCATGCTCATTAAATTTAACGGCTTATATAGTAGGTGGTATTCAATAAAAAAAGATGGCCGATACCATCGCCACTGAAAATATCCAGCGTTCGGTGTTGAGCATTTATTTCAAATTTCTGTCCGCCGCCCAAAAGCCACCCTAATCCCAGCGATGCCCGGTTTTCAGCATCCGCTTCAGAGCCGTTAAAGGCCGTCATCATCTCGTTTTTCACGATCAGGTATCTCTCTCCGGGATCAAGCTGCTCGCCCTGAAGTGGGAAGTCGAAACCAAAACGATACCGGAAGCGATTTTGATATGAAGATGATCGAATTCTCTGCTCGAGCCTGAAGCGATGAGAAAGGCGCCGGTCTCCAAAATAACTTACATAACCGGCCTGCTGCAACAGCCTGTGCTCATATTCATATCCGTCAAGAAGCGGATTCGACCAGCGGTAATAGTAACCACCGCCTATCTTCCAGCGGGGAGTAAGCGTGTAAGCTCCTGTAAACTGTTGTTCAATATACTCCAATGCGCGTTTTTCCGTAAAATCCTCAAACGAATGAAAGATCGACAGCTTAGCTCCCAATGTCATCCGGTCGGATGTGTCCTTCGAATAAGAAAGTTCAGGATTCCATATCCACTCAGGCCCCGATTGTGCATAACCCGACAATGGCCATACGCAAATAGTGACCAAAACGACCACAAATGTTTTCATAAATAAATTTAAATAACGGCTTACCAAATATTATCTACAGATCTTCTCTTAATATTCCGGCGCTGTATCAGATCCCCGGAGCGATCAAAAAGGAGTTCAAAAGCGCCGATCTGCTTACCGCTTCTTCCCTCCACCTCAAATTCATATCTGATTTCAAAATCTTCTTCATCATCTTCGAGTATATCTTCAATAAAATCTTCATTATCCGAATCATCATCATCGTCAGCAATATACTGTCTCTGTAATCGGATAATGTTAACCCTTCTGAACTCTTTTTGCAAATATTCATCGATACTCTTGCTGGCTTTCAAAGAGACCTGATTCCAGTTAATAAGCTGCTCTACATTGAGCACCCTGCCGGCTTCATCAAATTCAATACTGTAACTGTTTCCCTGCCACTCCAGCTTGGCTTCATAGGATTCACTTTCGCCATCGGTCTGAAAATAATACCGGATATCAGTTACATTCGACCAGAATTCATCCAGAGTTTCGATTGCAGCTTCGGGCATCCCTTCTCTTTTGATAGAGTCTTCTATCTCATTTTTAACAGGCTGAGCCACTACCATCGGGGATGAAAGTAGAATAATAACAATACTCAAAAAGAAAACTTTTATCTTCATCGTAAACTTGACCGGTTATTCATTATTCACATCAAATTATTAAAGTAACTTTACGTAAATATTAAGCATTCCTGAAAAGCCGGCATTTGAATTCGTACTTACATCCTGTTTCTATTTTTATAATGAATGAAAAAAATTTTCATTAAATATATGTTTCCATTTTATTTATAATTTTATAAATACTCTTTTAAAAGTTTCAATAACTTGCCAAAATAGATTATGACCAATATTATGTTTTCATTAACAATCAACGATAGCCACGGCTGAATTGAAGTTGCTCACTTTTCATTGCAACATTGTTACCCATTTGTTCTCATTTCGTATAGATTGAATGATTAATCAGAAAACCAGTTAACTCAAAAACTTTTGGGCAGAAAATATATATGTTCACAACATACAAATTACCGGTTGCCCTTTGTCTGCTGATTATCCTAACACCCATTTCTGAAGCAAGTTCACAATTAGTTGAAATTTCCGGCACGGTAACTGATGAGCTGTCTGACGAGCCGATTGCGGGTGCAAATGTTTATCTCGAAAACACCTCCACTGGAACAAGTACCGCTCAAGATGGCTCTTTTTCTTTTTCTACACGCCATACCGGTAAAAAAACTCTCATCATCAGTTTTGTAGGATTTCACACTGCCTTATATCCTATTGATCTCAGTGAAACCAAATCATTACAAAATCTGGACATTAATTTACGCCCCAATCGGATAGAGCTGGATGACATTGTCATAACTGCAGACAACAGTGAATGGCAGAGCAATTATAATGCATTTAAAAAAGAATTTCTGGGTACGGGAGTTCTGGCGTCAAAATCTTCGATCCAAAACAGATGGGTCCTCGATTTTGTACGCACATCATCCGGCGAGCTTTTTGCCACAGCTTCTGCACCTCTCATAGTTGAAAATCGCGGACTTGGCTATCAGATCAGCGTCGAAATGAATGAATTCCTATGGAAACTGACCAGTGATACCGGGCTGATGATGTTCGACCTGAATTTTAGAGAGCTAACTCCGGAAACGAAACAGGAAGAGAGAGTGTGGATGGCTAGCAGAAAGAGAGCCTATCGCGGTTCACTTCAGCATTTTTTGCAGAGTTTATACCAAGACGAACTTTCACGAAACCAGTTTGATGTGGTACGGTTTAAAGAAAACCGAGCCGATAAAATTTATGAGTTAAAACGCGACCGTGAAATCATGAGCGCTCTTCTCGAAAACAGGGTATCGCCGGCAGGTTACGGCGAAAATGTAAAGGCATTTAAAGTAAACGGGCCGGTGGATGTTCTTTATGGCCAGCGCCGTTTTCGAACGGATGACAGGAAACGGGGACGATTATCACCTCAAACACCCAATGGGGTGTTTCTGGTCAGAAAAAACGGCACGCTGGTAAATCCTCGGGTTTTAGGCGTGGAAGGATATTGGCGTAGCGAGCGGCTGGCAAATAAACTGCCCACACGCGTGGTTGACGATCTGTTTGAGGAGTAGTCTGCTTTTTGCGGTCACTTTATGTAAAATCACGAACCTGCTTATCTACATCGATGAATAATTAGAAAATATCTTTACCAAATACCGCAAAAGTATGAATTACACTTCACTTTCTTCCTTATTACTCGTCATGTTTTTATTCGGGAATATATCAGTGAGTTTCGCTCAAAAATCCTACGAAATTCATGTTAGTGCCGGTGCATTTGACCGATCAGAAACAGTTGTGGCATTCTACTTGCCCAATTCAGTAGACCCGGGCATCTATATGATGGAAAACAGCGAGAACGGAAATCTCCTTTTACAGGTAGATTTCGAGAATCGTGGCTGGTTCATACTGGACCAACTACCTGCAGGACAAAACCGAACCTATCTTTTCAGTGAAGATCAGATATCTTCTGATACATCCATTTCAAACGAAATCGATTCTACACAAATAACGTTTCTATCTGAAAGCACTGAAATCCTTTCGTACTACCACGGCGATAATACACCTCCCGACGAGCTGGATGAGCGATACAAACGTGGCGGATATATTCATCCCGTCTACTCTCCCGGTGGAGTAAGGGTGACAGGTCATATGAACGTTGGAAACCATCCCCATCAATCCGGAATTTGGTCTGCTTGGACAAAAACTGAATTTGAAGGCCGAACTCCTGACTTTTGGAATGTCCATCTGAATTCAGGCAGAGTGGATCAGGCTGATTCGTTGCAAAGGTCCTGGGAAGGACCCGTTCACGGAGGATTTATTGCCAAACACCATTTCACGGATCTCTCTGCCCCAACGCCTGTAACTGCGTTAAATGAAGAGTGGAGGGTGCATGTTTATAACCCGCCTGAAAGTCAGCGGTATCGCTTGTTTGACCTGGTGGTAACCCAAACCGTTAGTAGTGGCAAACCTCTGGTTCTGCCTGAATATCACTATGGAGGTGTTGGTTTTCGGGGTCATGAAGACTGGAATAACCCCGATCTCATGAATTTTTTAACGGCTGAGGGCTTAGGCAGGGATGGCCATGCAACCCGAACAAAATGGACCCATATTGGCGGATTAAGTAATGGAGAACTGGCCGGTATTACCATCATGGGGCATCCCGGAAATTTCAGATTTCCCCAACCTGTCCGGATTCATCCTGATGCACCTTTCTTCAACTATGCCCCCACACAGCTGGGCACGATGCAGATTGAGCCGGGTTCTCCCTACATCGTCCGGTATCGATATGTAACATATGACGGTGAGCCAAACCCGGATGAGCTGAACCGGCTCTGGAACGACTATGCCTACCCGCCGGGAGTAACGGTAAAAGAGATTTAGAGAAAAGTGGTCAATTGCTGCAGTTTAATCATCCCCGGAAATTTCTCCCGCTTTATTAAGGGAGTACCTTGCGGCCAGCGGGCCAATAATTTCATTTATGATAACAGAACCCATAATTACAGCAAGCAGTATATCATAAAACGGCGAGAAGGCTTCATATTGATTCAGTAACAGTACAAGCCCGATCACTATCCCACCCTGGGGTATCAGTCCGCCGGCAGTGAACTTCTTGATTTTTGCTTCTGAACTTACAAAAACCGCACCCAGATAGGTTCCCGTAAACTTTCCAATGATTCTAAACAGAACAAAGACTGTTATTGGCAAAATAGCTTGTGGAATCATCTGTATATCAAGTTGAAGACCGCTCAGAACAAAAAAGAACAGAAATATCAGCTCTTCGGTATATCTTTCAATTGTCCCAAAAACCAATTCATGGTTATCGCTGATATTCACAACAGTCAACCCCATTACCATACAGGCCAACAGTTCATCCAATTCAAGGTAGGCTGATGCGCCATAGCACATTGCAATGAGTGAAAACGTTATGATGATCCAGTTTCCCTCTCCTTTGATCTTATTGCTGTACTTCAAAAAAATATTCATTATAACAGCTGCCAGTAGCCCTATCAGTATACCACCGCCAACATGATAAACGGCAAAATAGAGGTTGTCTGATACATTCCTGCTCTCTGAAAGTAAAAATGATGAGAAAGCAATACAGAGGCTGAAAACGAAAATTCCGACGGCATCATCCAGGGCCGCAACTCCTAATATTGTGTCTTTAACCTTACCTTCGGCCTTGTATTGATGGATCACAGCCAGTGTAGCGGTAGGGTCGGTAGGACTGGACAGAGCCGCTATCAGCAGAGCAAAGGCAAAAATCATGGATATGTCAGAAAATGGCAGGTACCCCTGGAACAGAGAAGCCGACAAATAGAATACACCCGTAATAAGGAGCAGAGGAACCAGGCTGGCCATCGCTGTTATACTTACGATGTCTCTTTCCCTCTTTTTGAGCTTCGACCATTTCAGCTCCCCTCCCACCTCAAAGGTTATGAATGCTAAACTGATAGAAAGAAGCGACTCTGTATTGTTGATAAAATCAGAAGGAATCCAATCCGCAGTATTCGGACTGAAAATTATACCCGTAAAGATATACCCGATTATTTTTGGAACTCCGATCAAATCGCACAGCCTGCCCATGAAATACCCCATAAGTACCAAGAAACCTACAACAAGTAACGTATTCATAAGAGTTTGGGCGATTCTAGTATGGTGTAAAAATGAGTACTAAACGTTCATACTGTGCTGAAAAAACATTGCTTTCAGCTTGAAAATGACATTACACATTGATAGGTGATTAAACAAATGAAAACAGAAAAGGCCTATTCAGTTCCGGCAATATGATTTACCAAAACCACTCTTCTTTATTCTCTCAGAGACTAAGAAAATACAGTATAGAATAAGTGAAATACAATTTCTTAAGTAGAGGCGAGAGTATGTATTAAAAACAGAGAATGTAATATCTGTGAAAAAAACAGCTTTAAGATACTACTATCTCTCCTTGTTTTTTATTTTTATAAATTTAATCTTAGCGGAAACTTAATAATTAATTATACTTTAGCGATTTAACGTTGATAATCGACCAAGAATATCCGTTGCAAACAAGGTGAAGGAGAGACCGCGACGGGGTAAACAGAAAAATAAATAGATCCTGACTATGAAACTTACCATTTCCAACCTATCCAAGACGTACAAAAACGGGGTAAAAGCCCTTGATGATGTCTCCATCGAAATTGAATCGGGTATGTTCGGGCTGCTCGGGCCCAACGGAGCGGGGAAATCTACCCTGATGCGTACGATCGCAACATTACAGGCTCCGGACTCAGGATCCGTTACCCTCGACGATTTAAATATCCTTAAAGAGAAGCATAGCCTGCGCAAAGTTTTGGGTTATCTTCCCCAGTCATTTGGTGTTTATCCAAAGATGAATGCAGAAGAGCTGCTTCACTATTTCGCCCGTCTGAAAGGAATAGCAGATAAAAATGAACGAACCGAAATGGTAAATACCGCCCTGGAAGTCACCAACCTTTTTGAAGTAAAGAGCAAAAATGTAGCCGGCTATTCAGGCGGTATGAAACAGCGGTTTGGGATTGCCCAGTTACTCCTGAATGATCCAAAACTGATCATTGTGGATGAACCCACCGCCGGGCTTGACCCGTCCGAGCGACACCGTTTCCTGAATGTGCTTCGGGAAATCGGAACCAATCACATCGTCATATTCTCAACTCACATTGTGGATGACGTAAAAGAACTATGTACCGACATGGCCATCATGAATGGCGGACGAATTCTGAGCCATCACACTCCTAAAGAAGCTGTTAAAGCACTGCATGGTCAGATCTGGACCAAGGTTATTGACCGGGAAGAGCTGGAGACACACGAAGATCAGTTCAATGTGATCTCTTCAAACTTCAACCAGGATAACACGCTGAATATTCGTGTACACGACACAGAACAGCCGGATGAAACATTCCAGCTCAGGGAACCGGATCTATCGGACGTATATTTTGTCACTTTACGCGAAGAGAAAGAAGTTGTAGCCGCTTAAACCAAAAAACCTGTCTGATATGTTTTATTCAATTTTTTCCTTTGAGATCAGGTACTGGCTTCGCAAACCATCTTTCTATGTGTATGCCGGCATCATGTTCGCCCTCTCCTATTTTATAATGATCAGCGCGGCTGGATTTTTTGAAAGCCTGACGGTAAGCATGAATACCATCACGATTGTGAACTCACCCGTTGCGATTAACGGGATACTGAACGAGATGGCCCTGATTCTCTATTTCTTCTTGCCGGCTCTTATCGGCGGAACCATTTACCGGGATTATAAGCACAATATGCACTCGGTTTTATATTCGTACCCATTTCAAAAATGGGAATACCTGCTTGGGAAATTTATGGCCGGCCTCACGGTTTCAACATTCGTGATGATAGCAGCGGCACTGGGCGTCATCCTTGGCACCATTACCCCGGGAACCAATCCTGATGTTCTCGGCCCATTCAGCCTGATCAACTACATTCAGCCCTTCCTCTATTACCTGATCCCAAATATGATCTTTTTCGGGGCCATCGTTTTTGCCGTTGTAGCCTACACCCGAAATATAAACGTTGCTTTTATCGCAATTCTGGCCTTTTTCCTGATCCAGATCTTTGCTCAAAATCTTACATCCGATCTCGACAACAAAATGCTTGCCGCCCTCCTCGATCCTTACGGCTATCAGGCACACGCTTACTATACCGAATACTGGACCATATTTGAGCAAAATGAAAACCCGCTTCCATGGGGTGAGGTCATTTTATACAATCGGTTAATTTGGGGTGGACTTGGAGTCCTGATTTTTGGATGGGTATACTTCTCATTTGGTTTTAATCAGCAGGCGGCCAGCTTCAATGTATTCAGAAAGAAGAAAGGAGAAGCGGTTACCAAAAAGAATTTCGGCAGCATTCTCACGATATCGATGCCGGATGTGAATTTGAATTTCTCATTTATAGAGAACATCAAATTAGCCTGGGCGCTTGCCAAAGTTGACTTCAGGTATATCATCAGCGGATGGGCGTTTATTATCATCGCATTAATCGGGCTCCTGATATCCCTTAGCGTGATCCTGTTGGGAAGTGAAATTTTCGGAACGGCGACCCTGCCGGTAACGTGGCAGATGCTTCAGCTTCCCGGAACGTTTTTCAGCCTTTTTATAAACATACTCACTTTCTTGTATGCAGGAATGCTGATTCACCGCAGCCGTGGTGACAGGATGGATCAGCTTATTCACGTCACTCCCACGCCCAACTGGACGCTGCTCTTATCCAAATTCCTGGCTCTTGTACTGATGCAGATGGTGCTTCTTTCCATCATCATGATTGCCGGACTCGGCGTTCAGCTTTATAATGGCTATTATCATCTTGAAATCGGGCTCTACCTGTTTGATCTCTACGCAATTTCTCTTATTCATGTGGTGATCTGGGGGCTTCTGGCTATCTTCGTTCACAGCTTTTTCAAGAATTACTACATTGGATTTATTCTCTTACTGATTGTCTCAATCGGAATTACCTTTTTAGATCAGATTGGTATTGAGCAGACCGTCTTCAAGTTCAACCAGGCCCCCGGTACTCCTTATTCCGACATGAATGGGTATGGAGCTACATTGGGTCGTTATTTCATATATAAAACATACTGGCTCCTGTTGGGTATTGCTCTGTATGTACTGGCCATTTTGTTGTTCAGAAGAGGATTGCCCGGCAGTATCAAAGAGCGATTGCGAAATGCGGGAGAGGCTTTCACTCCAAACCTGAAAATCATTTTCTCACTCTCTCTCATTGGATTTTTGGGGATGGGTAGCTGGATCTACTACGTCAACAATATCAAACACAACTACGTCTCTTCCCAGCAAAGTGAACTGCGGACAGCTTTTTATGAAAAGAACTACGGAAAATTTAAAGATGCTCCACAGCCGCGAATTGTCTCGAGCACGATTAATCTCGATCTGTATCCCGAAAGCCGCGATTTTAATGTTGCAGGCTCATTCATCCTCGAAAATAAGACGGATGTAGCTATCGACTCGATCCACATCGACCATAACAACTACATCAGCACGTTTGATTTTGATCGCGGGTTCAATCTCGTACTGGAAGATGATACGCTGAATTACGATATCTACCGGCTCAATGAGCCCATGATGCCGGGTGATTCACTCATGTTCTCATTTACTCTTGCGAACAAGCCCAATGAGATCCTCAGAAATCACTCTCCGGTCAGAGGAAATGGAACCTTCATCAATAATTTTTCTTTTCCAAGGATCGGGTACCAGGAATCGGGAGAGTTGAGCAGCAAGGAAGCCAGGGAGCGGTACGATCTGCCACCAAAAGACCGCATGGCACCCCCTACCGACAGCACGGCGAGGATGGATAACTACATCTCCAGTGATGCTGACTGGATCGATTTTGAGACGACCATTTCAACCTCACCCGAACAAATTGCCATTGCTCCCGGATATCTGCAGGAAGAGTGGGAAGAGAACGGAAGGCGCTATTTCCACTACGAAATGGACAGCACAATCGTGAACTTCTACTCCTTTATTTCCGCAGAGTTTGATGTTGTTCGCGACCGGTGGAACGATGTAAATATTGAGATTTATCACCACCCCGATCACACCTATAATCTGGACTATATGATCGAAGGCGTGAAAAAATCACTTGATTACTACACCGAAAACTTCAGCCCCTACCAGTTCCGGCAGCTTCGCATTATTGAATTTCCACGCACCGGCGGCAGCTTCGCCCAGTCGTTTGCCAATACCGTTCCCTATTCCGAGGCCGTGGGTTTTATCGCGGATGTAGACACTACCGATAATGAAGCCGTAAACTACCCATTCAGCATTACGGCGCACGAGGTGGCGCATCAATGGTGGGCGCACCAGGTTATCGGGGCCAACGTACAGGGCGCAACCATGCTGTCTGAAAGCCTTTCGGAGTACAGCGCCTTGAAAGTGCTTGAAAAAGAGTATGGTGTGGATCAGATGCGGCGATTCCTGAAAGAAGCGCTCGACAGCTATTTAATCGGGCGAAGTACTGAATCGCAGCGTGAGTTACCGCTTATTTACAACGAAAACCAGCAGTATATTCACTACAATAAAGGGTCGCTGGTATTTTATGCGCTGAGTGACTACATCGGTGAAGACACGCTGAATGCCACACTGAGTCGCTACATTGATGATTTCGCTTTCCAGGAACCACCATATACCATATCCCTGGACCTTGTAGAATACCTGAAAGAGGACACCCCCGATTCGCTGCAATACCTCATTGAGGATATGTTTGAAACCATTACGCTATATGACAACCGCGTGGAGGAGGCCTCGTTTAGCGAAATAGACAGCACGACCTATGAAGTGACGATGACGCTGCAGGCTTCCAAATACCGAACCGATGAAACGGGCGAACGGATGTACGTTAACGAAGCCGGTGACAGTTTAGCCGTAGACATTGAAGGTCGCCGCCGGCCAGTGGAATCCCTGCCTCTCA
>DATGBT010000188.1:0-9358 GCA_035312505.1 Balneolaceae bacterium | reverse complement strand
TCAGGTCTAATATAAGGAAAGCAGAATGCTTGTTAAATGTTACAAAGAAATCATGTTTAGCAATATTTAATTCATCGTATTTTATAGCAATTTTAGTTAGTTTTACGTGCATTATCACAACCCGCAGGCTTTTTTAACCGCATCGCCTTTATCAGGGATAAGATGATAAGATTTTTTATCAAACATAAAGATCACAGTTTTGAAATCACTTGAATCCGTTTTTGGCCCTAATTCCGCACTGGTAGAAGAACTATATAAGCAGTATAAGGAAGACCCCTCTTCGGTCCCCAACCACTGGAAGCGTTACTTTGATGAGATGAACGGAGCCGCCACTGAGGAAGCTCCCGGTGAAGAAGAAGTAAAAACGGAAGAGAAAAAAGAGCCCCCAAAAAAGAAAAAAGCTGAACCAAAAAAGAAGAAAGCTGAAAAACCTTCAATTCCTGAGAGTGCTGATGTCGAAAAAATTAAAGGAGTAGCTTCCAAAATTGTAGATAACATGGATGAAAGCATCTATGTTCCAACGGCTACATCCCTTCGTGTACTTCCTGTAAAGATGATGACCGAAGATCGGGCTATTATTAATACGCACCTGCTTCGAAGAGGCGAACCCAAAGCCTCGTTCACACACCTGATTGCATGGGCTGTTATACAGGGCCTGGAAGATTTTCCCAACATTAACTCATACTACGCCAACCAGGATTCAACCCACTACAGAGTTAAACCTGAAGGTGTAAACCTGGGTATTGCCGTTGACCTGAAGTCGAAAGACGGCTCAAGAAATCTGGTTGTCCCCAATATTAAAGGGGTCGACAAGATGAACTTCAAAGAGTTTCTTTATGCCTACTCCGACCTTATTGAGAAGGCCAGAAACGGTAACCTTGAACTTTCTGACTTCCAGGAAACCACAATCAGCATCACCAATCCCGGAACCATAGGAACAGTCTCCTCCGTACCAAGACTGATGAAAGGTCAGGGTGCCATTATTGCAACGGGTTCTATCAATTACCCCGCTGAATTTCAATCTATGGCGCAGGATGTGCTGAACCAGCTGGGAGTCAGCAAGGTAATGACAGTGACGTGCACTTACGACCACCGGATTATTCAGGGAGCCGAATCGGGGATGTTTTTGCAAAAAGTGCATTCGCTGTTAAATGGTGAAGAGACTTTTTATGAGGACATTTTTACCGATCTTGAGATTCCGTATCAGCCATTTCCATATGGAGAAGACAAATATGAAGGTCAGCTTAGCGGGCGGGCCAATTCCCTTGAGCAGGATCGCCGTGCCATTGCCGTCTGGAGGCTTATCAATATGTATCGAATGCGGGGGCACGTTATTGCAAAACTCGATCCACTGGGTACTGAACCGGGACAGAGTCCGGAACTCGATCTCGAATACTATGGCCTCACATTATGGGATCTTGATCGCGAATTTTTCTGTGACGGACTCGGCGGCAAAAAAATTGCAAAACTGCGCGACATCATTCAGCTCCTGAGAAACACGTACTGCGGAACTATTGGCGCAGATTATATGCATCTTCTTGATCTCAAAGAGCGAAAGTGGCTTCGGGAAACGATGGAATCTACCACAAATACACCCGAACTCACAAAGGAAGACCGAAAAGATATCCTGCACAAACTGAACCAGGCAATGGCTTTTGAACAGTTTCTGCACAAAAAGTACATTGGCCATAAGCGATTTTCGCTTGAAGGCGCCGAAACCGTTATCCCTATGATGCATTTCTTAATTGAGCGCGCATCAAAAGGAGATGTTGAAAAATTCTTTTTGGGAATGGCTCACCGAGGGCGACTCAATATTCTTGTAAACATCATGAATAAGCCCTATCAAAAAGTGTTTGCCGATTTTGAAGGAAATATCGACCCGGGCACTATTCAGGGGTCAGGTGATGTAAAATATCACCTCGGTTCAAAAGGTGTTTACGAAACGAAAGACGGCAAATCCATTGAGATGGAGCTAATGCCTAACCCCAGCCACCTGGAAGCTGTGAATCCGGTTGTGGAGGGTGCAGCGAGGGCCAGTCAGGACCATTATGATGGGGAGAATTCCACTAAAAAAATTGTACCGATACTTATGCACGGCGATGCTGCTTTTGCAGGCCAGGGAGTCGTCGCCGAAACACTGAATATGTCGCAGCTGCGCGGTTACGAAACAGGCGGCTCAATTCACGTAATAATTAATAATCAGATCGGATTCACAACCCTTCCGAAAGATGCCCGCTCAACAGAGTATGCATCCGATCTTGCAAAAATGATTCTGGCTCCCATCTTTCATGTAAATGGTGATGATCCGGAAGCCGCGGTGCACGCAATGAACCTTGCGCTGGACTATCGCCAAAAGTTTGGCAAGGACGTTATCATCGATCTGATCTGCTACAGAAAGCACGGGCATAATGAAGGCGATGAACCGGCATTTACGCAGCCTGGGCTCTATAAGGAGATTGATAATCACCAATCTGTTCGGGAATTGTATGTAAAGGAACTGCTTCGCAAAGGTGAGTTTACCGAGGAAGAGACACAGGCTCTTTTCGACGAGTTTGATGAGCTCCTCCAGAAAGCATTCGAAGATGCCAAAAGCTCTCCGGCTCTCGAAGTCACCGATAATATGCTCGACCGCACTGAGGAATCCCAAAGTGACCGGGCAGAATTTCCTGATACGGGCTATCCGATTGAAGAGCTTACGGATATTGCTGTAAAACTGAATACCGTCCCAAAAACGTTTGATGCCAACCCTAAACTTCTGCGCCAGCTTGCAAAGCGCGCCGAGGCCGCTGAGAAAAACGAAGCTAAAATAGACTGGGGCTTTGCCGAAGCACTGGCATTCGGCTCACTTTTGAAAAACGGAACAACGGTACGACTAACAGGACAGGATGCAGAAAGAGGTACATTTTCTCACCGCCACGCCGTTCTTCATGGAACAGATACAAGCCAGCGATTTATTCCATTAAATAATTTAAGTGATGACCAGGCGAGATTTTTTCCGTACAACAGTCACCTTAGTGAATTTGCGGCCCTGGGCTTCGAATTTGGCTATTCCGCTGCCAAACTTGATGCCCTTGTAATTTGGGAAGCTCAGTTTGGAGATTTTGTGAATGGGGCTCAAATTATTATCGACCAGTTCATTTCGGCCTCGGAAGCAAAGTGGCGACAGAAGTCTGCCATTGTTATGACACTACCGCATGGATATGAAGGTCAGGGGCCTGAGCATTCATCGGCCAGGCTGGAGCGCTTTCTGCAGTTGTGTGCTGAAGATAATATTCAGGTTGCAAACCTTACTACTCCTACACAATACTTCCATATTTTGAGAAAACAGACTCTGCAGGAAGGTAAAAAGCCTCTCATTATTATGTCGCCAAAAAGCCTGCTTCGACATCCAAAAGCAGTTTGTAGCGTTGAAAGTTTGGCTAATGGAGCTTTTCATCCATTTATGAGTGATTCGGACGTTGAAGAGCCTTCAAATATAGACAGAATTGTGATATGCTCTGGTAAAGTGTACTACGATTTGCTGAAAGAGCGTGAAGAAAAAGAAAAAAACAACGTGGCAATCACCAGACTCGAAATGCTCTATCCATTTCCTGATAAAGACATCAGGCAATTTCTCGAGGAATATAGCCATGTGAAAGAGATTGTATGGTGTCAGGAAGAGCCAAAGAATATGGGAGCGTGGAGTTACGTAATGCCGCGGTTCCAAGAGCTTCTTCAGGATGGACAGAAGCTTTCCTATGCCGGCAGACAAGCCTCTGCTTCTCCAGCAGCAGGACAGAAAAAAGTGCATGAAGCCGAACAATCGAAACTCGTTCAGGACGCCTTGGGATAGTTTATCACTGTATAAATAATTAAAAAAAGGCTTCTGTTTTAAACGCAACAAAAGCCTTTTCTACTTAAATGTTATTTCAGAAAAACTATCTTAAACCATTAGGCAAACCTTTACAAATTCTGCTTACAGCATCGTGGCTGTGCAGGCTTTCCAAATGAGCGCATCGAACCACAAAATCTCTGATGCGTTCATCTTTATTCAGCTCATCGTAGAGCAATCGGGCGGCATCTTCCACAAATTTTTGGTAAGCTCCGTTTAACTCGGCAAACGCCTGTTCATCTTCCCTCTTTACCAAAACTTGTGTTTCTGTTTTCAAAGCTTCTCTGCCTGCAAAGACAAGGTCGTCCACAAACATTTCAGAATTGAGCTGTACAGTGATGTTGGCTACACTTCGCTGGCTATGCGGTATAGCTGCCACATCCCGCGTTTCACGAGCATGCTCTGCCAGTTCGTAAGAGCATGGACATGCACTGCTATATTCAAAATCGAGATGCACAAAAGAAGTAAATTGATCATACTCATCTACTTTACCCTCAAAAGCAACGTTATAATATTGGTATCCAACCATGCCTGATCGTAAACTCTCCTGCTCCATGGGATAGCTAAAAGACAGCTTCAAAAAAGCAGTCTGGCTTTCAAGGTCCTCTTTGTATGCCAAAAGTATCTCTTCAAGTTTATCAGGATGAAACACATCATCTTTGAACTCATAGAACGTTCGCATGATGCGGCTCATGTTAATCCCCTTCTTGCCCGCATCCAGCCCCACATACCCATCGATGTGGGTTTCCAGTGTAATTAGATCACCATCAGGTGTTGGATATTTTAAGGGTAGTTTAAACCGGGAAATGCCTACCTGCTGAATGGGTACATTAGCCCCCTCAATTAAAGATGCAGGACCGTTCTGGAGGTCTGGAAGGCTATTTTTGTACTCTTTTGTAACAGTAAATGTTGGATCGTAAAAACGCTTTAAATTTGTTGAAATCATATCTGCTTGAAAATAAAATTCTTTAAGATGCACGAGTAGGACAATATTCGGCTATGTTTCGTTCAGTCTCGAAAAGCTTCACTGAATAGAGCCGGGATGTGTTGGACGCAGCCTGATTCACATCTTCTTCCAACTCGTAGAAAAAAGCTCTCACCAAATTTTCTGATGTGGGTATCTTTCCCTTCAGAAACGGTACTTCAAGGTTCAGATTTTTGTGATCACAGGGATCCAATATTTTTTCTTTGATGATTTTCTTCAATTTACCCAGATCAATAACATAGCCGGTTTCCGGATCGGGTTCACCAACTACGGTAACTTCAATAACATAGTTATGGCCGTGCCAGTTTGGATTGTTGCACTTGCCAAATGTTTTCATGTTCCATTCATCCGACTTTTCCGGGTTATGGAGCCTGTGTGATGCGTTGAAGTGTGATTTTCGTGTTACGTACGTCAAAATTATCCTCGTTATGTTAAGTTATCTTCAAACATACAAAATCGTATTACGGTTCCTTTTTTATCAGAGAAGATGAAAAGTGCATAAAAAAAGCTGCAACCCAAAATCGGGCTGCAGCCTATGTTATTTAATCCAACCGAATCCGTGTTTTTATTTCATCAATGATTCATACATCACGATTAATCAGTTATCATTTTCAAAAGGAATATTTAATACCGAGGCTCACGGCACGTCCGGGAGTGAATGAACTAAAAACCTGGTCTTCCGCTCTGAAGCCCTGGTAAAGTTCTTCCTGTCGATCGTTCAAAATATTCGATACACTCAGGCTTAAAGATGTCTGACTTTCATCCCCAAGAGTTTTATTTAAATTGAATCTCAGGTTATTAAAGGGACTGGTATATACATCAGGAAAAAGACCGCCGCCAACCACTGTGAGTGTTTCTCCTTTTAGATTATAGAAAAACCCGGCATCGAGCCCGAGTGCGGGGTTATCATATTGAAGACCTGCATTGATGAGGAAAGGTGCCTGCCCGGCCATTTGACGGGTGTCATCAATTGTTTCACCCTCTTTTTCGCGGCTTTTTCGCGCCAGAAATTCCTGCTCAGTCATATCAATCTGAGATTCAACCACTGTAAGATTCCCATTGAAGCTAAAATTCTTCAGCGATGAGCTAATAAAACCAAGGGCTTTTCGGAACTCTAATTCTGCTCCAAAAACGTCACCATTACCTACATTTCGCGGCTGAAACTCACTGGATGTTGCCTGCGCCTGTATCCGTACCAGCTCTATCGGGTCATCAAAAGACTTGTAGAAGAGACTCACCGAAAGCAATTGCCCCTGTGTCGAAAAACGCTCCCATCGAAAATCAATATTATTGATTCGGGTTTCTGTTAGATTTCCATCCCACTCACCTATTGCAAACAGGCCACCGTTGAATATACGATCGGATACCGGATCAAGAATTTGAGCAAAAGAAAGCTCTCTGAACGAAGGTCGGGCAATGGTTCTTGAATACGACAACCTTATGTTTTGATTGTCTGAAACATTATAGGTCAGGTTAGCTGACGGAAAGAAGTCCAGCGCATCTAGAACTTTTTCATTATCAAGATTATTCCCGCTAACATCACCCTGTGCAAACAGTGCGTCGCGGCCGGTATGTCTTTGCACATAATTTTCTGCCCTCAGACCCAGGTATACTTTTAAATCCGTTACGGGGTAAAATTCATTGGATACATATGCCGATAAATTATCAACCGTAGAGTTATACTTATTTGGATTTGGGTCCGGATTTCCTGACTGATAATAGATAGTGCCATTAGGGTAAATATTCTCTTCTGTCAGCACTTCTGAGGGATCACCTGTAAACTCTGGCCAGCTGCCAAAATTCTGCATATCAAACGTAAGGATCTCATAATCCCTCTCCTTGTATACATAGCTGCCTCCAAATTTTAAAGTAGATGGATTATCAAATATTTGGTAGCCCTTTGTAAGGTCAAGGCGACCGGCATAGTTTACCTCATCCATATTACGCCAGATTCTGCTGGGGTTCCCTCCCGCTCCGGCTACAAACCGTGGCGCCTGCCCCGATACTGAAAGCGTATAAGCTGTTTTCCTGATATCAGGATCCACCATTTTGGAAAATGTTGGAGATACTCTCCAGTCTATCTCCCATTGCGATTGGCTAAAGAAATGGGTCCCTCTGAGAAGGAAATTTGTTACACTTCTTTCACCATAAACAAGGTTATAGGAATCGGCCGTGTACCCAGACTGTCCAGGAGCATTTTCACTATTATCTATAAAAAAGTTTGTTGCACTGGTTTCTCCATTTTGGAGATGCATACCGGTAAGCTTAAACCGTGAACGAGTTGTTTTATAGGCCACACCAGCCAGTCCCCCCGCAAGAACGTTCCGATCTGATACAGTACCATTCTGGCGGGTAGCATATATAAGGTCAAAAGCAGTGGGATCCGGCTGTGTTTGATACTCACCAAATTGATAATCATTATAATGTGTGTAAGAATTTTTATATGTGGCTGATAAAATGTATCCAAGTCGTTTATCAGATGCCACCCTGTACTGATTGCCCAGCGTTAAACCAAGGCTGTAATCCATTGGATTTGTGGTTGTGCGTGGACCTAATGTAGAATCAAAACCTCGTAAAAAGTTGTTCACCTGGTCTGGAGAGTCGCCACTGATGGGAGTGGGAATCCTGTCGCTCTCAGCTCCTGTAGGCAGACTTCTCTTACCGCTATCAAATCCGAGAAAGTCTGTATTGCTGCCATCATAGGTAAGAAACTTACTGCTGAAGTGCATATCGGGATTATAGCCAACGCTTGCCGACAGGTCAAAAATTGGCTCTTCTGGGAAGTCTTTTGTTTCAATATCAACAATACCACCTGTAAAATCTGCAGGCATATCAGCCACAGCGCTTTTGGTAATAATCATATTGTCAATCAGGTTTGTAGGAAAAATGTCAATCTGAAGGCTGTTTTTAGTAGGATCAAGACTTGGAATATCAACGGAGTTCAGCATTGTTTTTGTATAGCGATCACCAAGGCCCCGGACGAAAACATACTTCCCACCCTCTATTGAAACTCCTGTTACTCTTTTAAGAGCATCGGCAGCATCAGAATCGCCAATTCTGTCGAACTGTTGGGCAGAGACACCATCCATCAGGTTGGCTGCTCTTTTTTTCATGGACATCATGGCAATTTCCGATGAATTGATTGCACCGGCTGTTACAACCACTTCATCCATCTCCTCTATGGATTTTTCCAGCATGATACTTCCTAAAACAGTTACTTCACCAGCTTCGACTTCAACATCTTCAATATTAACTGTTCTGTAAGAAACATAGGTAATACGTAAATCATACATCCCAGCGGGTAGTTCTATATCAAATTTGCCATCAAAATCGGTACTTACACCGCTGCCTGTACGCTGTACAAATACGGTGACTCCAAAAATGGGCTCTCCATTCTCTGCGTCTAAAATGGTTCCCCGAATTAATCCCTGTTCTTCTTCATAACTATTCCTTGCTCCATTTTCAGCAAAAACAGTGAAAGGCATCATTAGTGCCAGAATGAGTACCAGTGTAAAATTAAATAACGTTTTCATTTTTTCTCTATTTATAAATAAACGGCTTGTTAGGAAAGATTGATGTTAATAAAGAAAAGCTTGCCTTCGATTTTCCGAAGACAAGCTTTTGGAATTAGATTTTTAGATGCCAAGACCATCAAGTGCATCTGATTGTCGGGCCCAGGTCCATCCAAATACGCTGACATCTGCACCAACAGTTGCTTCACCAACGCTGCCTATAGCCGTCACTTCAGGAATAAGGCCTTCGGGGAAGAAATCAGCTACTGCCGATCCTTCCGGCAGCACAACTTCAATGCTGGTAATTGAATAGCCATTTTCATTGGCTGCAAACTCAGGATAATCTGATGAGATTATATTACCTTCTTCGAGCCCGAAGAGAAGAATATTACTCATAAACAGATCCGAATTGTCGTCCACATCAATCATCTCTTCGGCGCCATTACCGCTCACAAACACCGTAGCGTTGGTGATTGTATGTCCTGTGCTGGTAAATGAACCTTCAGGGCCATCTAATTCGTAAGGAGAGTCGCCCGGGCTAACAATCAACATATTATCTACTGTTCCCGACCATGCCTGGTCCGTATCAATGGCATCGTCACCAGAGTTCCAAACAAGTACGTTGGATACATTTACCGTGCCACCGAACCATTCTACCCCATCATCCTGGTTTGCAACAATTTCTATGTTTTCAATAACGGTTCCATCTCCTACACCGCCCAGCGTAAGACCGTTAATTTCATTTCCTTCCCCGATGTTAGACCCACCGTGGCGAATAGAGATATACGTAATTGATCCTGAGCTGTCATTTGGATCATTACCACCATAAAGGCCATTCGAATCAGAGGTTGGTATTCCTTCAATTTGGACTTCATTTATATCACCACCTTCATTTGAGGCTGATATTGGGGCATTTCCAAGAACAATAACTCCCCCCCATAGCCCGCTTATATTTGGATCAAGATTTGGGCTTGTAAAGTCGCCTGATGC
>DATGBT010000187.1:0-8514 GCA_035312505.1 Balneolaceae bacterium | reverse complement strand
CGATAAGTAACCCTGGTGTGATAATTCCTGAAGTTCCCGGCCATAACCGATCCTGAAGAGTGCCCATCTCCGTCATGCACAGAAAGTATGAGAATACTTTCTGTATTAATTTCTCTTATGGGAATAAGATCTTTATCATCTTTAAGCACCGTAATGGATTCGCGTGCGATGCGATTAGCAATTTCCCGGTATTCCGGCGTGCTGATCCTCCGCCTGAGCGATTGAATATCAACAAATGGGTTCTCAAATAGCCCATGTTCGAGTTTGAGTACCAGAATTTTTTTCACTGAACGCTCAATTCGCTCCTCTGTAATGCGCCCGGATTGTACTGCTTTCTTTAGTCCGTCAATAGCTGTCATTTCATCGGGGCTTAAAAGCAACACATCAACACCGGATTGCAGCGCTCTTACCGCAGCCTCCCCGGGGGCGTAGTAGTTTGAGATGCCGTTCATCTCAAGACCGTCGGTAACAATAAGTCCGTCAAATGAGAGCGTGTCAACCAGTATTCGTTGCAATATTGATGGATCAAGCGTGCCGGGCAGATCGATATTATCGCTTATTTCAGGAAACGCAATGTGGGCGCTCATAATGCTTTTTAACCCATTTTGAATGTTTTCACGGAAGGGTACAAGCTCAATCGAGTCGAGCCGTGCATAGTCGTGATTGATGACCGGCAGAGCGAGATGCGAATCGGTATCGGTGTCGCCATGGCCCGGAAAATGCTTCCCGGTTGCCAGTAACTTCTGCTCGGTTACACCACGGATAAATTCAGAAGCATATTGCGACACCTCATGAGGATCTGAAGAATAAGAACGGGTATTGATTACAGGGTTCTCCGGGTTATTGTTTACATCGAGAACAGGAGCATATACCTGATTAACGCCCAGGGCACCCGCTTCTGCTGCCGTAATTCGTCCGGCGTGGTAGGCGTTTTCGGGGTTGCCTGTGGCCGCAACTCCCATAGCCGGAGTGATACGTGTGGTACCTCTTACCCGCATTGCGGCACCAAACTCCATATCCTGCGAGATCCACAGTGGTTTTCCTGCAATTGTCTGAAGATGGTTGTGCAGGTGAGCCTGGCCATAGACATCTCCCTGGAAAAATGTAACGCCTCCAATGTAGTATTCGTGAATGAGCCGCTCCAGTCTTTTTACACTTAATTCGTGCTCATTTTCAAATAGGCCATAGGCCCTTACCGAAAACAGCTGTCCGATTTTTTCATCCAGCGTCATTGAGGCGAGCATAGAATCGGCGGCTGACGTAAAATTGTTCTCATTATCTGTTGTCTTATCCAGATCATATCCTGCTACCAGAAAAATGGAAAGCAAAAGAACAGGAATCATGAAGAAAAAGATCGATTTTATATGTCGCATTAGACTAATCTAGTTGATGATTTAAACGGCTATTCCGGAAGGAATGTCGTAGTTTGATAGCTTGTTTGCTGGAAAAAAGTGCTGTCTTGATAAATATAACGATAACGTCCTTCGAGCCAGAGGTTTGTCTGGTCACCATAATTTGCGGAGAGTGGGTTTCCTGATTGGCCAGTCGGCAGAACAGAAAGAGTTCGGCTCTGTTCAGAAAAATCAGCAATGCGGCGAATAGACGGGCCAAGGTTTACCTTAAAGGGATTATTCCAGCTGTACTGAGCTTTATTAACAGACATGGCATGGCCAATTGCCGGGTATGGACCTTTGTTAAAGAGGTTATTTACAATCGTTTTAAAAATAGAAGAAGCGTCGGGTTCCTGAGCGGCCTCTCCCAAAAGAGGGGGCATGAGCGTTATTGTGTTAACATTCTCCCATCTCCACTCATAGGGTTCATTACCAAAATTTTCTTCGAGTTCCCGAACCGTTTCAATCATCGATTCGCGAATCATTTCATCAAATGTCTGCTCATTTCCAGCATCCTCGGCATCAATAAAAAAATCACCCTGGCTGATTAAACGGCTCATCACCATAACGGGCAGGTGCTCCTGATCTGCGAATGCATCAAATCCTTCTTTGCCAATTTCCGGAATAAGTACATTCTGAGAAAGCCTCATAAAAAAGAGATCGAAGATGGAGGCTGCCGTAGACACACTGTTAAATTCGTAGTCCCAGTTTTCAAGATAGGGCAGAGCCCGTGCAATAAATCGGTTATCTGCCCCCCCGCGCAGCACAGGCAGGATAATTTCAGTGATTTCACGTGCGTGCTCCGAGTATACATCAAACTGTAAAGCCTGCATATCTTCGGCTGAAAGTTCATCAGAAAATTCCAGCTCTTGCTCAATTCTCATGATCCGTGAAGGGGACTCCCAGAAAGTTGCGATATAGTACGGATATGAATCTGTGTGCATTTTATTATTTGCGTGAGCAACAAAGCCATTTTCCGGATTTTCCAGATGGGGCAATGCCTCAAATGGTATTGTTCCGGTCCAGGCATCTTCTGGCATCCAGCCTCTCCGGAACAGTACAGGATTGTTTTCTCTGACAGGCAGACCTGCTGCAGCAAACAGTGCGATATTATCGGATTTATCTGCATAAATAAAGTTCATAGCCGGGGATTTAAAATCTTTTACAGCCTCCCTGAACTCATTTAGGTTTTCTGCCCTGTTCATTTTATACATTGCAAGCAGTTCATTGCCCGGCTGGTGTCCCATCCACTGCATGGTGATAACCTGGTTATCCAAAAGTGTGGTATCGGGGTGGATGTCTGAAATTATGGGTCCACGCTCCGTGGAGTAAACTGCATGTAAAACATCATCTTCTCCTTTTACTTTTATAACTTCGTAGCGCACATCAAAATCGTTCATAACAACAGGGCTTACCGTGCTGTCGGCAACGTAACCATCTTCAAACCCATAAGGAACAGATTCAATAAAGAAATCGGTGTCATCAGCCATCATATTGGTCATACTCCAGGCAAGGTTCCTGTTCTGACCAAGCACTACAAATGGTGCGCCGGGGATGGTAGCCCCTGCCATTTGGTGGTCTGATGTACGGTAGTAAAGTTCATACCAAAATCCGGGAATGCTCAGCCCCATATGCGGATCACCGGACAGAATGGGTGCGCCTTCCTCGGTTTTACGGCCTTTTACAGCCCATGCGTTACTTCCAAATGGGGTTCCTGTCTTTCCAAGTATTTTTTTTACATTACTATCCAACTTATTGAACAGCAGCAGGTTATTAGGAATGTAATTTCTATTAACCTGATGAGAAAGGGTGGTGGGATATTGGTCATTGTAGGTGGGCAGCAGCTGCTGAACCGTTGATGCCCCAAACTTCCGGCCAATAAATGCGTACGCCAATTCTGCTCTCCAGTGAATGTTTTGATCCCATGCCATCAGCCGGGTAAGTGCTATGGAGTGCGTTGGAGTCCAGGGTATAGGATCAATCTCGAGCAGGGAAAACTCAATGGGCAAGTTATTTTCGTTATTCTCAATATATTCGTTAACCCCGTTTGCATAAGCTTCTAAAGCTTTCATTACTTCTTCAGAAAGAGTTTCTTCAACAGATAAAGCGGTATTCCAAAACCCCAGGTTTTTCTGATGTTTATCTAGATTAATTAGTTCCGGACCGAAGAACTCGGCAAATCGGGCTTCAGCGGCAATCTGCGTAAGCGTCATTTGCCACAACCGCTCTTGTGCGTGTATATAGCCGATGGTAAAATAGAGATCATCATCATTCTCGGCGTAGATATAGGGCGTGCCGTATGGATCCCAGTGTACATCAACCTGCTGCTGAAGTTTATCTTGAATAACAGTGGCTGAGTAGTCTGGAAGCGGACGGTAGAAGGTCCAGTATATCCCGAGCACGATAAAACCAGTTAGAATGATAAAGAAGAAGAGCCCGAGCTTTGCAAATAATTTCATAGGTAACGATAAATCACGTGCGGCAGGTTAAGGATATATTTTGATTGATGGTAAAGCTGAAATTACAAAATTCAACTCATCTATATGATATTGATGTTGACCTTTCTTCTCAAAATACATACTCTCACAACCGAAACGAATGAAATTTTAATTACTGAAATTTGAGGCTGGTTATGAAAGATATTACGCATGTTGCTGTTGTCGGTGGCGGTACGATGGGGAATGGTATCGCACATGTTTTTGCACAAAATGGATTTACTGTTCATCTTGCTGAAACCAGCCGGGAACTAGCCGATAAAGCCGTCCAAACAATCGGGAAAAACCTATCGCGGATGGTGGCAAAGGAGAAAATAACGGATGACGAGAAAGCCGGGACTCTCGATAGAATTACGACGTATACTGACCTTAAAGCTGCGGTTGAGAATGTAGACCTGGTAATTGAGGCGGTCCCTGAAATTTTTGAGTTAAAGAAAAAGATCTTTCAGCAGATTGATGATGCCGCACCGGATCACACCGTGCTTGCAACAAATACATCTTCGATCTCAATTACAAGGCTTGCAGCAGTTACAAAACGGCCCGAAAAGTGTATTGGAATGCACTTTTTCAATCCTGTACCAGTAATGAAGCTTGTGGAGGTAATCAATGGGTTTGAAACAGAAGAGAATATCACTGATAAAATTGTGACTCTTGCTGATAAACTTGGCAAGGTGGCCGTTCCCGCCAGCGATTCCCCCGGATTTATATCAAACAGGGTACTAATGCCAATGATTAATGAAGCTATTTTTTGTGTTTACGAAGGCGTAGCTGATGCAGAATCTGTGGATAAGGTAATGAAACTCGGTATGGCACACCCGATGGGACCGCTTCGGCTTGCCGATTTTATAGGCCTCGATGTATGTCTCGACATTCTGAATGTGCTGTACGAAGGCTTTAAAGATCCCAAGTACCGGCCTTGTCCGTTGCTGGTAAAAATGGTCGATGCCGGTAAACTTGGAGATAAAACTGGAAAAGGATTTTTTAATTACACATCAAAATGATTGATTTAAGAAGCGATACCGTTACGCGGCCCACGCCGGAGATGTTAACAACGATGACAAGTGCCGAGCTTGGGGATGATGTATTCGCGGAAGACCCGACCGTCAATGCATTTGAGAAAAAAATAGCAGAAATGTTTGGCATGGAAGCGGGCCTGTTTGTTCCCAGTGGTACCATGGGAAATCAACTCTGCGTTCATGTTCTTACTGAACCCGGAGACGAGGTGATTATTGACGAACTTGGCCATGTTTTCAATTATGAATCGGGAGCAGCTGCACATTTATCTTCTGTACAGCTCCGTCCACTAAAGGGGTACAGGGGTAAACTGGAGCCTCATCAGATAGAAAAAGCCGTTCGAACCAAAAATGACTGGGACCCGTTTTCGAAAGTTATTGCCATTGAAAACACTACAAATAAAGGAGGCGGCGCGTACTACTCGAAAGAAGAACTTATTGCCATCCGGAAAGTGGCAGACAATCATGGATTATCGGTTCATCTCGATGGGGCAAGAATCTGGAACGCTATGGTTGAGTCGGGTATTGAATCTTCATTTTTTGGAACCATTGCTGATACCATCTCAGTCTGCTTCAGCAAAGGTCTGGGTGCACCTGTAGGCTCCATGATGCTTGCAGAAGGCGATCACATTAAACGAGCAAGGCGCATGAGAAAAATGTTGGGCGGTGGTATGCGTCAGACTGGACTTTTGGCGGCGGCTGCAGATTTTGCGGTTGAAAACCACTACCAACTGCTAAAAACAGATCATGAACGGGCGAAAAGTTTTGCCAGAGCTGTTTCTGAAAATGATGCTTTTACCATTGATTTTGATACGGTAGATACAAATATCGTTCTGTTTGATGTTGTAGGCGGAGACACCGAACCGGTCCTTAGCTATTTTACTGAAAACGGTGTAGGAATGGTTCCGTTTGGGCCAAAAACCATTCGGACAACCTTTCATTTTCAAATTACAGATGACGAAGCTGAGCTGGTCAATGAGCTTGTTCGCAGCTATCAGGCTTAAATCTTTAATAAAGAAGGATTATTTGATCAGGAATACCCAACCCAAACGGCTACCACCAGCGCTACGGAACAGGCAATGATGAGCTTGATCATCAGCGGTGCTATGAACTTGAACCATTTGTCGTAGGGTATGCTTGCAAGGCCGAGTATACCCATTAAGACGGGGTTTGTGGGTACAATCATGTTCATCAGTCCATCTCCAAGCTGAAATGCAAGAACAGCTACCTGTCTCGATACACCCACTAAATCCCCAATGGGTGCCATTAGCGGCATGGTAACAAGTGCCTGGCCGCTGCCGGATGGTATAAAAAAGTTAAGGGCACTCTGTATAAAGAGCATGCCAACAGCGGCTACTTCAGCGCCGGCGGCTGAGAGTGGTGTTGCAAGTCCGTTCACAACGGTATGCAGTATTTCACCGTCTTCCATTAAAAGTGCAATCGAGCGGGCAAACCCAATCAGCAGAGCGGTACCTGTGAGCTCTGCAGCACCTTTGCTAAATACTTTTGCGGTTTTATTAATCCCTATACCCGATATGACTCCGGCAACAACTGCAAGTGTAAGAAACATCGCTCCAAGTTCAGTTAGATACCACCCATACTGCGCAATACCAACAACCAGTACAACAAGGGTAAAAAGTGTTACAGCCATCACAGCTTTCCTGCGGAAAGTCATTTTCGGGTAACTGGTTATTTCATAGTCCACATCTGATGGCTCATTATAAACCAGGCTGTTTTCCGGTTGCTCACGAACCCGCCGGGCGTAGGCCCAAACGTGGTGAAACCCAATTAGAAATATTGGAACGGCAATAATCAGACGGAACCACATACCCGAAGTGGGTGGAAGCCCGGCGACATCCTGCGCAATCAGAAGTGTAAAAGGGTTAATAACCGCAATACCGTAGCCAATTCCATATCCAACCACCATGGTCCCTATCGCCGTTACAGAATCCATTTTTAGTGCGATACATAGTGATACAAGAATAATTGCAAAGGGAATATATTCCTCGGCCATTCCGAGTGTAGCAGAGGCTGCGGAGAAGGCAAGCATCATAAAAAACAGAAGAGGCATGGGGCGATTGCCAAATGTCCGAAGGGTCTTGCCAAGAAGAGCATCAATAGCCCCTGATTCCCTGACCACAGCTAGTGCACCCCCAATAATTAATACAAAAAAGATAATTCCCTGAGCGTCGCCAAATGCACGCGGAACAACGGTAAATAGCGCAGTTACCGGTAAATACTCTTTTTGCGGCTCTGCTTCGAACGTACCCGGAATCACAACGTCTCTTCCAAGATCATTTTGCTGAGTGGAAAAAGAACCGGATGGGATAATCCAGGTGGCAATAAGAGAGATACCCATCAGAAAAAACAGAAGGACTAGTGTATGAGGAACTTTGAATTTCAAGACGATCGGGGTTTGTTCAACGTTTTGGCTTAAGAATAATAAAAACGAAGCTAATCTGTTGCCAAATCAAAAAGAATGTTCTCTGTAAAATTCTGTTTGGCAATCAATCATCTTTTAAATTTGAACACCAAAATCAGTATCTTGAAACCGCTTCCAAATATTAAATATCAGATGTACCCATGCAGGATCAAACGACGTTAAAATCATCAAAACCGAACGAAAGGCAGGCTAAAACATCAAACGGTGCCGGTCCCGAAAAATATAAATCGAAGTATAAGGTAAGGTTTATTACTGCTGCAAGCCTCTTCGACGGACATGATGCAAGCATCAATATTATGCGGCGGATTTTACAGAGTACAGGCGCCGAAGTGATCCACCTGGGCCACAATCGATCGGTCCATGAAATAGTGAATTGCGCCATACAGGAAGACGCACAGGGAATTGCCATTAGTTCGTACCAGGGTGGACATGTAGAGTATTTTAAATATATGGTTGACCTGCTCAAAGAAAATAACGCTTCTCATATTCATGTTTATGGCGGAGGTGGCGGGGTTATTGTTGGTGATGAAATTGATGAGCTGCATGAATATGGCGTTTCCCGAATATTTTCGGTTGAGGATGGCAGTAAAATGGGGCTGCAGGGTATGATTAACTATATGATGGAGGAGTGCGATTTTGATACCAGTGAAGCTGCACCGGCAGATCCATCAGCGATTACAGATCGAGATACAAATGCGATTGCACGTACCATCTCAGCGCTGGAAAACGGAAATAAGAAAATCGTTAGTTATGAAGAGAATACCCTCTTTATAAAGGGAAACGAAGCTAAGCTGAACTCAGAAAAAACAATACCAATCCTTGGTATAACAGGAACAGGCGGGGCTGGAAAAAGTTCGTTGACGGACGAAATTATCCGAAGATTTCTTACAGAGTTTAGTGATTTGCAGATAGGAGTGATTTCAATTGACCCCTCAAAAATTACAACAGGTGGTTCACTGCTTGGAGATCGTATTCGCATGAACAGTATTGATACGCCGAATGTCTATATGAGAAGCATGGCTACCCGCGCTTCAAATAAAGCTATTAGTGATTCTGTAAAGGGCGCCATCGAAATCTACAAATTGGCAGGTTTCGACCTGATAATCGTTGAAACCAGCGGAATCGGGCAAAGTGGTACTGAAATTGTTGATATTTGTGATATTCCCGTTTAT
>DATGBT010000186.1:0-5942 GCA_035312505.1 Balneolaceae bacterium | reverse complement strand
AGCTTACAACAGGCGGTTCACTTCTTGGAGACCGTATTCGCATGAACAGCATCGATACACCGAATGTCTACATGAGAAGTATGGCTACCCGCGCATCAAATAAAGCTATTAGTGATTCTGTAAAGGGCGCCATAGATATCTACAAATTAGCAGGTTTCGACTTGATTATTGTTGAAACCAGCGGAATCGGGCAAAGTGGTACTGAAATTGTTGATATTTGTGATATTCCCGTGTATGTGATGACGCATGAGTATGGAGCTGCCACACAGCTCGAAAAGATCAATATGCTCGATTTAGCTGATATTGTAGTGCTAAACAAGTTCGAGAAAAAGGGTTCACTGGATGCTCTGAGAGATGTTCGGAAGCAGATACAGCGAAACAGGGGAGAGTGGCACTCAAAACCTGAGACAATGCCCGTTTATCCTACCATTGCAGCACTTTTTAATGATGAGGGCGTGCACAGGTTGTTTGCGGCAATCGTAGCTAAAATAAATGAGAAATTTGGCATGGGTTGGGAGTCTACGATTTATACTGATCTGGCTCCGGCAGAAAATTTACAGACGCAGGCTATAATTCCCGGGAAAAGGCAGCGATACCTCTCTGAAATTTCAGAAACCATTGAAAACTATCATAGCTGGGCTGCTGACCAGGTTGAGATTGCTGCAAAACTTGGAGAGGTGCAGGGAACCATTAAGCAGATAGAAAACTGGAATCCCGAACAGAAAGAGCTCCTGATTCAAAACCTTCGGGAAATGAAAGAGCACTGGTCGGTGAAACTTGATCCGCTCCCTAGAAAAATTCTTGATGGATGGGATAAACTTTATAAAAAATACCGTCAGGATACATTTGATGTGCAGATTCGGGATAAAACAATTCAAAACAAGTTATACCGAAAGTCGCTAAGCGGCACGAAAATTCCACGAATTTCAATGCCTAAAACTAAAAATCCCGGAGACAGACTGAACTTTGCCCTCAAGGAGAACCTTCCGGGTTATTTTCCTTTTACAGCCGGGGTTTTTCCATTTAAACGTGAAGGGGAAGATCCTACGCGAATGTTTGCAGGAGAGGGAACACCGGAACGAACGAATAAACGATTTCACTATGTAAGCGAGGGAATGCCGGCCGCCAGGCTTTCGACCGCCTTCGATTCTGTAACGCTTTATGGTGAAGATCCCGCACACAGGCCCGATATTTATGGAAAAATCGGGAATTCAGGAGTAAGTATATGCACCCTGAACGATATGAAAAAGCTCTACTCGGGTTTTGAGCTCACAGCTCCAACAACTTCCGTCTCTATGACGATTAATGGTCCTGCACCAATGATTTTGGCGATGTTTATGAATACCGCGATTGATCAGGAAGTGGAGCGATACCTGAAGAAAAATGGGTTGTGGGAAGATGCTCAGAAGAAAATCAAATCAATTTATAAGCAAAAAGAGCAGCCTGTTCCGCAATACCAGCTGGATTTACCTCCAACCAACAAGGGCTTTGGACTTGGAACTCTTGGCGTTTCCGGAGACCAGCTTGTAGACAAGGAAACCTATGAAAATATTAAAGCGGAAACTCTGAGAGTGGTTCGGGGTACGGTACAGGCCGATATTCTGAAGGAAGACCAGGCACAGAATACCTGTATATTTTCTACTGAATTTGCACTGAAAATGATGGGAGATGTTCAGGCGTACTTTACGGAAAATAAAGTTCGAAACTACTACTCTGTTTCCATTTCGGGCTACCATATTGCAGAAGCCGGTGCCAATCCCATAACGCAGGCTGCATTTACCCTGGCTAATGGCTTTACGTATGTAGAGTACTATTTATCGAGAGGGCTCGACATTGATGATTTTGCACATAATCTTTCGTTCTTCTTTAGTAACGGACTCGATCCGGAGTACGCGGTAATCGGCCGGGTAGCACGAAGAATATGGGCCATTGCAATGAAGCATAAGTATACGGCTAATGAACGCTCACAAAAGCTCAAATATCACATACAGACGAGCGGACGGTCCCTGCACGCCCAGGAGATCCAGTTCAATGATATCCGTACAACCCTCCAGGCGCTCATGGCGATTTACGACAATTGTAATTCACTGCATACCAATGCGTATGATGAGGCGATTACCACTCCGACAGAGGCCTCTGTGCGGCGGGCACTGGCTATTCAGCTCATTATCAACAAAGAGATGGGCATGACCAAGAACGAAAACCCGCTGCAGGGCTCCTACATTATTGAAGAGTTAACGGATCTTGTTGAGGACGCCATCCTTAAAGAGTTCGATCGCATTACAGACCGGGGTGGGGTTTTGGGTGCGATGGAGAGCATGTACCAGCGTGGAAAAATTCAGGAGGAGAGTTTGCACTATGAATCTCTAAAGCATTCTGGTGAACTTCCCATTATTGGAGTAAATACGTTTAAATCAGACCAAAAGACAGAAGAAGATAACCGCGACGTGGAGCTCATTCGGTCAACTGATGATGAAAAACAGCAGCAGATCGAGAATCTGGAGGAGTTTCATAAGAAGAATAGAGATGTCTCTGCGAGAGCTTTGGAGGACCTGAAGAGGGTGGCAAGAAATAACGAAAATCTGTTCAAAGAGCTTATGGAAACTGTAAAAACAGCATCCCTGGGTCAAATATCCAAAGCACTGTACGAGGTGGGAGGGCAGTACAGGAGAAATATGTAGCCATTTATTTATTAGTTATTTAATCCCGTCCTGAATTTTCTGTCAAAGTATTGAGTCGAAAAAAAAAGGCAAAATCTTAACAGATTTCGCCTTAAACAATGGGTTAAAAAACCGGAGTTTTAGCTGGCTGCAATATTGCCAAGTGTTCTTTCTGCTCTGGGTGCCTGTGAGCTGTTAGGAAACTCATTTACGATTCTTTGAAGATGAGTTGTCGCCATTTGAATATTATCTGCGCGCTGATATGCCTGAGCAGCCTCAAACAGGTTAGCCGGTGTAGTCGCATTATTCTCGTCCCATTCAGCGGCTCGTTCATATTGTTCTGCTGCTTCAGTAAAGTTCTCCAGTTCCAGTAAGATGTTTGCATGAAGAGCTATGGCAGATACGCCAAGGATTCCTTTTGGTGGTGTGAAATCTTCAATGTAGCTAAGAGCGTCCTGATAATTCCCCAGCTCGAATTCTGAGACCGCTGCGTAGTAATGAGCAAGATTACCCGAATCGGTACCGCTATAATTATTTGCAATCTGAACGAAACCAAGCGTAAACTCTTCATCATTTCCATAAAGGGCTGTTTCGTAGTTACCCATCATTAACTCCTGCTCTGCCATTCCCAAAAGTACCGAAGCTTCCTGCTCTTGCTGGCCGGAATAAATCACGTAACCAATGATAAGGCCGATAACGAGAACAATACCAACACCTCCACCAATAACTGCTGCTTTATTGGTTTGATAGAAATGCATAAATCTTGAGGAGTATTCAATTAGAATATCCTGTTCAAGCTCTTCTTTCTTTAGTTTACTCATATATTATTTTTGTTCAATTCTTGCGACTGCATTCAATTCTTTAAAAGAAGGTCAAAGTTAAAATTAGTTTTGCTTTTAACCAAGAGAAAAAGGCTTTATTAAAGGCATAAAGAAGATTGTTAAGGCTCTAAGTGAATGATTCATCCTTAAGCGTCCCTCTTTGTAAGAGATACGTTTTGTCGCATCGTGCAGCTATCTCTTTTTCGTGTGTAATGAGAACAACTGACAGGCTTTCTATCTTCCTAAGTCTAAATAACAGATCCAAAATGATTGTGGTATTCTCCTCGTCGAGATTCCCTGTTGGTTCATCGGCCAGGATGATGGATGGGTGATTGGTTAATGCTCTTGCCATAGATACCCGCTGCTGTTCGCCACCTGATAGTTGTGACGGCCTGTGCTGAAGACGATGCCCCATTCCAAACTCATTGAGCAGTTCTTCAGCACGAGAAAATGCATATTTCTGGCTTTCACCCTTAATGAGGGCGGGCATCATTACGTTTTCAATGGCAGTAAATTCAGGCATTAAATGATGAAACTGAAATACAAAACCCACATTTAAATTGCGTAAGTCGGCAAGTTTATCCGGACTGTAATCAAAAACGGACTGATTATTCCAGAACAGTTCGCCTGAATCGGGCCTGTCTAAACCACCAAGAATATGAAGCAGCGTGCTTTTCCCGCTTCCACTGGATCCCACAATAGAGATCAGATCGCCTTTCTGAAGCTCGAGGTTTACACCCTGCAGAACCTCAAGCCGTTCACTGCCCGACTCTGAATCAAAAGATTTTTTAATATTTCTGCAGCTCAAGACAGTAGAATCAGACATTTAATCAACTTTATTTTTAAACTCAGGGTAAATTACTGATTCAATAGATGTACATCTAGCATTTTCTGTATCAATATCTACCAATGCGCCACAGAGTCGGTTGTCGTTTTTGGCAATATTATACCGCTGCGGAGTTCCGAGCGTGAATCGTTTGATAGATGTTTTTTTACTCATCCCAATAACAGAGTCAAACGGTCCGGTCATCCCCGCATCTGTGAGGTACCCTGTACCGTTTGGAAGGATCCTGGCGTCGTTTGTAGGAACATGCGTATGCGTTCCTATAATCGCTGATACCTCTCCATCCACATGCCATGCATAAGCCATCTTTTCGGCAGTTGCTTCAGCGTGAAAATCAACAAAAACAAGATCTGTCTCTTCTTTAATGTTCTTCAAAGCCCAGTCGGAGGTTGAAAACGGGTCGTCAATTTGTGGCATAAAAGTTCTGCCCTGCAGATTCAGCACGCCAACTTTTACATTTGAGCCCGGTACGGTATATATGCCATACCCATAGCCTGCATTTCCTTTGGGGTAGTTAAGCGGACGCAGCAGGTTTGGGTCTGACTTCATGTAGGAAAAAATTTTCCATTTATCGAAAGAGTGGTTTCCACCGGTAATCACATGAACGCCAACGTCGTAAAGTCTCTTTACAATTTCTCGATTCAGCCCTCTGCCTTCGTGAGAGTTTTCTGCATTAGCTATTATAAAATCCGGTTTAAATTTATCGGAGAGAGAGGGAAGAATGGTTTCAATAAGCTGCAGCCCGGTTTCACCGACAATATCAGCTATAAAAAAAATACGAATGGATCTGGACATAATTAGAAAGTACTTATCATTGTTTGATGCCAAAGGTAGCTAATTCACAGCAGGAGAGACAACAATAATATTGAATTGAGATACCTTTATACGTATTGAACAATCGTTATAAAATGAGCAACACTACCCGCAAGTACAAAGAGGTGCCATATTCCATGAGCAAATCTGTGTCGGGAGTCGAGTACATAAAAGATGACGCCGGCCGTGTAAAATAAACCGCCCGTTATTAACCAGTAAAACCCTGATACACCGATTTTATCGAGAAGTGGCCCGGCCATAAAAATTGCCAACCAGCCCATGGAGAGATAAATAATGAGCTGTATGATCCTCTTGCTTTCACTCCGTTGGAGGATATCGATTGTAATTCCAATGAGTGCGAGCCCCCAGACAATACCAAAAACGATCCAGCCAATGTCACCTCGTAACGTTACCAGAGTAAAAGGTGTGTATGTTCCGGCTATTAACAGATAAATAGCGATATGATCCATTTTTTGGAAAATTCGCTTTGCTTTACCTTTAAAACTGTGGTAGAGAGTTGAAAATGCATATAGTGTTAGCATTGAAGCACCATAAACAGAGTAGCTGACAATTTTCCAAGGGTCTCCGTCAACAACAGCTACGTATACCAGGGCAATAAGCCCGATTAACGAACCTATGGCTCCGATGAGATGTGTGTAGCTGTTAAAACGTTCGCCAGGGTACATAATATTGATTAATCTGAAATTGTGTAAAATAGATGCGTTGTTTATTACGAAATTTCGTGAATAAACGTTTCGAGTTCTTTGTTTATTTGATCCATCAGTTCATCCCGAAGTTCATCCT
>DATGBT010000185.1:0-7068 GCA_035312505.1 Balneolaceae bacterium | reverse complement strand
GCCTTATTAAGGGACATTTAAAAAAGGTACTTCTCTGCCCGAAGTGAACCTTCGATCTATTTTACTAATCGCCAGAAATGTAAAGGGGTGACACCTTACTGCTTAAAGCCCTCTTTTTTCGAGATATTTTACGATGTACTTCCCAAATACGTCAAACTCGAGATTCACCGGGCTTCCTACTTTTTTGTCTTTCAGATTAGTGTAATCCCATGTGTACGGGATTATTGCCACGGTAAACTCATTGTTCTCTTCGTCTCTCGCTACCGTCAGGCTGATTCCATCGACCGAAACACTTCCGCGGCCTACAATATAATCATCAAACTCTTCCGGAAATTCAATCCGCAGCAGTATATCAGCGTCTTTTTGGTCAATTGCGGTAATGGTTCCAACCGTATCAACATGCCCCTGCACCATATGGCCCTCAAGGGCTTTATCGAGAGTGAGTGATCGCTCCAGGTTCACACCATCTCCCTCCTCAAGAGTTCCCAGGTTGGTTTTACGCAGCGTTTCGTCAACACACTGCACTCTGAACGCCTCATCATTAAACGAAACTACAGTAAGGCATACACCGTTAACGGCAATGCTTTCATCCACATGTACGTCATCCAAAAACGAACTGTGTATGGCGAGTTCCTGTCCGCCCTTCATCGATTTTAGCTCTTTAATGATTCCCACTTCTGAAACAATTCCTGTAAACATAGTTTTATAAATTTGCTGTTAATAAAATATCAGTACCCACCTGTTCCCATGAAAAGTCTCTGAAGGGAACAATATCTTCCATACGCTGAACACCCAATCCCGCAATCGTTTTTGTACCGCCACCCAATAGTTTAGGACTAATGAAAAGGTGCATCCTGTCAACAAGGCCTTTTTTTAAAAGAACCGTTGATAGCTGTTGGCCTCCCTCAACCAGCAGAGAGGTTATACCCATCCGGCCAAGCTTTTTCATGGCCTCTTTTAACCGCACATGGCCGTTAGCCTGATCCACTATCACCGTTTCTCCGCGAAAGTAGTTTGGCTGCAGCATTTTGAGCATTGGGTCGGCATCCTGGCCGGCTTTTTCTGCATTATGGGTAATCACGATGGTTTTCTCCTCAAACTGGTCAGAGAACAGGTTCAGGTTACGGGGCAGCTCAAGCGGGCCGTCAATAACGACTCTCCGCGGATGCCGTCCGTCAACAAGGCGAACCGTTAGCGACGGGTTATCATGCAGCGCAGTATTTCTTCCAACCATCACGGCATCATACCGGCTTCGCCAGAGGTGCACCCTGCTTCGCGATTCGTTGCAGGAGATCCATTTGGAATCTCCGTTAGGTGCTGCAATATATCCGTCGGCAGTTTGAGCAATTTTAAGCGTTATAAACGGACGGCCAAACTCCTGGTAGTGCAGCCAGTGCTCGTTAAGCTCTTCAGCTTCTGTATGCAGCAATCCGCTCTCCACCTCTATTCGGGCTTCTCTTATTTTATCCAGACCCTTTCCATTTACTTTTTTTGATGGATCCTTCATTGCCACAACCACTCTTTGAAGCGGCAGTTTGGCAAGCATATCGGCACAGGGAGGGGTTTTTCCTTGGTGCGAACAGGGTTCCAGGGTCACATATACCGTAGATCCTTTAAGGGAGGCCTCATCCTCTACACTGTTTACCGCATTTACCTCGGCGTGGGCGTGCCCAAACCTCTCATGGTACCCTTCTCCGATCAGATCTCCTTCGTTCGAGACAATCACACAGCCAACCATCGGGTTTGGAGACACATACCCCCTGCCTTTTTTAGCCAGGCTTAAGGCGCGCTGCATCCATATTTTATCCTTATTTTTTACCATAAATTGAAGGAATACAGAAATTATTTAATATCCTTTTCCAAATAAAAAAGGGTATGGCTAAAAGCTCATACCCTTAAATATACACCGAAGTTGTTAGGATAGTTTGAAGATTACTGAATCAGCGCACTTCTGTTATCCGTAATGTCAGCCTCTTCTTTCAAGCGCTCCAGAAATACCTGGTTAAAGTTCTGAAATTTCTGCTGTTCTAGTCTTGTGCGTATCTGGTTTCTTTCTGCTTCAGTCATCGCAGCAGGATCGGCCATTGACTTTTCAACAAGGCGAATTACAAAAACTGCATTGGATCCTTCAACAGGCCCTGAAACTTCACCTTCTTCCATTCCAAATACATATCCAATGACTTTCACCTCACGTCCTGCACCGGAAATCGTATTTCCACCATATCGTACATTCTCTGCCACCTGAACTTCTCTTTCAGATGCTTCGGCGATCTGCTCAAGCCCTGTACTATCATCAGTGTATTGCTTAACACGGTCGAGCATAATTTCGCTGCGTTTTTCATTCTGAACGCTGTTTTCAACCTGGTTTCGCACCTCCGTGAAAGGTCGTGTACCCGCTGGCGTTCGCTCAATTAAACGTACCACCAGAAACTGGTCACTCAATTCAATTGCGTCAGAAATATCACCTCTCGACATATTTTCCAGCTCATTTAAGAGTTGAGGGGCCTGTCCAATTCCGGGAACAAACGGTACATCTTTGGTTGCGGTAGCGGTTTGGACATCCAGCTCGCGCCGTTCAGCTTCTGTATCAAAACCATCGGATGAGGCATAAAACTCAAATTCATTGGCTTGCTCTGCCAGTCGATCAATGGTATTGATAGGATCGGCTACGATTTGATAAGAGAATACAGCGAAACGCACTTCGTCACCGTTTTGCTCAATTTTTTTAAGCATGTGCGGTGCATTATTAATCATCACTACTTCAGAAACTTCACCAACTTCCAGGTCCTGAATTATTTCGCGATAATCTTCCCGCATTTCATCAAGGGAAACAAACGCACCCTGGTAAGGTGTGGCAGACTGGTAGCGCTGCATGAACAGTGAATCGTTATCGGTGGTGGCAAACTGCTCGCGCAATTCTTCAACTTCTTCGATTGTGTTCGCCGTATCAGCAGGAGTAGGCGTTTTATCCCAGCTTACAAACTGGAAACGGTAGGTTTCACTTCGTTCGTAATTCGACTGATTATTCTCGTAATACTCCCGAAGTTCCTCCTCCGATACTGATATATCTTCGTTAGTTACTTCAGAGTAGGGGAATCGGACATACTCAATTTCAGCAAAGGAATTTTGCATGATGTATTCGTTCTCAATATCCAGGGAATTCACCTTCAGGCCGGATGCAATATAGTTGCTCATTTTTTGCTGGCGGCGGTTGTCCCGAAGCTGCTGTTCAATCTGAATCCATGCCTGGCTGTTTTCGGGGGCATCAATAGCGGCCCGAAGTGCAATACGGTCGATATTACCCTGTTCGTCGCCAAACTGCTGTCTGATAAATGGGTCGGGATTATCACCGGTAATCATTTCAATCAGCTCGTTGTCGGTAACCGTAATTCCCATTTCGTTCATTTTTTGGCGAATCAGGCGAGCCGCAACCAGATCTTCCCATGCCTGATTTTCATACAGCGTGCGCATTTCAGGAGTCATTGCCTGGTTCGTCTGCTGATTGAATCGGTCGGTATAAAAACTTACCCGGTTATTGTACTCTTCAAGTGAAATAGACTCTCCGTTAACATCACCCAAAGACTGAGGCCCTAAAGCAATCGCATCAAATACCTGCGTATCAGCCAGAACCCATAAAATGCCGAACGAGAAAATCAGTATCCAGAGAATGGATGACGTGCTATTTCTCATTTTTTCCATTACACCCATAGAAAACCCTCAGAAAATATAATTATACTTTTGTTTTGATTTACAGCCTTGAAATATACAACAAACAGCCGCTAAGAACAATCGGCGGACTGTTTCCTTCTCTTTTCACCAGGCCCTTACTTTTTGGCTAAAAGATCTCTATTACACTCATATTCTTTAAGTATCGTCCGGGATCTTCATTAATACCCCGTATAAGCGCATTAAGTTCTATAGTAAGCGAATCCACGTTTTCGTACATAGAAGAGTCATTCACTAAACGCCCCAAAGTACCTTCGCCATTATTGATTTTTTCGAGTATCTGATCCAAATTCGCTGTAGCCGACTCCATCCGAACCTGCAAACTTTCTAAATCCCGCAGGTTCTTTTCGAGCGCAACCATCAGGCTGTCTACCCTCGGCCGGGTATCCCGTGAAAGAGTGTCGAGCTGCTGGAGCATGGAACTTCCGGCACCAATTGCATCTTCAATATCCGACTGTTTGTTCTCGAGCATCTCAGACAAACTTGTGGCTGTTTTCATCGCTCCCTCAACCGTTCGATCGATATTTTCGCGGGTCGAATCGTCCAGTGTACTGTTCAGCTGCTTTAAAAAAGAATTTAGTTCAGAAAGTGTGCCGGAAACGTCATCCCCGATTTCTGTTCCCTTTTCACCAATTACCTCCATCATCGATTCAGCGTAACGTCCTTCAATGCTATCGCCTGATTCAATATAATTATCCGACGAACCCAGCTCGATAACAATCGATTTCCCCTCTACGATACTGAGTGATGTTAAAACTGCCACCGACTCTTTGGGGATGGGAATCTCTGTATCCAGCGCCATATTTACATTTACTACCAGATCTTCTGTGAGGCTTACACTTCGCACCGACCCTACTCTTACGCCCTTAACATATACAAGACTACCACTGGCTATTCCATCTGCTTTTTCAAATTCTGCAGTTACGACCATAGATCGGCTGAAAACGGGGATATCCCTCATAAACCGGAACCCGATAATGGCCACCACCAGCGCCAGAAATACCGTTAATCCTACTTTTACTTCGTTACTCATGTTAAAATTCATACTGTTATTTTATTTGATATTCGCTGGCGGTTATAAAATCTATTAAATCCTTCTGTTCGCTTCTCCTCATCTCATCAATTGTACCGAACCAACTGAGCTTTTGATTATTTAAAAAAGCGACTTTATCGGCCACATCCAGAACACTGTGCATATCGTGCGTGATAACAATAGATGTAATATCGAATTTTTCGGCCATCAAAACGATTAGTTCATTAATTTCATTGGCTGTTTCGGGGTCCAGGCCAGACGTTGGCTCATCATACATAATATATTCCGGTTCAAGGATAATGGCGCGGGCCAAACCAACCCTCTTTCTCATTCCGCCAGAAAGTTCGGCTGTCTCTTTCTCGGCTACGTTTTCAAGATTCACGTAGGTGAGTGCCTGCATCACCTTTTCGCGGATCTCATTTTCATCAAAATCAGAAAAATAGCGCAGCGGAAACGCAACGTTTTCAAACGTATTGATAGAGTCGAAAAGTGCAGAGCCCTGAAACAACACACCAAATTTTTGGCGGAGCTTTCTCTGATCCACATAATCCATTTCGTAGATGTTTTCCCCTTTGATGATTACTTCACCGGAATCGGGAGTCAGCAGAGCATTTATATGTTTCAGCAGAACAGATTTTCCACAGCCCGAACGACCAATAACAGCCAGTGTTTCGCCGTCTTCGATACAGAAATCAACATTCTCCCAAACCAGGAGATCGCCAAAGCTTTTTGTAAGATTTTTAATTTCAATCATAACAAAAGTGCAGCCAGTAAGAAATCTGCAAGTAAAATATAGATACAGCCCATAACCGTGGCATTAGTGGTGCTTTTTCCCACTCCTTCTGCTCCACCTGATGCATAATATCCTTTATAGCAGGCTACAGAGGTAATTATAAACCCAAAAACAAAAGACTTAACCACACCAAAAGCCACGTTCCAGGGATAGAAAAACATCCTGGCGCCTTTCAGAAAATCATCGGGAGGAACCGACCCTGAAAAATAGCCTGCTGCCACACCGCCTGTAAGGCCAAAAACGCTTGCAACCACATATAAAACGGGAAACATCAGGATACCTGCGAGCACACGCGGCACCACCAGAAATGAGATGGAATTAAACCCCATCGACTCCAGGGCATCTATCTGTTCACTTACACGCATCGTTCCCAGTTCTGTTGCTACACGGGCTCCAACTTTTCCCGCCAAAACAAGCCCGGAAATAACGGCGGCAAGTTCCAGCAAAATCGATTCAGACACAATTGCACCTATCGTGGATAGTGGTATAAATGCCGATTCGAGCTGATAAGCCGACTGGATGGTCATTACAGAACCGGTAAAGACCCCCACCAGCATGATAATAGGAATCGATTCGGTGCCAACTTTCACGAGTTCGTGAAACAGGTTTTTTCTATATGTGCTAAATTCGGTAGAGGATCGCAGCGACTGATAAAGAAGCGAACTGTACTTACCTAATTCTTTGAGTGCGTACATGCAATGTTGCGTTCAAAAATCTTGTATTATTAGATGCTTTCTCAAGCTTTTTATATTACGAAACATTTTACCAAAATGCGTACGTTAATCATCGCATGTTAATTGTGTTTTGAAGACATTTTGAAAAAGCAGGTCGCAGGAATAACTGTTATCTTTTCTCCAGACAAGCACAGATAAACTATTTTCAACATTTTTTTTATGATACGATACTTTACAGCAGGTGAATCCCATGGTCCGCAGTTAACCGGTATCATTGAAGGTGTTCCGGCCGGCCTCACCATCAAAGAAGAAGATATTGAACAGCATCTTGTTCGACGCCAAAAAGGATATGGACGGGGTGGCAGAATGGCTTTTGAAAAAGATAAAGCCATTATCAACTCCGGTGTCCGGTTTAGCAAAACAACGGGAGCGCCCGTTTCGCTTGAAATGGTGAATCGTGCTTTTAAAAAAGATGCTGATAACTGGCCTGTTGTAATGGCCAAAGATGGTGATCGCGGGGATGTTGAAAAGATTACCCTTCCCCGACCCGGCCATGCAGACCTGGTAGGCCTTCAAAAATACCGCTTTGATGATATTCGGCCAGTAATTGAGCGCTCCAGCGCAAGAGAAACAGCCATGAGGGTAGCCTGCTGCTCTGTGGCACGCGCTTTTTTGAAGGAGCTTGGGATTGAAATTGGTGGTCACGTTATCCAGATCGGATCCGTGGGTTATGACAGCTGGGAGTCTGTACGAGATGAAGTGGATAAACTCTATTCTGATGGAGTCGGAGCAGAATCTGTTTATAAGACTGCAGATAAATCGGATGTACGCTGTATCAACCC
>DATGBT010000184.1:0-13151 GCA_035312505.1 Balneolaceae bacterium | reverse complement strand
CTACATCTCTTGGGTCACGAACTATGTAGATGACTTTCTCTGTCCCATTTCCATAGTCTGTGAACGATTTGGTCAATATCGGAAAGGTATGATGAGCTTTAAAACATCTGTATTCCGATTTTCTTTCTTTTCCTTCTATTGCGATATCATTGTTATCCGGTTGAGTCCAAAATCCCTTTACAGGGCAACCGATCAGTTGTGCGGTTAAACGAGTTAGCCATGTGTTGCCACTTTTTGGATATCCAGAAGCAATTACTATTTGTCTGCTATCGGAATGCATGTGCGAAGATAAAAAAATGCTTCACAATATGTTCTTTGTTAAAATAACTGAGGAGTGCCCGGTTATAATCTCTCAATATTTTTCTTACCGGTATCCTTCTCTCGTTTCCAGTGTCGCATAATGGAAATGCTGAAGCCAATCATCAACAGGAACGTACCCAGCCAAACAACAGAAACAAATGGTTTTTTTTCAGCGACAACCAAAACCCAGTCTTCCTGAAACTCTTCATCCAGGCCTACGACTGAGAGCTCAATTGAATCGGTTTCGGGATTAATTCTTGTGAACATCACTTCAAAATCCCATCGATCTATCGGTAACGCAGGTGAATAGGTGTAGCTTTGTCCATCTTCGGTATAAACTGCAAACAACGGTTCAACATCATAAGCGGTTCCGGAGGGTTCATGTGTTATACGCACCAGGGACCGTATTCCAATCTGTGTGTTTTCCGGCACTGACTCTTCTGAGGCAGGAGTGAAATCGATAAAACGGAACGTAAACGGACCGGCTGTTGCAGTCTGGTCTTTTGAAAGTTCAATCGTTTTAACCTCTGATGAATCTGCAGCCTGATCCGCAACCGGCATCATCGTGCTCTGTGCGGCTTCCTCCACCTCTTCATTCTTTTTCTCAACATATTTACTGCCCGCTACATAAATATAGATATCACTCATCCATCCGGTTCTAACATCCGGATCTACAGACCACTGAATATTGTCAGGACCTGAAGACGTGAGCATAGGGTAAACAACGGGGTCCAGGTAAAATGGCTTTCCGCCATCAATCGGCTCAAACCGAAGCCTGTAGCTCTGCTGACCCGGCCGCGGAGTATCGCTCAGATCGTACCCCTCGTAAGTCATCATATAACGGTTGTTGATAAGCTTTGGACGATTAAGCTCAAGCTCAAACATTTCAACACCCTGAGTAATTTGAAACCCTTCTTCGTCAAAAACATCACCAGCCTCCACGCTTTTATTGTAGTTGGCCGTTTGCTGATCCAGCAGTGGTTCTGTATAAACGGAAGAAGCAATAATACCTATCAACAGAGCCCCAAATCCAATGTGGGTTAAAGAACCACCAATCAGCTTGGGGTTTTTCCTCAGGAGGCTCAACATCACAAACGAGTTGCCAATAATGGTAAACCACGCTGTAAATATGTACACCATGTAATAAAGGTTCCGTACTTCACCAAAAATTATGGTCAGAATAGTAGCAATAGACGTAGCCAATAGAGGCATTACCATGGCTCCGGCAAGGCTTTCCCAATTGTGCTTTTGCCAAAACAGGTATTGACCAATGACAGTAGCAACCCCCATTACCATAACTATAGGCATACTCCAATTGTTGTAAAACTGTATATCGGGCGGAGTTGGATTTTCAACAAAAAGGCGACCAAGTATGGGAGAACTGGTTCCTATAATAATTACAAAGCCAAGGATAAACAGAAGCATGGCACCGGCAAACGTCATGAACTCCCGACTCAAAAATTTCGACTCGTTTTCAGGGCTGGGAAGTTCTCTGTACCGATAAAGATAAAAACCTATACCAAGAATAGTTACGGTAAGAATAAAGGCCAGTAACTGGTTATACAATCCAAGATCCACAAAACTATGGACAGACTGATCTGCCAACACCCCCGAACGGGTTAAAAATGTTTGATAAATAATACTGATATAGGCAAGAATAGCAAAGAAGAGTGACGCCTTGTGTGCCCTCTTGCTGTGACGTTGAATGATCATAGCATGTATGCCAGCAGTGCCAATCAGCCACGGTACCAATGAAGCGTTCTCAACAGGATCCCAGGCCCAATAGCCTCCGAAAGAGAGTGTGACGTATGCCCAGTAGCCGCCCAAAAAGATAGCTGTTAGAAGTGACACATTCGCTGCAAGTGTCCATGGCAGCGCGGGACGGATCCACTCGTGATACGTTTTGGTCCAGAGGGAAGCAATGGCAAATGCGAAAGGCACTGTCATCATCGCAAACCCAACAAATATAATGGGCGGATGAATCATCATCCATGGGCTTTTAAGCAGATCATTCAGCCCCGAGCCATCAGCAGGGGTAAAACCGGGATTCGCCTGGATAAACGGCGCATTCGGCATCTCTTGTGCAATGGTTCGGAATGGAGATGCCCCCAGATTGCTGAAACCGAGGTCCCAGCCGACAATCATCGAAAGAAGAAACATCTGTGTTAGCGCCATTACAAACATAACGGGCGCTTTGTACGGTTTACGGGTCCAGAATATTAACCCAAGCCCTACTAGGAAGCCAAAAAACGTCCATAGCATAAAGCTTCCCTCCTGTCCGCCATAAAATGCGGAGAAAAGATACTTGGTTTCGAGATCAAGGCTGGTGTAGTTCCACACATAGTAGTACTGGAACTGGTGCGTCATGATCAGCCATATAAGAGCCACAGAGGATCCAAAAATAAAGAGACCTTTTACACCCCAAAGAAGGTGAGAGAGTCGCTGTATCCTTCTGTTTTCACTATTTGAAGCTACAGCATATGTTATAAGGGCAAGTATAGATACAATAAATGCCCCGCTTAGAAGTGCATTCCCAATTGTAGCAACCATATCTATCTGCTCTCTTCGGCGTTTACAAATTCGAGGTCGTCACTGTCATTATATTTCGACGGACACTTCATCAGCATCTCATCTGCATGAAAAGAGTTATTTCTCATTTCACCTATCACTACAAGCTGTGTTGCCTCCTCAAAATTATTGGGTTTCGGCTTTGGGTAGACTACTCTACGTACGTTTCCATCCTGATCTTTCATATAGAAAGTGAAACGCATAGTTTCTTTCGAAAACCCGTAATCCTGAGTATCGTCCCAGGTCCCAATTACATGGGCAGACGATCTGGACTCAGCCTGTTCAAAATTCACATATGTGCTAATACTATTACCGAAGTTATACATCAGAAGTGAGGTAAACAGAACGATGGAAACAACACCAATTAATATTTTAGGCTTCATCAGAGGAGTTTATAGATTCTTCGATTTTTTTAAGATTACGGTCTACTTTGATAATATAAAAAAGAAGAATGAACCAAATAATAAGGCTCACCCCGAGTACCACAAATATGAGATCGCCGGATGCCATAAACTGCAGAAACTCTGAGGACTGCTCTATGCCCTGAGTGCCTTCCCATTTATCGGAGTAGCTCTGTGTGAGTGTATCAACGCCCGCCGGGCTGGATTCTTGTATAATATTCATCAATTTCATAATTCTGCAGCCCGGGCTTTAAGTTGTTTTGAGCGCTGTGTGATGTCGGCCAGCCAGATAGCCAAACCGATAAAACCTATTACTGCCGGGTAAAATATAAGCCTCAGTTCGGGGGCCGTTATTTCGCTAAAAGCAGGATTCCCGTCTGCACCGGGATGTAAGCTTGGCAGCTGCCTTGGTATGATATAGAGCAGAAATGGGATCGTTGTAACACCAAATATATTATATACCGCAGAAATTTTTGCCCGTTTCACAGGATCATTAAAAGCTGTACGAAGGATAAAATAAGCCACAAATATCATCATGGCGAGAGCTGAAAGGTTCATGCGTGGTTCTGAAAATGTCCACCATGAACCCCAGGTAAATTTGGCCCAGAGAGACCCTGTTAGCAGCCCGCAAATTCCGAAAAGAAGCCCCACAAGCGTTACGGTTTCAGCTTTTGTATCCCATTTCATCTCTTCGCTATTGAGAAAACGAATACTGTAATAAAAAGCCATCGTAAACATAACCATCATCGTAAACCACATGGGTACATGCAGAAATAAATTTCTTGCAGACTCCTCAAGTATTGGGATATTGGGAATCTTGATGAGAAATCCCGCAGTGATTACTGCAGTCATCCAGACAGCGACAAAATATTTCCAGAGTTTCAAAACAGATTGCTTGGTTATACAGCTTTAGAATATACAAAAAAGGAACCATTTTATTGTGAATGCTTCGTGAAAAATGACCCCTAATTTGTTTAAAATATCAACCAATTTATCTTCATAAGATGATATTAATAATGTTGCGAATGGCAAATCCCCGTCAACTGTTTAACAAAAAGACAGCTAACAAAAAATTTTAGTTTATGAGTGACAAATTAACTTTACTGCATCCTGCTAAAGCCACATATTTTTGGTGGTATTTGCTGGGAATCGTTTTAGTTCCATTCCTGGGTTTGGGGCTTATTCTTCTCTATGTGAAACATAAAGAACTTCGCTCCACTGTTTATAAAATTTCGGATCATGAAATTGAAGCTATCACACCCGTTTACAGCGAAAAAACGGATCTTGCAAGCATCACGGATGCCTCAGTTAGCCAGCGATGGATCGATAAACAGTTTTCAATTGGTACCATTCAGCTTCAAACTCATTCAAAAACGACGGAACTACGGGGGATCAAAAACCCGCAACAAATTGCGGATATTATTTTACAGGCGGCAGAAGCAGAACGGTTGCTAATCCGTGAAAAGCAAAAGACCAAGGCTGCTAAAGAAGAACCAGAAGCGGCAGGCTCTATTGACAGACTTGAATATTTAACCGGACTTTGGCAGCAGGGACTTATAACGAATGAAGAGTTTAAAAGAGAGAGAAAAAACATGGGGGTATAGTGTTATTCACACTAAAATTCAGGGCCAACCTTACCGATTCCGAATTTTGTAATCAAATGAATAGTCTCCGGCTCCTGTAAAAAAGAGAGCGAGCGTGGCACTCAACAACAACATATTGAGCCTGGCATCAGCAAAACTTCCGTCCAATTTTGTGGTGTAAATAGCAACGATCATCACAATGGCAAGCAACAGGGCAGGAACTTTAGTGTAGGCTCCGAACAGAATTAAAATTCCTCCAAAAAATTCCGTAATCGCAAGAAGCCATGCCATCACTGCAGGATAAGGTATATTTAGTCCCTCAAGAAATTCTGCAGTTGAATTGATTTCCATTAATTTATCGAAGCCTGCGAAGATAAAAATAACGGCTACTCCTGCCCGTAAAATAAAAAGGCCCATATCTCCGAAGCGCTGATGAATATAAGGCATAATGTATATCCCCTAATTTGTTCCTGTTGTTTAGATGCATCTCTGATTCTCACTGCTTACTTCTACCTGCAATGTAAATATTCCTTTTCCCATAGTACACCAAAAATTATCTATTTATTTGTCAGAATCACCTTTTCCACGTCTTCAGATTTCAATACAATAGATTTTTTACAAATGGGATCTTGAGTTTTCAATCATCTTATCGATATTAACGGTCAACTAGCTACAGTTTTCTATTCTTAAACTAATTATTACTCTGAACTACCAAATTGATTTCTTATGAATAAACTAACCATTGGATTTGTAGGGTCCGGTTTTATTGCAAAATTTTTAGCAATATCCATGACACAAGTACGGAATTGTGAAATTTCAGCAATTTTTAACCGGGGAGGGGCAGATGAACTGGCCAGCTATGCACGCGATAACGGACTCGGAGACCCCACACTGTACGACTCAGTTACTGAAATGTGCAATCACTGTGACGCAATTGCTATTTTTTCACCTAATTATACCCGCCTCTCTATAATGGAAGAGATTGCTGAATCTGTAAAAAAGGGAGCACCGCTAAAAGGCGTTATCTGTGAAAAACCCCTGGGACGCACCGTAGCTGAAGCAAAACGTATGGTTGAACTCGCCAATGAAGCCAATTTACTCACTGCCTATTTCGAAAACCAGCTGCACATGAACGCCATTAACAATGCGCTGCACCAGCTTCGGCCTCAGCAAAAAGCGATGGGGAATTTCACTCTCGCCAGAAGTACTGAGGAACATGCCGGTCCTCATAACGCCTGGTTTTGGGATCCAACACTGCAGGGCGGCGGGGTTCTATCTGATATGGGCTGTCACAGTATTGCCGTTGGTCGCCACATTTTAACTCCCGAAGGGAAAGATTCTTTATTCCTGGAACCGGTTGCCATGCAGTGCGACACCTCCCTTCTTAAATGGGGCCAGCCGGAATATCAAAAACAACTTAAAGAAAGATTCGGTGTGGACTATTCTGACACACCGGCTGAAGACTTCGCAACAGGCATCGCCACATTTAAAAACCCGGAAACCGGCCAGCTTGTAAAAGCGCAGTTTACCGACTCCTGGATGTACGACAAGCAGGGGCTGCGATTATCTATGGACGCGCTCGGCCCGGGTTATGCCATGGAGGTAAACACACTGATTTCACCTCTTGAAATTTTTATAGGAGACGAAGCTGCAGATAGTGTTGCAGATGCAGAAACCGCTCTGGAGAAATCGACGGCAAGCCGAGGGCTCCTTGCCGTTCACCCCAATGAAGCAGATCTGTATGGCTACACAACTGAAATACGGGATGCAGTTGATTCTTTTTTGAAAGGGAATAACGCCATGCTCGACTTTAATTTCGGCGCCGAGGTTACCTATCTCGTTCAGGCCGCCTATATGGCAGCCGAAAAACGGCAGACCCTTGATCTCACTGACAAGAATGTTCAGAAAGAACTTGAAACCTATCAATCCCTGATATCACTGGGACGCGGTTCAGAGGTCCTTTTCTCCTGAATTAGCTGAATCAATTGGTGGCAAGACGACTCCAAGTCGTGCCACCATTAATCTGAGCATAATGAAAACCAATAGATCAAAAAAATGAATGTTGATGACGCCATTCAGAAACGAAAAACACTTAAACTGAGAGCTGACCCTCAAAATCCGCTTCCTGTTCAAAAAGGGGATGAATTCAGGGTTTTGATCGAAAAACTCATAAAGCTCGCGGGTAAAGCTCCGTTTCATTACGAAAGCCACCAAAGCCGGCGAAGCGAGCGGTTTCCAGGCGCAGAACCGTGGCGGTTTTATGTTCTCGACGGTGTAAACTGCAGAACTTTACTCGACTCTCTGAATCGGGAGGTACCAATGAAAGCGCCGGAAGGAATACGACAAATGCTGGCAGCGGCCGACGCGCTGATTTTAACAACCTGGCTCCCTGAACCATCCCGGAAAAAGACCCGTACATTTTATCCGAATTTAAAAAATATGGAACATATTGCCGCGGCCGGAGCAGCCATTCAAAACCTATTGCTGGCTGCAGCTTCCAGAGGCATCAACGCCTATTGGTCTTCGGGTGGCATATTACGGAAACCGAAAACCCTTGCTTTCCTTGGTATTCCCAATGAAGAAATATTGATTGGAGCCGTTTTTCTCTTTCCTGAAGAATTTCCGGATACCATTGAAACCAAAAGAGGAAAAAACACTGATAAACGAGGAGATGGCGGGGATTTTATGCAGTGGATAACCATTCCTAAGTGCTGATATTTTTTGGGAATCCTGAACCAGATCAGATAAATAATAGAAAAATCGCCGCCAATAATCCGGGAATAACTGATAGTGTCAGCAGGCCGATCAGCAACAGGCTTTTCTGAAATCCCGCAATAAACGAGAAAATAAATCCCTTTACCAATGTATTAACGGCCGATGCCAGCACAATACCCATAATCGCCACAGTTTCTGAAATGCTCTCTTTTGCCATTTTAGCAAGTGAAAGCGTAATAGCATCCACATCCATCAGCCCGGAAACAATCGAGAGCATATAAATTCCGCTGTCGCCAAACCAATCTTTCATCGCCTCAGAAAGCAACAGAATCAACCCTAAGAGTAACCCAAACTGCAGTGCAGTATTGATTTGAAACGGATTTTTGAGCTCTATTTCGGGCTCATGATGCTGCATTTCACTGCGCCTCCACAGCCAGAACCCGCAACCCAAAACGCTAAAGAACATCATTAAGATGGGAATCCACAGCTGCACTAGCAGTGCACTGTTAACGATGGAGACCTCAATCATCACCCTTACAAACATAATGGACGAGGCTACCATAACTCCTCCCATAAACAGCTTTTCGGCGCTGTATTGCCGGGCAAACTGTGCCAGGCTGATTGTAACCGCTGTAGATGAGGCCAAACCGCCGGTAATGGCTGTAACTATGGTTCCCAAACGGTTTCCTACATATTTAATAGCAAAATATCCTACAAATGAGATCCCGCATATCAGAACAACCATCCACCAGATCCAGTAGGGATTGAATGCTTCATACGGACCATACCCCTGATTTGGCAGAAATGGAAGAAAAACAACTGAAATAATCAACAGTTTTACACCTGCATAGATCTCTTCAACTTTCAAACGGGACAGCCATCGATGAAGAACTGGTTTGAGGCTCAAAATCGTAACGACAATAACGGTTGCAACCAGAGAATAGAGTTGATACCCCATTGCTGCCCATGCCGCTAAAATAAACGTAAGTAAGGTAGATACCTCTGTCGTTATTCCCTTATCACCGCTCTGTTTCACTTCAAGTATATGCCCGGCTAAAACCAAAACAACAACCGATACAAAGGCGACACCGATAAACCACTCTCCAATCTCTTTGCCCACGATGGATGAGAGCCCACCAAGAATGGCAATAAGGCTAAATGTTCGTATTCCCGCAACACGCTCTCCCTCCTGCTCCGAACGGCTGCTCCACCCTCTTTCCACACCAATCATCAGGCCAACGGCTAGCGCCGTCAGCAGATATTTCATTATCTCAAGGCTATCTGCCAGTTCAGATCCCATCAAATCCTCTTCTCTAATTGGTAGTACTCTTTAACAATATTCAGCCTGTGGGTGGCAAAAGCAATATTTTTTTGATGCAGATTTTTGCCATGCTGCATTATCTATTCCTTAAGGAGTTATGTTTTCGAGTATTTGATCCAGCTTAGCTCGATCGGCGTAGCTCCCGCGATAAATCACCCCCTCTATGGAATTATGGAAAGGAAGGTTTTGAAGCGGGTTTGTATCGAGTAAAATAAGGTCGGCATTATAACCGGGAGCAATTTTCCCTGTTTTATCCGCTTCACCCAGATAGACTCCAACATTTACAGTGCCTGTTTTAATGGCTTCAATTGGAGACAAACCATATTCAACCAGTAGAGCAAGCTCTCTGTGGGTTGAATAACCCGGTGGATTAAAAATTTGCGGGGCGTCTGCTCCAAGCAGCAGTCCGGCACCTTCTTCATGAAGAGCTTTGGTCAGTTCTTTTCTGATACTAAGAAACTCGCGGGCCTGCTCTGCATCATAATCTTCAGACTGGCGAAGATTTTGAACATAGTTGGCCCAGCCGGCTTTTGTAGATTCTGATATATGTTCCATTCCAGGCCATTTGAGCATTTCTGCAGTTGTTAAGTTGGGATTAAACACATTCTCAAGTAGTGTATTGGTGGGTACAACCCAAACACCGGATTCTTCTGTGAGCTTTGCTGCTTCATTTATTTTAGAATGGTCTGCCTGCGGAGTCAAATCGTATCCAAAATAGATAATATTCGGGTCCACACGGTCTTCCGGTGAAACACCGGCCAAAAATTCCATAAACCGATCGATGTGCTCTATGGTCCCCTGTCCTGCCGCAAGTGTACGTTCCAGGCCAACCCTGGCAGAAATATGTCCTGAAAATTCAATACCCTGTGATTTTGCCTCGTCTGCAAGGGCTTCAAAATTTTCAAGAGTAATTCCGGGATGAAGCTTCAGCAGATCATACCCGGCTTCTGCCTGCTCACGGACCATTTGCCGGGTTGTTTCCGTGTCTGTTGCTGTATTCCCGTTAAAGGATGGTCCGGACGTAAAAATTCTCGGGCTAAAAAAACCGGGGCTTTTTGCTTGTTCTCTCATTTCAAGATGAACCGGAGCACCAAGCATCCCTCTTACTGTGGTAATTCCCTGCGTTAAATAGAGAGCGAGCGTCTGCTCCATCTGCTCTTGTGTTTGTCCCGATGAGGGAATGTGTGCATGCATTTCGGCCAGTCCCGGCATTACATAATAGTCACCCTTAATAACTGTGGCGTTATCAGGTATATCTGCTTCTCCGGCATTCCCAACCCAATCAATAACTCCTCCGCGAATAATCACACTTTTGCCTTCCAGAATTTCTTCGCTCTCCATGGTGAGCAGTTTCACATTTTGAAGGACGATCACATCTTTTGTTTGAGCCTTGCATGTGCTTACAAAAGCCATTACCAGAAATAGTAAAAGCAGGTGGTTTTTCATATTCATTACTCCGTTTCAGGTTCACTGTTTTTCTTTTCTGATTTCTTCCGAGTCATTGAGCTTACTTTTTTTGCAAATTTCCCTTTTTTCCGGGTCTTTTCCTCCTCTGATCTGCCCAGGATATATCCATAGTGCTTCAAAGAGTCCACTTCATCAAATATTATTTTAAGAATTGCACCCAGAGGGATGAATAAAATCATTCCGGAGAGCCCCCAGATTTGAGCTCCAACAAAAATCAATATCAAGGTGGCCAGTGCATTCATACTCACCTGGCTGCCGACAATAACGGGCGTGAACAGGTTCCCCTCAAGCATCTGTACCACATAAAACCCTGCAATGATGATCAACGGATAGATCAGTGAATCCATGGTGATGAGAGCGTATAAAATCGGAAGGATGGATCCTAAAAACGGCCCGATGAACGGGATAACATTCAGCATGGCTGCAAACGACCCAAAGAAAATAGCGTGATCGATTCCTATCACTGTAAGTAACGTGGAGTAGAGAATGGCCAAAATCGTAATAACCATCAATAATCCGGCAATATAGCGCTGCACAAGAATCTTAATTTTGGAGATGATAACCTCTACCCGCTCTCGTTCTTTACCGTTATCTCCTCCAAAAGCCATTAGCAAAAATGTTTTTAGCATGCCCCGAAGCAACAGGATGAGATACATGAAAATGGGCACCAGGAAGAAGGTGGTTATGGCAGAAGCTGCTCCGCTCAGGCCGCGGGTAAGGGATGTCATATTATCCTGGATAAAGGCGGCAAGCTCCGTAACAATTCTGTCAAGGTTAATTTCCCCTTCAATCGAAAACCAGGCCGATAAAAAGCCCTCCAGGGAGTTCAAAAGCTCTTCAAGACGGTCGGTAAACATCTCGGCATCGGCAGCGAAATCTGTCATCTGCGAATAAAAGAAGAATCCGATACCAAAGAGCACCAATATTCCAACCAGCAGCGCTGCCAAAGACGAAAGCATCCTCGGAATGTTGTAGCGTTCAAGCCAGCTCGATATCGGGGCGAGCAGTATGGAAAAAAAGAGTGAGAACAGCAGCGGAACAATCACCGATTTTGCCATTATCATCGCAAATACCGTTATACATAGCGCAGCGATGTAATAGGTGTACTTTACATACCATTCATTGTGAATGCTCATATTTTTTTGATCTCGTTAATCATTCTGCTCGTTTCACTTAGTAAACGAAAGTTTCCGTTTTATAACAATATGATCTGATAGTTTTTCTGAAACCCGCACTTTCTTTGTATACTCAATCTTCAAAATCATCAACAACATTTATATTGAAGATCTTTTGAATGACGAGCTTGAACGCAGTATAAAAACCCCCGGCGCAGTTCTAATGGGGCTGGGATCTATTGTTGGAACCGGAATTTTTGTGAGTATTGCCATTGCCACTCAGGTTGCGGGCAGCGGTGTTATCATCTCTATTACGCTGGCCGCTGTTCTTGCAACCCTAAACGGACTGAGCAGCGCGCAGCTTGCTTCGGCACATCCCGTAAGCGGCGGAACCTATGAATACGGCTATAGGTTTTTAAACTCCTATTTTGGTTTTACCGCCGGATGGATGTTTATGACGGCAAAATCGGCTTCCGCGGCCACAGCTGTTTTGGGATGCGCTGGTTATCTTTTCTATGCTTTTAATATCACTTCAGGAAATGGAGCCCTGGTCTTAACCGGGCTGGTAATTTTGATACTCATGACCATTCTCGTCTCCGGGGGTATCAGACGAAGTAACTCCGCTAATAAATATATTGTAAGCATTACCATTGCCGGACTTCTGGCCCTCGTTGTTACTGCGCTAATTGTAAGCGGGGTACCAACCGAACCTTTTACAGGTGCGCTGGAATCTACTTCGGGAACCTCAATACTATACGGCGCCGCCCTGATGTTTGTCGCCTACACCGGATACGGCCGTATCGCCACGCTTGGCGAAGAGGTGGCTGAGCCCAAAACAACCATACCCAAAGCGATTATTCTGGCGATGGTGGTGATCGTCCTTCTCTATCTGATGATTACCGTAACCGCACTTTCTGTACTCGGGCCTGATGCATTTGGATCGACTGTTGACGGCGAAGCAGCACCGCTGATGGTTGTGGCACAGGCGCTTTCCGTTCCTGTTATTGGCCCTGTAATTACATTTGCCGCAGTAACTGCCATGCTGGGTGTGCTTTTGAACCTTATTTTAGGGCTCTCCCGTGTACTATTGGGAATGGCACGCCGCCGGGACGTTCCTTTTGCGCTATCCAGGGTTCATGCAGGAACTAAAAGTCCGGTACCGGCCGTCATTACAACGAGCATCATTATCGGCGCTCTAGTGCTCAGCGGCGATGTGGTTTTCACATGGTCCTTCAGCGCATTTACCGTGCTTATCTACTACTCTATCACAAATTTATCTGCGTTTCTAATGCCAAAGGAGCTTCGTCTCTATCCTCGAATAATCCCTGCCCTGGGCCTTTTTGGCTGCCTTTTCCTTGCCTTCTGGATCGATCCTGAAATCTGGATATGGGGAATCACTCTGATCATCATCGGGCTGATATGGCATACAGTTGCCAAACGGTTAGCAGATGGTCACTAAAAAAACAGCCCTTTTTAGAGTTGGCTACCGTGATGAGCTTACAATTACTGGAAATTCTTATAGAGTATTTGAGTAATTTCACATTGTATTTAACCGTAAGTACATGTTTGTACTTTGATATTACTTCTGATTTACCCATTTTAGGTTCATCCTGAGATGCTTTGCAGGGTACTTTTATACCAGAAATAACCGTCTTCCCGATAATGCCGTATCCAAAAATCA
>DATGBT010000183.1:0-3057 GCA_035312505.1 Balneolaceae bacterium | reverse complement strand
ATGGATCTATTTCTATCTGTTCCACTATTTTAAAGTGATGAGATACGCGGTTTCGTCTAAACCGGATATTGTATGGGCCACCGGTGATCCATGGTCGTCTCTTGTTCTGGGCAGTTTAGTGGCAAGAAAATTGTCGGTTCCCTTTATATGTGATTTCAGGGACCCATGGACCCGTTCCGGAGTTTCTCTCAGGGAGAGATCATCATTTTCAAGGTATTGGGATAAAAAACTGGAATACAACGTGCTCAAACACGCTTCAAAAGTGGTGTTCACGTCAAGGTCAGCCGAAAAGGATTACCTGGAAAATTTCAAATTTCTGCATGGCAAAACGGGTGTCATTTACAACGCTGCTAATGAACCGATTGATCCAAAAACAGAAGATTTGAATGATTCGGCAATCCGTTTTAAAAGTCATGATTTGAATATAACTTTTTTTGGTACGTTCCGCCGTTTAAGCCCGATCGACCCAATAGCTGAAATGTTAACAGAGCTTCGACATCAATCACCTGAAACTTTTTCAAAAATTAAAGTTCATAGCTTTGGAGAACCAGACGACGAGCAGTTAAGGTGTTTACGGGAGCGGAGAGTCGATGAGCAATTCGTATTCCATCAAAAGGTAAAACCCGAGCAGGGAGCGAGAGTACTGCAACAGTCTGACGTTTTACTGCTCAGTACACATCCGGAGCGCGGTAATATTGTGCCGGCAAAATTGTGGGATTATTTAATTACGGATGTACCCATTTTATCAATTGTACCCAATCCCGAAGTGGAGGAGATCATAAAAGAATTTCAGGCCGGAGAACACGTCCGGCCCGGGGAGTTGGCAAACGCAGCGGGAATTATATCTGAATGGGCTTCTAAGAAAACAGTTGAGGGAGCTAAATCACTGCGAAGAGAACCTCTGTCCGACGCTCAGAAAAAAAAGATAGGGTCCCGCAGAAAGGCTGAAGAGCTGGCAGGAATATTTGATCAAATAACTGAGCATGACTAAGGCCCGAAACAGTTTAACAGAGAAAACGGGTGTAGTGGTTTTTGCGAGAATCATTACTACGGTGGTGGACCTGGCGATCGTTATTGCAACGATAAAGCTTCTCTCGAAAACAGACTTTGCCATCATTGGCTATCTGTTGATGATTCACGAAGTAGCCAGGAATATTGCCACGCTCGGATTCCCGGAAAGTGTGTTTTACTATTTTGAGCGGGTTTCCGGCAGTGCAAGGCGTGGTTTTGTGCTGCAAACGATTTCCATTCTGCTGGTTACAGCCATTGCTTCTGCTATTCTCGTCTATGCAGTAAGCTTTATAGTGCCTTCTCTGCTGCCCGACTGGGAGCTCCTTGCGGTGGAGCAGGTTCAGGATCTGATCCCCTTTATGGCCGTTGTAGTACTGTTCGAAATTCCCACGTGGCCAACAACTAATATTCTTCTTGCTGCCGATAAGCAGAGCCAGGCTGCCTGGTATGAGATGCTCACAAGCGCCCTGATCTTTATCTGCCTGGTGGGTCCGCTAAGCTTTGGCTATGACCTGAACATTGCCGTATACGGACTGATGGGATATGCAGTGATTCGTTTTTTGGGATCATCGATCTGGATAAACATCGTGTTGCCGGCCGGCAAACTTTCTGATTCCGATATCCCCGTAAAAAATCAGATTGATTTTGCCGTTCCGCTCGGCCTTTCATCACTTGTGAGCAAGCTTAATCGTTACGCAGATAAATTTGTTGTATCCGTGATGCTTCCCGCAACAGCCTATGCAGAATATACAATTGGGGCACAAGAGGTGCCGATTATTCGGGTCATCCCTTTTGCTGTCGGGTCGGTGCTTATCAGCCGCTATGTTGCATATCAGATTGAATCAAAAAAAGATGAGTTACTCGAACTATGGTACAAAGGAATAAAGAAAGTGAGTTTACTGGTGGTTCCGCTCACGTTTACAGCTATTATAGCAGCTCCGGACCTTATTGCCCTTATCGCTGAGACGGATACGACCGATTACAGCAATGCAGTATTGCCATTTCAGATATTTAACCTGATTGTACTGTTGAGAGTGACCAATTACGGTTCCATTCTGCAAGCCTTCGGGGATACAAAAGGAGTGCTTTATTTGAGTATGAACCTGGTTGCAGCGAACATTATTCTCAGCATTCCGCTCACCTACTTTTATGGAATTACCGGTACAGCCCTTGGTACACTAATCGCCAACACATATAATTGGGTGATTACGCTAAAGAGAATTGGTGGGCACATGGAGTTGCCAGCCACGAAGGTGCTGCCATTTGGATATTATGGGCGCGTGGTACTACTTTCAGTCCTCATTGCCGTTCCTGTTTGGTACTTTCGGTTCTATTTTATTAATGAAGAGAACAGTACGGGCGGACTTCTGTTTGTGATTGCAATCTTTCTTCTGCTCTTTTTTGCGGCAGGTTCAGTTGTTGGGGTGATTTCTGACGAGGATCGAAAACAGTTTAAAGAGTGGATATCGATGAAATTTCTGATATCCAGAAAATAATGCGTGATGCAACTCTTTAGCTTACCCGGTCATAGAGTTTTTCAATATCAGAAGCCATCGTTTTTACATCATGAAGCCGTTCAATGGTTTTGCGGGCCTCGGTGCGAACAGTGTGGAGATTGTAACGCCCATCCAAAATATCTGAGAGAGTTCGAGCCAGTTGTACTTCATCTCGTTCCCTGGTCAGGAAGCCGGTTTTTCCATGTTCAATAACTTCAGGTATGGCGGCGTGATGAGTTGAAACAACGGGTGTGCCGAGCGCCATAGCCTCCAGAATAGTATTAGGTAACCCTTCCATGTCGCCGTCGTCTGCGGCAATACTTGGCGCAATAAACAGCCCATGGGTTTTGTGAGCCTCTACAATTTTATTGATTGGCTGAAATCCTGAAAAATTTACTGTGTTTTCAAGTCCCAGCTTTTTGCTAAGCTCCTGCAGCCCGGGCATCAGAGGGCCGTCTCCGAAAATAGTAAGCGTGAAATTCTTATTGTCATCAGAAAGAAGCTTTGCAGCTTTAAGTGCCACATCGAAACCTTTTTTTTCAACCAGTCT
>DATGBT010000182.1:0-10157 GCA_035312505.1 Balneolaceae bacterium | reverse complement strand
TGAAACCCACCGCTTTTTCGATATGCCTGTACGGCACTCGGGCTGTAAAACAGGGCTGCTTTGAATTCCTTATTCGGCAGATCCATTTTGTTGAGCTCAGTTTTATAAACAACCATATCCCTGACTTTAATATCGCTGTCGTTTAAAAACTGCCGAAATTCGTCGCGCCGTTTGTTACCGCAAAAGTGTAGCATGGAGGCCTCTGACGAAAGTTTGCTATCGAGTATATCCTGCAGGATGAGCTTTGCCAGGCCTGTGGCATCCTGTACTTCGGGCGTGTTCGATGAAAATCCAAGATCGGAAAGATATTCTGCTGTTTTTTGGCCAACGGTATACATTGGGACTTCGGAGGAGAGTTTGCCACCATGCTCCAGAAACCGTCCGAAAGCTTTCACCCCGTTTTTACTAGTGAATACAAAAGCAGGATTTTCTGCGTCGTCTAGATTTTGCTGAATGGACGACCAGTTAACTCTGAATGATATATCTATCGCTGGAACAATGGTGGGTTCCAATCCAAGCCCGGAAGCCAGTTCGAGCTGTGCATCGGATAGCGGGCGGGTGACCAGTATGTATTTCATCGTGTCCATAGAGGCAGATCGTTTGAAGCCTGAACGGTTAATCGATAAGCAGCTTGTCGGCTCCCTGCTTCAGCAACTGACGCGCTGCGTGGCGGCCAAGGTCTTTAGCGTCAGACAGCGACTTAGTAAGCTCAATATCGTACTGAAGGCTGCCGTCGGTTTTTAGTGCAATAGCGCGGAGTGTTACTTCATTATTCTGAATGGTTGCATAAGCGCCAACCGGAGCGCTGCACCCGGCTTCCATTTCGTTCAAAAGATCACGTTCAATGCTGGTGGCAAACTGAGTATCAGTGTGGTTCAGCTCACTTGTGATGGATCGCATTTTTTTGTCACTTTCTCGCACCATTACGGCCATCGCTCCCTGGGCGGGTGCGGGTATCATCCAGTTGAGATAGGCAGAGATGTGATGGTCAAGCTGTATGCGTTTCAGGCCTGCAGCTGCAAAAATCGCTCCATGCCAGCCATTCTCTTTTACCTTTCGCAAGCGAGTATTCACGTTGCCCCGGATATTGGTAATTTCGTGGTTGGGATAGCGATGCAGCCATTGTGCTTTTCTTCGGTTGCTGCTGGTTGCAACAACAGCGGCTACGGATTCATCGTCCAAAAAATCTATACCGAGCGGAGCTACCAGGCTATCGCGGGGGTCTTCTCGCTCCATAACGGCAGAAACCTCTAGAGGCAGCGGATTTTCCGTAGGAAGATCTTTATAGGAGTGAACGGCAACATCTATTTGATGGCCAAGCAGGGCGTCATCCAGCGCTTTTGTGAACACGCCCTTGCCGCCCATTTCGGTGAGAGGGGTTGTGAGATCCAGGTCTCCTTCCGATTTTATAAAGATGACCTCTGTAGGATAACCGGCATCTTCAAGTTTTTTGGCCACGGTTTTGGCCTGCCATGTGGCAAGTTCACTGTCCCGCGTTCCAATACGAATGGGGTCATTCATGTTTTTGGAGGGCTTCGAGCTTAAACATTTCGGCTACCATCTCTGCAACTTCGTCTGAGGTATGGTGGTCGCGAAGATGTTCGATGCTGAATGCCGCTATCTTATTTACAATGCGGCGCGTCATATTGTCGATCTTGTCGAAGTCGTCGGTTTCTATTTTGTGCTTGAAGAAATTAAGCTCGTCTTCACGGATAGAGTCAAACTTCTGGGTAAGTGCCTTAATGGTAGGAACCACTTTCTGTTCGCTGAGCCACAGCTCGTAATTGGAGTTTTCATCCTCAATGATCTGCTTAACGAGCGGCACCTCTTTTTCCCGTTTTTTGTAGGCTTCGTCCGTAACATCGCTTAGCATATCCATATTGGCGACATCCACAAAATCGAGAGAGGCAACGGAAGGATCGATATTTCTCGGCACAGACAAATCAAGCATAATCTTAAAGCCGGGATTCTTGATAGACGGCCCCATGTGTTCCATGGTTATAACCGGCTCGGTGGCCCCGGTGGCTACAATAATCAAATCGGCATCTGCAATCTGTTCGGGCAGCCGGTCCATATCGGCTACCTCGAGGTTAAATTTTTCTGCTACAAATTCTGCTTTATCTCTTGTTCTGTTGATGAGCGTTAGCTTGCTTGCTCCCAGGTTGACAAGGTTTTTGCAGGTTACCTTGCCAATTTTTCCGGTGCCCACCAACAGTATATTTTTATTCTGAAGATTTTCGAATGTGCGGGTGGCGAATGTTACCGCGGCATAGGCAACCGTAGCGGCTCCCTGTCCGAGGGAGGTTTCATTTCTTGAGCGTTTATGAGCGCGAAACACGTGCTGTATCAGCCTGTGGAGCTCGCCGGATACCATCTTATTGGCGGATGCAAGCTCGTATCCCTCTTTTACCTGTTTTACGATCTGAAGGTCACCTAAAATCTGTGAGTCGAGCCCGGTGGCTACCTTAAAGAGGTGATTGATGGCGCGCTCGCCTGTGCATTCGAATCCATGATCATGAAATTCATCAAGTGTGCCCTCGCTGTAGCAGGTAAGGAGGCGAATCAGTTCGTTTGCAGTGGCCCCCTGGGCAAATACTTCGGTGCGGTTGCATGTGGAGATTACAAAAAGGCTTTTAATCCCCTCTCTGCGGGCTCCCTCGAGCATGCGTTCCTGTTTGGCACGGCTAAGGCTAAACTTCTCCCGTACTTCCACAGGGGCGTCCCAGTGGTTAATTCCAATGATTGTGAAATCTTTAATTGTTGGATGAACCATCCTTTATGCCGTAACTGCTTTTCTGTTATTTTCTGTTTCCCAGGATATCTGGCCTGCCGGAATTTCGTGTTTCAGACAATTGAGTGCTTCCTCAGCAAGAGCTTTGATATAGTGGGGATGATCGTTTATCCCTTTCATCACTTCCATATTTTCAAACTCAAAACCTTCTTCTTCCAGATCTTCAACAAGTTCCACTCCAAGTTCATAAAGCGTTTCAATATGGTCGGTTACAAAGGCAATAGGAATCATCAGGAAGTTCTTAATTCCATATTCAAGATGACGCCTGACCAGGTCTTCGGTGTTGGGCTGAGTCCATTTTTGTGGGCCTACTTTCGACTGGAAACCAAGCCAGTATGAGTTTTTCTCCTCTCTGAGTGCCATCACGGCTTCCATCGTCTCTTTGATTTCAACCGTATAGGGGTCACCGCTTCGAACCTCGAGGAGCGGGGTGCCGTGTGCGCTGAAAATAAAATGCGTTTTGTTTCTCGTCTCTTCATCCATTCTATCGAGAGCCTCATCAATCCGGTCGTTTATGGCGCTGAGGTAACTCTCATTAAGATAATAATTCTTTACGTGAAACTCTTTCCATGGCTTTTCGCCATCAGGAAATTTTTCCTGAACAACATTCTCCCAGTCGCGAAAGCTGCTGCCGGTGGTTGTCCACGAAAACTGTGGGTAGAGCGGCATCAAAACGGTGTGAGTAATACCATCCTCGACCATATCATCCATCACGGTATCGGCAAAAGGAAGCCAGTAACGCATGCAGGTGTACACTTTTACGTCATGTTCCGGTAAAACTGTCTTGAACTGTTTCTCGAGCGCACGGCGCTGAGCTTCTGTCAGTCCGTTAATAGGTGAACAGCAGTCGGAAACCACTTTATTTTTCCTGTTAAAGCAGTGCTTATTTCCCGTACAGCCTTTGGGGCAACCATTAATTTCTTTGTAATCTTCAGCAACGCTGGGAGCCCTGAACTTGGAGATAATGGAGGCAAAGGCTTCTTGAAATTTACCTCCGCCAAGCTTAATAATATCTTCGTCTTTGAATAGGTTTTTTAAGAACAGGCGTACATTATCTTCATGGGTAGGGCCACCAAGATTCATTAAAACAATTCCTATGCGCATAAATAAAATCGGAAATCGGGTTGATAGGTCTTTTTATATCAACTTAAACAACTGTTTTTTTATGAAGCAATAGTGAAGAGCAGTAACTTAGATTCGGTCTAAAATAGTGATTATATGTTTATTCAGGCTTTTTTGAGCCGAAACCAGAAGCGAGATCCTTTTCCGGGTTCACTTTCAACACGAATTTCGGACTGATGTGCACTGAGGATACTTTTTACTACGGCCAGTCCCAATCCTGTGCCTCCCTTATCGCGCGAACGCGCTTTATCGGTTCGGTAGAAGCGATCGAAAAGGCGATCTAAATGGTCGTTTGTGATGCCGATTCCGGTATCGGATACTTCAACGATCACATCGTTATCATCACTGCGTACCGACATGTTAATTTCACCCTCATTGGTAAACTTGATAGCATTTGTAAGCAGATTTTCGAGCACCTGCTCAATTTTATCGGGATCACCTTTTACCTTTACCGGTGTGTTTTTGTAATTGAGCTCAATTCCTTTTTCCTGAGCCTTCGACTCATGAAGTTCGGCAATTAACTGAATCACCGACTGGATATTGAACGTCTTTTGCTGGATAAATTTATTGTCAGAATCGTATTTTTGAAGGGTGACCAGGTCCTGAAAGAGACGGCTTATTCGCTGTGTCTGCCGCTCAGCGGTGAGCAGATATTTTTGCCTCTGCTCTTCACTCAGCTGATCCATCTGAAGCATTTCAATTGAGCCGGCAACAGTATGCAGCGGGTTTCGAATTTCATGAGTAATGTCTGCAAAAAATTGATTTTGACGCTCATAGAGGCGCTTCATCTCTGCGTTGTCTGCACGAAGGCGTTCTGCCATCTGGTTCAGGGAGTGTGCAAGTTTGCCAAACTCATCGTTCCGGTCTAGATTCAGCGTCTGGTCGGTATTTCCTCCGGCAATTTCTCGCGCTGCCGATTCGAGCTGGGAAATGGGTTTCGACAGATATCGGGAAAACCATATGCTTACCAGCAGAACGAGGCCAATCGAAATAAACATCCCTGTGTAGATAATCCATCGAATGGTTTTGATGGGCTCATAAATTTGATCCATAAAAATGCTTACTCGCAGATAGCGAGAAGGATTATTCCTCGCAGATACACCTGTATAGGCAATCAGCTGTTCATTTTCGTTATCACTGATGAGGTGGGGCGCATTTTGGTCAGAGATCAGGGATTCAATGTCCGAGGAGATTTTCTCTTCCGCCTGAAGTTCTTCACTGTAAGGTACATCGGCAAAAAGGTTCCCATCCTCATCATAAACCGCAACCCTGTATCCCGATGTTCGGGCAGCCTCATTTAGATTCGTCTCAAATTCTGCGTTCACCTGCATATTTTCGATGGTGATGGCGAGCCACTCCGTATCGTTGATGATCTGGTTTTCGCCTTCATCAAGAAGGTAGTTACGTATAAAGAGAATGGAGTAGCTACTGATGGCCGTTATGCCAAAAATCAGCAGCAAAATGAACGTACAGGCTATTTTGGTGCGAATGCTCATACAGGAATGATGTCCCGGTTCATTCCATAGCCAATACCCCGGTACGTTTTAATCAGGTCGGAAGAGTCGCCAAGCTTTAGCCTGAGATTTTTAATGTGAACGTCAACCGTACGATCAAACACAAATTTGTCGTCACCCCCGATATGTTCGAGAATCTCCTGGCGGCTGTATACGCGTTTAGGATTCTGGAAAAAAAGTTCAATCAGGGAGTATTCGGTTGATGTGAGCTCAATCCGCTGTTTGTTTTGATAGAGGTCTTTGCCGTTTATATCGAGCAGGAGATCACCATACTGTATCCATTTGCTGTTTTGAGGCTGCTGTCTTCTTAGAAGGGATTCTACGTGGGCTTTTACAAGCTTGAGGCTGGCTGGTTTGGGTATGTAGTCGTCGGCGCCGAGCTCAAGACCTTCAATTTCATCTTTCTCTTCATCTCTTGCGGTGAGGAAAATAACGGGAATATTTTTTAAAACAGGGTGCTGCCTGATAATCCTGCAAATTTCTTTTCCGTCAATATGGGGCACCATTATATCCAGAATGGCGAGGTGGATATCTCCTGCGCGGGTATTGATAAGCTCCACGGCCTTTTTGCCGTCGTGCGCAAGAAGCACCTTAAAGTCGTCCATCTCCAGAAAGTTGGCAAGCATCTCTGCCGGTTCCACTTCATCTTCAACCAGTAAAATAGTATGTTTTGGAATCATGTTGTTTGGCAACCTGTGGTTGTTTGTTGTAAAATTTTAGTCTTAAAATAATGATTTGTAGGTAAGATTCTTTACCATCTGTAGTAATCAAGAAAAAGTGTGGATTATAACCTGATAATGAACAGCATAACCTAATGGATCTCGAAAAAAAAGTAGTGTGGATTACGGGTGCTTCGTCTGGCCTCGGGGAGGCCATGGCATATGAATTTAACAAAAAAGGAAACCGCTTAATTCTGTCGGCACGCAGAAGTGAGGAGCTGCAGAGAGTGAAGGAAAACTGCCACGGGCACGAAGAGAACGTGCGTATTTTACCGCTCGATCTTACGGACTCTGCTTCATTCGATAAGAAAGCCGGAGAAGCCCGTGCGCTGTTTGGAAGCATAGATATGCTTATAAATAATGGTGGAATCAGCCAGCGTGCCTACGCTGTAGATTCGACCATGGAAACTATTCGAAAGCTGATGGAAGTTAACTTTTTTGGATCCGTGGCCCTCACGAAAGCGGTGCTTCCGGGTATGATAGAGCAAAAAGCTGGGCATATTGTGGTGATTTCGAGCGTAATGGGAAAAATCGGTACAAAGTACAGATCGTCATACGCGGCATCGAAACATGCACTGCACGGCTGGTTCGACTGCCTCCGGCAGGAGGTTCTTGAGCATAACATTGAAGTTACTCTGGTTTGCCCGGGCTTTGTGAAGACCAATGTGTCAAAGAATGCTCTTACGGCCGATGGAACCCCGCTTAATGAAATGGGTGACGCTCACAGGAAAGCGATGGACCCTAAAGAGTTTGCGGAGAAACTGTTTCCAAAACTGGCGCGTGGAAAAGATGAGATCTATATTGGGGGAACAGAAATCCTTACCATTTATATTAAGCGCCTGATGCCATCACTGCTCAATAGAATTTTACAGCGAACCAAGGTCACGTAGAGGATCAGCCCATCCTTTTTCGTTTATTCAGGTAGGCGAGTAGAGCGAGTTCAAAAGGGCTTTGGGTGTCGATCTCTTCGAAGTCTACACCGGCTTCACTGCACGCAATGCGGAATGCCTGTGTATATTCCTGCACTTTTTGTTTATAATCTGTTTTTATCTGAGCCGGTATCACTTCGAGCTCGGCACCGGTCTCCATATCTTCAAAAAGGAATTTCCCGTCGGGAAAATTGAGTTCGCGCTCACTCTCATTCTCCAATACATTAAAAAGAAGAACTTCGTGCTGCTGATGGCGTAAGTGGCGCAGGGAAGAGATGAGATCCTCATGATGCTGTACATTTTCGAAGAGGTCTGTAATGATGATAACCAGGCTTCTCCGTTTTAGCTTTTCGGCCAGTTTGTGAATGGCTTTTGCGGATGCAGATTTTCTTTTTTCAGGTTTATTCACTTTTTCTGATTCAAGAAGCCGCTCCAGTTCGCCGAAAATATGGCGTATATGAGTGGATGATGATTTTGGGGGTATATTTGTACGGATTTCATCATCAAAAAGAACCAGCCCGCAGGCATCACGCTGCTTGTGCATCATATGGATTAGAGATGCCGCATAGTGTATGGAATAGCGTAATTTGCTCCATTCGGCAAAATATTTAAAATTCATAGACGAGCTGATGTCCAGCACCACATGAGCGCGCAGATTGGTTTCGGCCTCATAACGCTTTACATAAAATCGTTCGGTTTTACCATACACTTTCCAGTCGATATGTTTAAAATCATCTCCCTGATTGTACGGGCGGTGCTCGGCAAATTCCACGCTAAAGCCATGGTATGGGCTGCGGTGAAGCCCCGATATAAACCCTTCAACGATGGTGCGGGCTTTTAAATCGAGAGGGGCCAGCTGTGTGATGAGATTCGGATCTAAAATCATAATGAAACCTAAGGGATTCAACCTTTAACCAAAAGAGCTAAAAACGCATATTTATATTTAGAAGAACATCGCTATTTTAAACAAAAGTATTGTCCGGTCCGATGCAGACAACATCAGAAAAAATCTTTGGGAATGAACCACCCGGGATGATGATTGAAAGGAAAAGTGAGCGGCTCTACAGGGGAACCATGATCTATCGGTTAACAATTTAGAAAGCAGGATTTATGAAGAATGTTTACACAAAAGCAGATCAAATAGACTTTTCACTGAGTGAAGTACCGGCGATGCCGGCACCCTCGAATGTGCTGATGGTGCGTCCCACACACTACGACATAAAATATGTGATTAATCCTCACATGAGTAAAAATGTGGGAGCAGTTGATAAAATGCAGGCACTGAACGAGTGGAAGCATCTTTTCGACGGATTCGCAGAACTTAGCTTTAATGTGAATGCGATTGACGGCCTCATGGACCTTCCCGATATGGTTTTTTGTGCTAATCAGAGCCTGCCGTATGTTGATAAAGACGGCCGGAAAGGTGTACTAATGAGTATCATGAACTCGGATTTCCGAAAACCGGAGGTAAAGCGCATTCAAAAATACTTTGAGGACCTGGATTACGAAGTTCAGCAGCTTAGTGGTGATCAGGATAAAAGTTTTGAGGGGATGGGAGATGCACTGTGGCATTTCAGAAAGAGACTGATTTGGGGCGGATATGGGTTTCGCACAACTGCAGGAGCCTACGAGGAGATCTCTGAAAAAGTGGAAACGCCCGTTATTGCACTGGAGCTGGTCGACGAAAAATTTTATCACCTCGACACCTGTATGTGTATGCTGAACGAACATGCGGTAATGATTTATGCTGATGCCTTTACCGAAACCGGACTTGAAATGATCCATAAGATGTTTGATACGGTAATAAAAGCTTCAAAATATGAAGCTGAAAAGCTATTTGCAGCAAATGCAACCTGTCCCGATGGAAAGAATGTACTCATTCAACAGGGATGCACCGATGTAAACAAAAAACTTCGCGATGCCGGTTTTTCTGTTCACGAGTATAGTACATACGAATTTATCAAAAGTGGCGGAAGCGTATTTTGCATGAAACTGCTCTACTGGTAAATTCACAGGATAAAAGCTTAATTACACAAACAATTAATGAGTTTTTTTAAATTTATAACAGCTGTCGTAGTTTCTGTGTCTGCTTTGCTTGTGGCCGATGCCTCAGCCCAAATTTTGAATGTTGAACGCGCAAGAAGCGGGGCAGACTCCACGGGGTGGGGAGGCGAAATAGGACTGGACCTGACTATTGAGAAGTATAACGACCGTGTTACAACGGCTGAAAATGAATCTGCGATTTTCTATACATCAAAAAAACATAACTACATTCTCCTTAGCAGCCTTGAGTTTGTGGATGTAGACGGCTCATCGATTATCAATAGTGGCTATGTTCACGCCCGTTCAACATTTCGGAGTAAAAAGCGATTCTCGCCAGAGCTTTTTTTGCAGTATCAGTATAATAATAACCTCGGCCTAACGAACCGCCGTCTTGCAGGTGTGGGCATTCGGTATCGGTTTTTAACGACGGAACGTCTTTCGGGAACATTTTCAACCGGGTTAATGGCAGAAAATGAGGAGTGGGATCCCGAAGAAGGCGAAAATATTGAGAACACATTTTTGAAGTCAACGAGTAACGTGGCACTGCGCGGCTCGGTAAGTGAGAACGCTTCGCTTCTGCTCATCGGCTATTATCAGGCCCGCCCTGATAGATTTTTAGAACCTCGGGCCACTCTTGAAAGTCAGCTGGGGGTAAAACTGAGCAAACATATTACCCTGGCCGTCAGTTTTGTGATGACGAATGATGCCAGCCCGATCATAGACATCCCCAAAGTTACTTACGAGCTGGAAAACAGCCTTATTTTTTCCTTTTAGGACCTTCTTCAGGTTTGGGTTGTCTCTGTATGGTGAAAATTTTACTATGATATTTCATCACTTAATCTAACTTTTCACGATGAACCGTAAAGTATTACTGCTGTTATCTGTTCTCCTGATGGGGGCGGTTGCCTATTTTTATTCCGTTCCTGTTGGCTCGCTGCCGCCCGCGGGTGATTTTTTTCATCCCACAAAAGGATTTTGGGCCAATGCCGAAATCAGTGGCCTAAATGCTGAACTGGAGATTAATACCGACGACATATCT
>DATGBT010000181.1:0-18906 GCA_035312505.1 Balneolaceae bacterium | reverse complement strand
ACAAACATAATATTTGCTACCCCGACCCCAGCAATCATGAGGGTAAAAAATCCAATTGTAAACAGGAAAATTTCGAGTCCGGTAGACACTTTTTGATTCATCTCTTCCTGTTCAATAAAATCCCAAATGGGCATCGCCTGTTCATCTGCCGGGTCAAATTTATATTTTGATGAAAGGAGGGCCGTAATTTCAGTTTTAATCTCTTCCTGTAGAGCTGGGTCCTGAGGGCGAACCAAAATTGAGCCTACATTTCTGTTTCCATAGATATTACGAAATGTTGTGTATGGAATAATCGCCCGTTGGGCATCCGGGCCATTGTTCATGGATGTTTGCATTTTCGGTTTCATCACCCCTACGACCGTAAACGGCATATTATTCAGTTTTACCTGCTTGCCCACCGGATCTTCATCCAGAAACAGGGTTTTTGCAATTTCATCCCCAAGAAAAAGTGTCCGGCGCTGCTCATCTACATCTTTTTCATTGATAAAACGACCTCCTGCAGCGGGGTACATGGTTCGCATAATTTCAAAATCAGGATTTACACCCTCCATATAGGTCGTGGTTATTTGCTCGCCGTGTTCCAGCCGAACTCCCCATTGCCCATACTGCGGACTCAGTTCAGAAATCCCGGTTACTGCGCGATCGATCAAATCGACATCGTCTTCTGTAAACCGGATTGAACGGCCCACTCCGAGCCCTTCATAATTTACACTTGTTTGTCCGCCATAAATCACCAAAACCTGGTTACCGGCTCCCAGCATACCTTCCATCATACTGTTTCCCAGTCCCCTGCCAAAAGCGAGCAGCAGAACAACAGAAAGCGTTCCCCATGCGATTGCAAGTATCGTTAAGAATGACCGGAGTTTCTGTTTACCCAGGTCATTAAAAAATTCTCTGAAAAGATTGCTCCACATATCGGTTTGTTTAAAATATTAATTATCAGACATACATTATCTTCGCAGACACTCAACAATATCAAGCCGTGAGGCGCGCCATGCAGGCAGAAGGCCTGCTGCGAACCCAACAATACTGAGAACGACAAACGCAACCAGCCCCACTGTTGGTGAGAAATAGGGGGCACCTACAAATTCTTTGATGGGTAAATTTTGTGTGACCTGTACAAGCAGCCATCCGATTCCATAGCCTGCGGCCGCTCCCATGCCAATAATCATAAACGTTTCTGTAAAAAACTGACCCATAATATGGTGCTTTCTGGCTCCAACAGAACGCCGTATGCCGATCTCTTTCATACGCTCCTGAACGACCACAAACATGATATTGGCTACGCCGATGCCGCCAACGGCCAGAGTGAAAAACCCAATCAGCCCTAAAAATCCATTTATTCCAAGAAACATAATGTTAATGAATGACCAGAATTCATTTGTGTCCCATAGACCTATGGCATCTTTGTCTGCAGGATCAAACCGGTGTTTTCTGCCCATCACTTCATAAACCTGATCCTGAATGGAGAGCGACAATTCGGGATTAACGGGGGTATATAAAATATTATTGATTTGGTCGGTTCCCATCATCATGGAAAAAGTGGATGCAGGAATAAACGCCCGGTCTTCGTCACGCTGGTTATAGGAGCTGTTTTGAACCTTCTCCTGGAGCACTCCGATAACGGTAAAGGGTGTGTCACGAACCAATACGGTTTTTCCAACGGGGTCCTCATCTTCAAAAAGATTTAATGCAAGGTTATTGCCGAGGAAGATGACCCGTCGTCGTTCTTCCATATCCCTTTTGTTGAGCCACCGACCCCCGGGTTGCTCAAATACGTTACGCAGATCCTGGTACACAGGATGAACTCCTCCAATGGATGAGTTCCTTCTTTTTTGGCCATACGAAACCTGCAAGCTTCTCATATATTCAGGTGTAGCCACGTCTATATCCGGAATCTGATTATCAAGAAGCTCTGCATCGGCCTCTTTAAATCGGATAGGGCGTCCTATTCCATACCCTTCAAATGCTTTTGTGGTTTGGCCGGGAAACATGATGGCAAGCTGATCTCCCATGCCACGCATATTCAGCACGGTTTGATCCCGAAAGCCCATTCCAAAAGCAAGTAGAAGAATCAGCGTAGCCGTACCCCACATAATTCCAAATATTGTGAGGAAGCTACGAAGCCGCTGTTGGTTCAGATTTCGAAAAAGCTCTGTTATGTGATTAAATAACGTCATATAAATGCACCAGGCTTTGGATCTATTCCTCGACTGTTATCGAATGGTGAGTGTTTTTGCGGGACGTTCAAGAATTTTCTCACCCTCTTCCACGCCCTCTTCTACTACCACTGTTATCGCATCGCTCAGGCCAAGTTCTATCTCTTTTTCAACGCGTTCGCCGGGTTGTGAACCGGGCACCTCGATGAATGATTTTCCATCTCTCATCACAACCACTCTTTCAGGTATGGTAACGGCATTTTCAACCTGTTCGATAATAATATCGGCGTTGGCAGAGTATCCTGCTCTGAGTGTAACTCCGCGTGTGTCTGTAATTCGGATTTCAACCGGAAAAACAGTGGCGTTATCGTCCTGTATAGCTTTCAGTGAAATTCGGGATACCTCACCCGCAATGGTTTGGCCGGGAAGTGCACCAATTTTTATTTCAGCAGGCATTCCCTCAATCATTTTGCCGACATCAATTTCATCAACGGTACCTTTAAAAAGAAGCTGGTCCATTCCCGCAAGGCTCATCAGGGCTGTTCCGGCCTGGTAGGTTGTGAGGGGCACAACCGGTTCACCAACATCCACCATTTTTTCAAGGATATATCCATCAATTGGAGACCGAATTACAGATTCGATAAGAGTGTCATCCATCATGATTCTTCCTGTTTCCAACAGCTGAAGACGCTCCCGGCTAATTTGTTCGCGTACTTCTACATCTTTGTACTGTTGTTCAGTTCGGTCGTACTCCTGCTGCGATATCAGGTTCTTTTCACGAAGAGTTTTCATCCTCTCCAGCTCTGTATAAAGATTTTCCTTTTCGTATACGGTGCGCTCAAGGCTTCTTTTTGCCTCTGCAAGCTCAAGAGGTGTCGGGTCAGGTTTTACTTCAATTAACGGATCTCCCGCCCTAACAAAATCCCCGGGCTGTGCATAGATCTGTTTTACGACACCCGAAATTTTGGATTTTATTTCGATCTCGTTGTCCGGCTCAATAGTCCCAACAGCCAGGGCTTTTTCAACCACGCTGCCAATTTCGGCAACAACATGTGGTTCTTCGCTATTCTTCTCATCTTGCGACTGCCCGTTGAGGTAGTAAAAAATACCTCCGCCGGCTACGATTATCACGATCAGTAACAGTAAAACTTTTTTTGATTTCATGGCTCAGCTATTTTGAAAATTAATCGTCAGATCTTTCATTTCATTACGCAACATGCTGGTCAAGGTTACCCTTTGAAATAATTTTTTAGCAGAAAGTAAACGGTTTGGGTAAAATCAAATCCCGAAAAACAGAATAGAATTAATGGCTTGAATAGAGTTATAAAAGAGGCCAGATATGTTCAATTTTTTTATCTGATCCGTTTAACAATGGAAATAAAAAAGAAATTTTAAACAAAAGACCGCAGGTTCTGCCGGCTGTTTGAGAGCGATGTAAAAATGAAATGAATTCATTAAACTAAGCGATAACCAATGAATGATTTATCCGCATTATGAATATTCATACCTATACAACCGACGTTATCTGGACAGGCAATTCTGGTTCAGGAACCAGAGGCTATCGTTCTTACAGCAGAAGTCATCAGATAAAATCGAAAGGAAAACCGGCGATTTCAGGAAGCTCAGATCCTTCATTTATGGGAGACTCATCAAAATATAATCCGGAAGAACTTTTTTTGGCTTCCATTTCGTGCTGCCATATGCTGTGGTACCTGCATCTCTGTTCCGAAAATGATGTTGTTGTTACCTCCTATAGGGATGAACCCATCGGAACCATGTGTGAGGAGAAGAGCGGAAGCGGCCATTTTGAGATGGTGGTATTAAAGCCTGAAGTAGCGATTACCGAGCCAGTAAAGAAAAGCCTTGCCATAAAGCTTCATCAGGAAGCAGGAAGGAAATGTTTTATTGCAAATTCCTGCAATTTTCCGGTAAACCATGAACCCGTTATTTTTATTTCAGAGTAGTGCGAAGTATATTTTTCGATGTGCAACCATTCAATCTAACCTGCTGTTTTGATTCTAAAAAAGAGTTTATTTCTGCTTACGCTGACTTTTACTTCCGTTTGGTCATCCGTTGCCCAGTTACCCCCTCCGCCCCCAGGCAATATGGAGCAGGCAGGATTTAGCCTCGAGTGGGAAACCGAGCGGTTAAGTCCCGGGATTTATTGGAAAGCGTATCTTGGAGATGGTCTGTACGACTCAAAACAGAGCATTAATTTAGTGGAGGTATGGCTCGACAGCACCGATGCTGATTTACAGATCGGATTCGTACAAGATACACTCGCTCTTACCAGTACGTTAGCCGAACAGGCGGGAGCCGATATTGCCATAAACGGCTCTTTTTTTGATACACGGGCGGGTGGTTCGGTGGTTTTTATGCGCGTTGATGGTGATATAATTGCAAGAGGGGCACCAAACCGGCAGCTTTATACCGAAAATGGTGGACTGGCATGGAATACGCCAAATGAGCCGGTAATCATTAAACGGCCTGAGGAGGGCTGGGCAGAGGCTTCTTTTGAAAATGTACTGACATCTGGCCCGCTGTTGATACTGGCCGACACTCTTCAGATGTTTAATAACGACTCATTTAATCAAAACAGACACCCGCGAACCGCTCTCGCTATCACAGATGATAACCGGTTACTGCTGCTTACGGTTGATGGTCGCTCTTTTCAAGGCTATGGAATGACCATCCCCGAAACGGCAGAACTATTGGATAATCTGGGAGCCGGATCTGCTTTGAACTTAGACGGCGGAGGTTCAACAACAATGTGGATCAGGGGAAAATCGGAAAACAATATTGTTAATTACCCCTCCGATAATCTCGAATTCGACCGGCTGGGTGAACGAAAAGTGTCAAATGCTCTTTTATTAATAGTAGAAGAGTAAACTAATCATAAAAAAATAAAACTAAATCTATGAAAAGAACAGCAAAAGCAGTTTGGAAAGGATCAGGAACGGAAGGCTCAGGTGAATTAACCACGCAAAGCGGGGCATTTTCCGGTCAGCCCTACTCGGTAAAACTTCGCTTCGAAAACGAAGATGGCAAAAAAGGAACAAACCCTGAAGAATTAATTGCAGCAGCACATGCAGGCTGCTACGCAATGGCACTGAGTGTAGAGCTTGGTAAAGCCGGTTACACGGCAGACACCCTTGACACTGATGCAAAAGTGAGCCTCGATAAAGATGGTGACGGTTGGGCAGTTACCAAAAGTGAACTTATTTTGAAAGCCACTGTACCGGACATTTCGGATGACGAGTTTGATGAAATCGCAAAAGGTGCAAAAGAGGGATGCCCCATTTCGAAATTACTGAGTTGCGAAATTACGCTCGACTACACCCTTAATTAATACAAAAGCAATTTATTTGATATAAGTCCCTTTATCGTTTACTCGGTAAAGGGATTTTTTTATGCCAAATCACACCCCTCCAAAACGATTGACGAAAGTAAAAGAAATTTACAACTCCGAATGAGATTTGTTCTCTTTCTCTCCAAAAGGCGTCTGCCATATGGCACTATAGTAGGGGCGCCTTTGGTGCCAGAAAATAGAAGGGGCTTGATTTTGATCTGCTATAAAATATATCCGGCAGGAACAGAAACGAAGTTATTAATGAATTCCAAGATGTTTTGGACAGGTATGATGCCAAATATAAAAAGTTGTACAACTCGCAGTTCAGGCTTTTAGCAGAAATCGCTTTTAGTTAAGTTTAGCACCTCTTAAGCCGTACTAACTATTTAAAACAGATATGAAAATTATACGCACCACTCTCTTTTTGCTACTGCTATGGGTCTCTTTATCTGATTCTCTGACTGCTCAAGTAAAGTCTCCGGCCGATTTTTTGGGATATGAAATTGGCGAACGCTGGACCCCGCACCATCTTGTGATGGATTATATGCGCCACGTCGCCGATGAGTCTGATCAGGTAACACTGGAGCAGTATGGAACCACGAACGAAAACAGGGAGTTGGTCTATCTGGTGATTACAAGCCCGGAAAATCATGAAAATATTGACGAAATCAGGACAAATAACCTGAAATTTACCGGCCTGCTCGATGGCGAGCCAACCGAGAATCAAAAAGGAATTGTATGGCTTAGCTATAACATTCACGGAAATGAAACATCAAGCAGCGAGGCAGCAATGCTCACCATTTACGAGCTGGTGGGAAGCGGCAGGGCAGATACAGAGGTTTGGCTCGAAAATACAGTTGTAATTATGGATCCGATGGTAAATCCTGACGGTCGCGAACGGTATGTTAACTGGTACCGGCAAATGAAAGGAGCAGAAGTAAATCCCGCCCTGGAAGCGAGAGAGCACCACGAACCCTGGCCGGGCGGTCGCCCCAACCACTACCTGTTCGACCTGAACCGAGACTGGGCGTGGCAAACTCAGATTGAGTCCCGGCAACGATACAGCGTATACAAGCAGTGGTTTCCCCACATCCATGTAGATTACCACGAACAAGGCTTCAACGCTCCCTACTACTTTGCTCCTGCCGCAGCACCGTATCATAATGTAATAACGGATTGGCAAAAACAGTTTCAGACAACTATCGGTGAAAATCATGTTGGATATTTCGATGATGCATTTTGGCTCTATTTTACCAAAGAACGGTTTGATCTGTTTTATCCCAGCTATGGCGATACCTGGCCAACTTTTCACGGTGCTATAGGTATGACCTACGAAATGCCCGGGCACAGCCTTTCAGGACTTGCGGTAGAGCGTGCAGTGGGTGACACCCTCACTCTCAAACAGCGGGCTCTCCAGCATTTTACCACGGGAATCTCTACCGTTGAAACGGCCTCCGTGAATTCTGAGCAGATGGTAAACGAGTTTAAGAATTACTTCAACAAAGCCAGGAACAACCCCGATGGCACCTATAAAACATTTGTGGTGAAGGCCGATAATCATCCCGACAATGTTTACGATCTTCTTTCAGATCTTGATAGTAAAGAGATAGAGTACGGGCGTGCAGGTTCATCACAAACAGAAATTGGTTACGATTACAGCACCGGTGAAAGGAGTCGTGTTTCTGTGGAGCCTGAAGATATTTTGATCTCTGCCCGGCAGCCACAGGGGAATCTTGTTCGAGTTCTTTTTGAGCCCGATCCTGAACTTGCCGATTCGCTTACTTATGATATTACTGCGTGGGAAGCGCATTATCGATTCGGGTTGAATGGGTATGCACTTGAAAATCGTATTGAACCCTCAGAACCAGTTACAGCTGATGAATTTCAGAGCCCGGGTATAACTGGGGCTGAAAAACCTTTTGCCTATATTTCGAAGTGGAACAGTATGCATGATGCCCGGTTTCTGGCAGAAATCACAAAAAGAGGTGTAAAAGCACGAGTTAGTGAAATTCCGTTTGTGATAGATGGCCGGGAATATGCAGCAGGTTCGCTCATCATTACCCGTAAAGACAATCATTTAATGATGGCACAGTTTGATGAAATCGTACGAGATGCTGCAGAAATGTACAATCGTGCTCTTTATGGCAGCACAACCGGGTTTGTAGAGAGCGGTTCCGATTTTGGATCTTCAAATATTCGCTTCATCGGTGAGCCTAAACTGGCCGTTTTAATGGGAGAAGGAACATCATCCCTGAACGCAGGAGAAATCTGGCACTATTTCGATCAGCAGCTGGGTTACCCGGCAACGCTTATTCACGCCTCGGATGTAAACCGAACGGATTTTGCTGATTACGATGTGATGGTGATACCGTCAGGGTCGTACAGCGGAGTATTAAACGACTCAGCCATAGAAAAAATTAGCGAATGGACGCGTGATGGCGGTACTCTGATCACCTTTGGCAGAACTAACAGGTTGCTGGCCGGCCGTGATGGGTTTCAGCTTCAGCGAAAAGTAGCAGAGAGCGGTGAAGAAAATCCATCAATAGAAGAGCAGCTCCAGCCCTATCAGGGAAGAGACCGAAGAGCCGCGACCAGTCGAACGCCGGGATCCATCTTTAGAGTAGATGTTGACAATACACACCCGCTGGGCTTTGGATATCCTGATGAATATTTCTCGCTTAAAACTGACGCATCGGCGTTTAGCTATTTAAACTCAGGCTGGAATGTTGGCAGTGTACAGGAGGATGCCCATAGAAGCGGCTTTGCCGGAGTGGAAGCGAAAGCGAACCTGGAGCACACACTCAGCTTCGGGGTGCAGAGACACGGAAGCGGACAGGTGGTATATTTTATTGATAATCCGCTGTTCAGAGGGTTTTGGGAGAATGGGAAATTGTTCGTTGCGAACGCTGTGTTTTTCGTAGGGCGGTAGTTGGGTCTGGATCTTAAGTAACAAGTATCGGGCATTGAACGGTGTTCTGAATGCCCTTACTTGCTGCTTTCCGCCTTTAATCTAAGTTTCAGTACTTGCGTCTTTTATGTCTTTTTTTATGAGTTTTCTTTTTTCTTCCGTAATACTCCTCTACGGGTATTTGCTGCTCGGGTTCAGCATTCAGGTCGATTTTATTGTTCTCAAGTCTCATCTTAAAAAGTGCAGCGGCAATCTCAATCGGAGTAAAGTCGCCTTCAGCAATCGGCTCAAGCTGTTCGATATATTCTCTTAAACCGCCCTCTTGCAGGGTATCTATCATCTCTTCGAGGTGGTTGTCCATTTTGGACAATTTCACCTCTTTTGCTGATGGCATTGGCAGAGGCTGTAATTGAGTCCGGATCATTTTTTCAATAAACCGGAGGCTCTTGTTTTTGCGGCCTGCCGAAAATGTAATGGCCATACCGGATCTGCCCGCCCTGCCTGTGCGCCCGATTCTGTGTACGTAATATTCAGGATCGTTTGGAATATCGTAGTTAAAAACCACATCTATTTCATCCACATCCAGTCCTCGCGCAGCCACATCGGTGGCTACAAGGATATCAATTCTTCCGGACCTGAATTTATTCATCACTTTATCCCGCACGTTCTGGTTCATATCACCGTGAAGTGCATCAGCAGAATATCCCCTGGATTGAAGCTCCTGAACCAGCGAATCGCACTTTCGTTTGGTGTTGCAAAAGATAAGAGCCAGCTTAAAATTCGACATATCCATTACGCGCGAAATAGCTTCTGTTCTCATGGAATCGCGAACCTCCATGTAATATTGATCAATTCCTGCAGCTGTTTCAGCTTTTCCTTCCACCTTTACCATTTCGGGATTTTCCATCCACCGGTTCATGATATTTCGGATGGTTTTGGGAACCGTGGCCGAAAACATTACCGTTTGGGATTTTCCTTTACTGTAGCTCAGAATTTCTTCGAGATCTTCACGAAATCCCATATTCAGCATTTCATCGGCTTCGTCCAGGATGACCATTTTGAGGCTTCCAAGTTTCAGTGTGCCCCGTTTCAGGTGGTCAATAACACGGCCCGGTGTACCAACAACAATTTGCGCACCTTTTTTAAGCGCCTTTAATTGCCTGCTGATTGGCTGACCACCATATACAGGCAGGGTATAAATACCGTCTGTAAATTTAGCGAGTTTAATCAGTTCGCCCGTTACCTGTATGGCAAGTTCACGAGTGGGGCATAGAATGAGAACGCTCGGCGTATTGGAGCCTTTATTTGCCATTTGCAGAGCCGGGATTCCGAATGCAGCCGTTTTACCGGTTCCGGTTTGTGCATGACCCACGAGGTCTTTTCCTTCTAAAATTTGAGGAATACAGCGAGTCTGTATCGAGGTTGGAGCTTCGAAGCCCATTTCATTAATTGCTTTTAGAATTTCGGGGCTGATATTCAGCTCCGAAAAAGAAGAATCTTTCATAAAAAAATTGAGTTAATATGTGATTTTGCCGCTCACCACGCGCATCGCTCCACTCTTGTGTTGTATCTGGAGTTACTTCCCGTCCTGCGCGCGTTTTATAAACATTCAGAAGTGCATCTTGGTTAAAAGAGAGGCAAAATAGATCTGCAGATCGGGTAAATGGGGATCGTCAATAAATTAATCTGTCAAGGTACGTATTTTTTTTGGATTCCCTGCATGGTATTTAGTACAGAGAATGATGCCGATTCAGTTTTAATCCTCTTGATGATGAAGTATCTGAGCAGATAAATTAAGTTTGTGACAGCGCTCGCCATATTAAACAAATTCCTGGGCTTTAAACTCACTAAAGCAATACCCCAGATTCAAAAAATTCAAACTCACCAATATCTAATATTTGGGTCAGGCAGGTAAAAAATTCAATCTGCAGAAGTGATCTGATTCCGCCCACTTTATTGCATAATTAAAAAGAAGGTGAAATAACAGGCAGGTGGCCTAAAAAGAAAACAATGTATCGCACTATGAAATCAATAAATTTACAGTACAGTTTATTATTTATTTTTACAATCCTGCTTGCAGGGTGCTCTGGTAGCAGCGACAGTAACGATGTTGAAATCTATACCCTGGACACCACTGTCACGCCAGCAGAAGCCGGTACCTTATCCCCCTCATCCGGGCAATTTGAAGTCGGTGAACAAGTTCAGATTTCTGCATCTGCAAATCAAAATTGGATCTTTAAAGAGTGGAATGGTGACCTTAGCGGTAGCAATAACCCGGCTTCCATTACCGTGAGTAAAAATATGAGTGTCAATGCCCTATTCGAAAAACTTATTTATTCACTTACAGTTACAACGAGCGGAAATGGAAATGTCTCTGAAACTATAGTAACACCCAAAACCGATTATGATGCGGGAACCATGGTGGAGTTGACAGCTACCCCTGATAATGAATGGGAATTTGAATCGTGGAGCGGCGACCTGGACGGAGACGAAAATCCTGTTATAATTTCCATGGATGATGAGAAAGTTATAAATGCCGGTTTTTCATTCGGATTTGAAGAGGATTTTGAGAACGAAGAAGTAAACAATTGGCTTTTTTCCGATTCAAGATTTTCCGTTGATAATGGGAATCTGCAATTTAATTCCGACGGAATCGGTAATGATACCTGGGGTGGTGCTTACTTCAATAAGCATTTTACCAGTTTTAAAATAGAAACCCGTGTAGCCAGGTTGGAATCAATAGAGGGAATTGAGAACTCTATCACAATATTTATACGGTCTAATGGATTTATGTCGTACCAATCACCTGTTAGCGGTTATCAAATATCAATTACTCAAGATGGATTCGGCAGTGTTTGGAAAATTGATGAAGGTACGGAAACAAATCTGCTGCCTTGGGTGCCTGTTGAACAGCTAAGTCCCGGTTTGGGTAATTATAATGCAGTAGCGGTAAATGTAAACGGTGGCAGGTTTGATATTTACATAAATGAGGAATACATCATCGGTTTTTCGGATGACTCCTTTACGGGTGGTTTTGCCGGTGTGGCCACATTCGCTGATGATGTTGGAGCCCATGCCGTACGCTGGGATTATGTGAACCTGATGCCCGCCGATGAGCCTCAGAAATCTCAAGGTAAACTAACATCATACAGGTTATTCAGACCAGAAACGGGCAGTAGTAAAAGGCATACAGCCAATCATTAGTCATAACAAAACGATTTACGGGGCGGAAGGTATTGTGGGTGCTTACATTTTATCTCCAATTTAGGTTACATTAGATGAATATTTCAATAAGAAGGCAATTTGCTAATGTATTTAATACGATTCCTTCATTTCAATTTGGTGGTGCTCCTTTTTTTGCTTCTTTCATGCAGCAAACACGATACAATAAACCGGCAATCGTTAGAAAAAGCTGATCTGTTGATTTCCACAGCCTTGGATGATTCCCTGTTTACCGGCGCGGTTTTATTGGTTGGTTCATCAGATGGCATCTTACATGAAAAGGCATTTGGCTACGCGACTCTTTACGATTCTACACTTTCACGAATACCCGTGCCTGAAGTGATGACAACGGAACACCTTTTCGATCTTGCATCGCTGACAAAAGTTCTGGCAACGACATACGCCTTGATGGTGTTGCACAGCCGGGACGCCTTTGAAGTTGATGATCCGGTTTCGCAATACATCCCTGAATTTAAAACAGATGATAAAGAGCAAATAGTCATTGAACAACTACTTCGTCACACTTCGGGACTCATTCCCTGGTATCCGTCATATTATGTAGCAGACTCTGCTGAAGAACGGTTGGAATGGATTGCGGATTACCCACTGAATAGTATTCTGGGTGAGAACAGGAGCTACAGCGACTTTGGATTTATGGTTTTAGGGGATTTGGTTGAGTCCTTATCCGGAAAACCGCTCGACCAATATCTGGTTGATGATGTATATCGACCGATTGGTTTGAGATCTACCCTTTTCAATCCAGATACGACGATCTTTCCCAAGATCGTATCTACTTCGCACGGCAATCCGTTTGAAAAGAAAATGGTGCATGATGACGATTTTGGTTATACCATTGATATTGACCCGAATATCTGGAAGAAGTGGCGTACCCATACGCTTAAGGGTGAAGTGAACGATGGAAACGCATGGTATACGCATGGCGGAGTTGCGGGTCATGCGGGACTGTTTTCAAACGTATCAGATATATACCAGTTGTTGGAAATCGTACTGAATAACGGACAGTTGAATGGTGAACAGCTGATTAAACCGGAGACCATTGAACTTTTTCTCACACCCGATCAAAACGGACAGGCGCTGGGATGGATGATGAATGACTCCTGGATTCATGGGGAAAATATTCCTGAAAATAGTTTTGGGCATACAGGTTTTACGGGCACCAACCTGGTTGTGAGTCCGGAGACCGACCGGCTTTTTATTTTGTTGACGAATCGCCAACATCTGGGGCCTGATAGTACTGGCAGCTACCCAAATATACGTCTATTGCGGGAAGATCTTTCAGAGATACTGCTGAATTAGAGATTGTTCAACAATAGATACTCGTCAATGTAGAAATTCATACATGTTTGATGAACGTTATATTGTTACGCTCACAGGCTTCGGCGAGGGCACTTTCTAGTTCATCAAGTTTTTTAAACCGAAATGAAAATGGAATGCGCATGGAATCTTTTAAACCAGTTTTTGCATACTGAATAGTAATTGATTTGTTAGCAAGCACCACGCTTTTCAGATTATCCCATCGAAATGTTGTTAAAGGATAGCCACCACCTCTTTTAAGCAGAATTTCATCTTTGGTAAGAGTGATTTCAGGTAGTGAAGGTGTATAAAACCCAGAAACTACCAAAAGCCCTCCAACTGCCATAATTGTCCCGAAAAGAGCTGGCATATACCATTGAACAGAAGGTTGGCCCGTTAAAAAAAGGTATACATGGCCAACCGCGATGGCTGCACCTGAAAATCCCAGGAATCCAAAATAAATTCGCAGCAGGCTGTGATCAATTGTAATTCGTGTGATTCTCATAGTTGAAGGTATTTAGAATAATATATTAGTTTGTCATCTGATCTCAAATTTTGAATCATCTGCCGTAAAAGCGCGTTTTCAGGTTAAAGTTTGTATCTTTGATGCAGCAAAATCGTTTTATCAGAAAATTAATATGCCAGTAAAAACGGCAGCAGGAATACAGTTTTATGGCAAGAAAAGAGTTTGAAATTCCGGCGATGTATAAGTCTCCGGTCATCCGAAAAGTGAAAGAGGCCAGTAAAATAACGGATCCCCGGAAAAAGGATCTGGCACCTACATCTCTGGAATTTGGGCCGGTTACGTTTCTGATTCCCAGACACTTTGGGTTTTGCTATGGCGTGGAGAACGCCATTGATATTGCGTATCGAACGGTGGAGGAAAATCCCGGAAAAAATATCTATCTGCTTAGTGAAATGATCCACAATCCAACCGTTAATGAAGATTTACTTAAACGGGGTGTAAAATTTCTGTTTGACACGGACGGGAGTACACGAATTCCGTTAGAGAGCCTGCAGGAAGATGATATTGTTATAGTGCCGGCCTTCGGTACAACCATCGAGATTCAGGAAAAACTGCAGAAGCAGGGAATCGATCCATATCAATACAATACCACCTGCCCGTTTGTGGAGAAAGTTTGGAAACGGGGGCATCAGCTTGGTAAAAAAGGGTACAGCCTGGTGGTGCATGGAAAGCACGAGCACGAAGAGACCCGGGCAACGTTTTCGCAGAGTGCCGATCACTCTCCTGTTGTTGTGGTATTGAACCCGGAAGAAGCAGAAATCCTGGCCGAAATTATGACGGAAGAACGTCCGCTTACTGATTTTGATAAATATTTTGGCCATAAAAGTACGGAAGGGTTCGATCCGTTGAGGCATATGGAATTTTTTGGCGTGATCAATCAAACCACTATGCTGGCAACCGAAACCCAGGAGGTGATGGATATCCTGAAAAAAGCAGCGACAGAGCGATTCGGAGAGGAAAATGTGCTCAATCATTTTGCGGATACATCTGATACGCTTTGCTATGCAACGAACGAAAATCAGTCGGCAACCTATGCTCTTGCTGATGCTAACCCCGACATTGCCATTGTAGTTGGGGGCTATAACTCATCAAATACAATGCACCTTGTAGAAATCCTTGAGCACCACTGCCCAACGTATCACATCCGGGATGCGGGTGAATTCAAAAACGGTAAGTCCATCACCCACTTTAACCAGTGGGAAAAAGAGATGAAGACAACAAAAAACTGGCTGCCACAGGGAGAAAAACCACTCAAAATTGCGCTCACTTCAGGGGCTTCCTGCCCGGATGTTCTGGTTGATGAAGTATTATTGAAAATTCTGAAACTCTATCCTGACGCTGCAGAGCTTGAGGATGTTTTGAGACCCTACGAGGAAGAGCTAGCGGCCAACCATTAGGCTGAATTCGATGAGTAATCGAATGGATTTAGGTTTCGATATCTCAGTCGGAAACGACCATAAAGTATGAAACCCTCGGGGGTTGAAATGTGCGAAGCCGCAGATGGTAATCCACCTCCTGTACTTCAATTCTGGGGGAAATTCGCCCGGTGTCATCCTGTTGGAGAACGCTGTAGTCCACATAGGCAATAAATGGCCGGGTGCCTTCTACCATGGAGTACTCTTCAATGGGTACATCAAAGAGTACCGTTACAAAGGAGGGGTTGAACGTAACGGCTTCTCCGCTTGGCAGATTACGGGTGCGGATGGGAACACGAACCTCAGCCTCGGTAAATTCAGCTATATCAGCGGTAAGAGTGGCCGTTGACGGAGATATAATCAGTCCGTTTTCCGATTCTGTTAGTGGGATCTCCCGGCTAATATTTTCGTCCACATCATTCAGGCTTAGCTCACGCGTTGTCCAGCTCGAAATTGCTTCGAGCCGAGACCGTGCTCCGGTTATCTGAACGCTGTCGGGGGATAAAACAGACTCTCCAATTACGCCGTACTGCTCGCGGGGATTTATCATGACCCGGTTAATAAGTGGAACGACCTTTTCATCTTTTGGCTCCGTTTCAATCGTAATAAAGGAGGGCTCTACCTGAAGTATATTCAGTTCATTTAGTGCAGACGTTTGATTTCGAATCTGTTCAGCAACATTAATTTCGTTTCCTGTTTGTGAATTCAGCATAACCCTGGGGGGATTGTTATAAATAGAGATGAGGTTCCAGCCTTCGCCGGTAACACCTACGAGAATGGTGTCGGGCACATCACTGCTGATAATCATATCGTCGGAAACACTGGTGACCGCTATGGGAAGCTCAAGGGTAACGTTAAAGTCACGGTTCAGGTTAACGACAACCCAAAGCCCAAGGGCAATTAAAAAAGCAATGCCAAAAGCCGTGGCTTTCTCTTTTCCTTCAAAGGAGGGGGAATCGGTTTCGTTGGTTTTATCGTCTTCGCTTCCGGTAAAAAACCGCCTTACACGTTCTGATATGAATGATAGAAATTCCATGAGCTGTAAATATATACATTATTCAATCATGTGCGTACTACAATTTCTTTTACAACTTTCGAATCAACCTCTTCGTTTAACTTTTTTGCAATGGAGTAACGATTTGCATGAATTTCGTGGCGCCAGGCTTCACTCGTTACCGTAACCATTAGGGTCGATCCCCTGAATTTTAAATTTTTGGTCGCCGATTGAATACGGCTTCCAACAACCTTTGGCCAGATATGAAGAACCATTCCCCGCTTAAGCTCTGCTTTTTGAGGCAGTCGCTTCATAAACTCTTTCAGGAGTTCATTCATCGATTTTGGGGATCTGCTAAAGGCCATATCAGTATTTTCTTTCTACAATACCGTTTTGAACGGTAAACCAGGCATTTTTTTCAACCCCGTCGAAAAAAGATCGATCGAATGGTTTATCCGATGCTGAGGTAATAAATGTTTGCCCGGCGTGTTTATTTAACGTTTCTGTGATGGTATCTGTCTTCTGCTGATCTAAATTACCAAAAAGATCATCCAGTAGCATAATGGGGAGATCGTCCAGCTCATCAGAGTAGTAAAAAAGTTGCGCCATCTTCAGCGACATGGAGAATAGCCGGTGCTGTCCCTGCGAACCGAAATTCCGGAGCTCCATATCATCCAGGAAAAACAGAATCTCATCCCGGTGGGGGCCAATAATGGTCTGTTCCCGTTCGGCTTCTTTCTCAAAGTTTTCCTCCAGAAGACGCATAAAATCATCAAATATGTGATCTTCGGAATCTCTGTTTTTCGTAATGGTTTGATAGGTAAGCGACGGTTTAAGCTTTAAACCGGTTATGGTTTGATACTGCATTAAAAGATAGTTTTGAAATCGCTGTAAAACATCAGCTCTCTTTTTGATGATGGCTGAACCGGTTTTACATAGCTGAATATCCCACGGTTCCAGCATTGTTTTAAGCGATGAGAGAGACCCGCGGTATTCCTGCAACAGCTTGTTTCTCTGTTTTCTGATTTTTCTGTAATCCATAAGCTGCCTCAGATATACAGACGATATCTGGCTGATCATACTGTCGAGGAAGCTTCGACGCTCTACCGGTCCCTCACTGGTGAGCTTGAGATCGAGCGGGCTCAGTACTACAACGGGTACCTGGCCGATGAGGTCAGAAAAGCGATCGAGGGGGCTGTCGTTCACAAAAATCTTTTTCCCTTCTCCCCGGGAATAGCTGCACCCGATTTTAAATTCGGGACGAATAGACCCTTTAAACTGCCCGCTAATCATAAAGTATTTTTGGTCAAAGTGGGCAATGTACTGGTCACTGCTCGATACAAAACTGCGCGACATGCAGAGGTAGTGAATAGCGTCAATCAGGTTCGTTTTACCGGCGCCGTTAGGTCCTGTGATGAGGTTTACATGGGGTGCAAACTCCACTTTTGTCTGGGTATGATTGCGGTACCCCTGAAGATGTAGCGAGGTGATTTGCATTAAATGACAGCTTTTTTGCGATTTGACAGCCACAAAAAGAGTGTGGCGTATAGTTACAGTATCTGCCGGTCTTTAGATACGCAATGGCACAGATTCTGCAAAATAAAAAAACCACACAGTCCTTTTGACGACGGCTGCATCAAAAACCCTGTGTGGTTAATATTTAAGATCCGTATGATCTAGAGGCCAAACACATCGCGGCCGAGAAACAGTGCACTATCGCCCAGTTCTTCTTCAATTCTGAGAAGCTGGTTGTACTTGGCAACACGGTCGGTGCGGCTCATAGATCCTGTTTTGATCTGGCCTGCATTCGTTGCAACGGCAATATCGGCGATCGTTGTATCTTCAGTTTCACCTGACCGGTGAGAGATCACTGCGGTATAGCCGTTTTTGTGCGCCATTTCGATGGCATCCAGTGTTTCTGTTAGGGTTCCGATCTGGTTTACCTTCACCAGGATAGAGTTGGCAACTCCCTTTTTAATTCCTTCGGCAAGCCGTGTGGTATTGGTTACGAAAAGATCATCACCAACCAGCTGCACCTTGTCACCAATGGCGTCGGTAAGAGCTTTAAAACCATCCCAGTCGTTTTCATCCATTCCGTCTTCGATACTGATGATGGGATATTTTTCTGTCCATTCAACCCAGTATTCAGCCATAGCATCGGAATCGCGGGTGGAACCGTCGCTCCATTTAAATTCGTAAAGGCCGGTTTCGGCGTTATAGAACTCAGATGCTGCGGGATCCAGCGCAATAAGCACGTCATCGTCAGGTGTATAGCCAGCTTTTTCGATGGCGGTAAGTATCACTTCTACGGCCTCTTCGTTCGATTTGAGATTGGGAGCAAAGCCGCCTTCATCACCCACTGCGGTGCTGTAGCCTTTGGAAGCGAGCACTTTTTTAAGGTTATGAAAAATTTCGGCACCCATCTGCACTGCCTGGCTGTAGTTCTTAGCACCAGAAGGCATAATCATAAATTCCTGAGGATCCACATTATTATCAGCGTGTGAACCACCATTAATGATATTCATCATCGGTAAAGGAAGAACTTTGGCATTTACTCCGCCAAGATACCTCCAGAGCGGCATTCCCGTGGATGCGGCAGCTGCTTTGGCAACGGCCATGGAAACGCCCAGAATAGCATTTGCACCCAGCTTCGATTTATTTGGTGTACCGTCGAGCTGCAGCATCAGGCTGTCAATCTCAGTCTGAAGATGGACGGGATAACCTACAAGCTCATCTGCTATAGTGTCGTTAACGTTTTCTACAGCTTTTTTTACGCTTTTCCCTAAAAAATACTCCGAATCCCCATCTCGCAGCTCAACGGCTTCGTGTTCACCGGTTGAGGCTCCTGATGGAACAGCGGCTCTCCCTGAAATACCGCTGGTTAAAAGTACGTCGACCTCTACTGTTGGATTTCCGCGAGAGTCGAGAATCTGACGCGCATGAATGTCTTCAATTAAACTCATAATCTTGTTTTTTTGTTAAAAAGTTCAGTACCGTAATGTAACGTTAATTCGTGTTA
>DATGBT010000180.1:0-4110 GCA_035312505.1 Balneolaceae bacterium | reverse complement strand
GTAGAACATTTTTTTTCATGGTAATAATGTGGTTAAAAACAGAAACACCGGCCACAGATAAATCTGCGGGCGGTGTTGTAAATTAATTGTTGTATTAATTGGCGGTTTCTTCGACAGTGAAATCAAATTTTGACGCAATTTCGTTTGACATAGTATCAAGTGTTTCCAAAGATACGTCCCATAGCCCATTTCCATTGGTCAGCTGAGTCAGATACCCATCTACCTCTGCATTTGTAAGATATGGCTGGTCGGTGTTGGGAACCCTTGTAAACTGAAGACTGTAGATGAACCCGTATCCTTCGGAGAGGTCGTGGAAGGCGCCGCCATAATCCGGACTTTCCTGGTCAAGGGCATTTTTAGCTGATTGCAGATAGTACACGGCGCGAATGCCGATCATTTCTGATATTTTTTCGCGAATAATTTGAGCCTGTTGATCTCTTATGTCATACTCACCGGCTACAATAGCGGCACGGCCCAAAGCAAATGCGTCAAAAATTTCCTGCGGAATGTTTTCGAAATCAGGGTCCCCTAAAAGTCGACCCAGGTACTTATTAAGAAAATCGTCTGCATCGCCAAGGTTAGGGAGCGGATTTGCAGTGTTTGCAGCATTGCCAAAAACGTATCCATAGGCTTCATCCCATTTGTGCTCCATTGTGGTGTAGTTGCTCCCATTAACAAGTACTCCATTGTCATTGTCTTCGCGGTTGGTGCCGGCGTCAAGTACTGAAGTACTGAGATAGTTGTTGAGCATTTGATCGGCCATTAACGCACCATTCAGGCCTTTGGCTACCAGCTGATCATATTCAAGGCCTTTCGCATTCACGTATCTTGCAGTTGATCCATCTGCAATCTGACCCGGAACACCCGGTTCAGCCAGCACATTTTCATTGGGAAACACTTCATTCACCTGTGCGGAAATCCACTCCTCAAAATCACTTTTAATTTGAGCACTTGCTGCCGTGTTGGATGAAAAGTAGTCTGCTGATGCAGCAACTTTTTCTTTTACGCTCTTTGTCTCCTCATTAAGTGACGATTCTGAGAACGGATTAGCATCCCCGCCATCGGCAGTTTGGTTGCGATACATCTGCAGCAACAGCTCTTCAGTTGAGTTATCGAAGTCCATCATGGCATCGTTCAATTCCATGGCCATTCTGATGCGGGCTGTTTGCCCTGTGAATGAAACGGTTGACTCACCATTTCTGGTAAATTCGTACGAAGCGGGTGTTTCAAGATCTATGTCCGAGTCGCTGTCTGAGACATCGCACGATATCACAGTTGCAACCAGAAGGATTGGTAGGAATAATTTTTTTAGATCCATTTTTAATAAGAAATGATTTAAGACAGTTGTGATTATTATTTAGATCGATTCTAAGGTAAGACTGTTTGGAGAAAAACGAAAGTTTATATAGAATAAATCTAAATAAAAATAACCAGAGAAAGGTTGTTGTATAAAGCTGATAATAAATGACTTATAATGTACTCTGTTTTTGATATGCCGCGGGGTATTAGAAAATGGGTAAAATTGACAATCTGGAATTAGCACCGTTGAATGCTGGTGTTTTGGGTTCTTTTATTGCCAGCAAGCAAGAATCTGAGCAGGATTACATACTCATGTACAATGGGCAGTGGTTAGGGGATGTTCACAGGTTTAAACCAACAGCAGATGGATATCTTTATGTCGCATTTTTCATAACCATTTGAACAAGCAGATCGGGAATAAATGCTTCCCGAACGGCTATAAAATTAGAAAAAGCCTCTTCGTCCATATCAAAAATAACCTGAAGTACCGGACGTCCTAAAAATGGGAAAACTAACATCCCCATTATATTTACGAAGATCTGTTCAGGTGGAAGGTTTATGGTATTTCCTTTTTCTCTTTCTTCCTTTATTTGATTTAAAAATGGCTGAACACGCTTTCCGATTTCCCTGGCAATAAATTTTTTCAATCGCCCCGGATTTTTATTCATCTCGTGAATGACAAACAGTGGGATGTCCGGGTTGGCTTTAATGAGCTCGAGATATTTAGCAGAAAATTTTCGAAGCTTAACATCCAGCGGCATATCCTCGTTGAGAAGAGATGCAACCTGGGGCATCAGTTTGATGATGGAGAGCTCATAAACCTTTTCAAAAAGCTGCTCTTTGGATCGGTAGTAGTAGTGCAGCATCGATTTATTGATATCCGCCTTGTCCGCAATTTCCTGCATACGGGCCCCTTCAAGCCCTTTACTCTGAAATATCTCACGGGCAGCATCAAAAATTTTCTGTTCCGTTGATGTCGATGACTGTTCTGTTTGATCTTCTTTTTCCATAACAACATTTGATTCAGCTTATTCAAAACCAAAATATAAAAGTTTAGAACAAATTTTAACTATTTGGTTGAAAAAATTAGTTAATGTAATTCATCATCACCAGGGATTGTAATCCTAATAATCTAACAATTTATTGTATTTAAATAGTTTAGTGATATAAAAAAGATCAAAATTACCTATATACTTTTGTCAACCATATGGTTGAACTACATATTTAATGTTTGTAAACTATGGATGAACACGAAATAACAATTTCCCGAAATGAATAAAGCCCTGGTAAGTGCAGCCCTGCTTTTACTGCTCAGTATGGCAGTCTCTTGCAGAGATGAAGCCCCCAAGAATCCTGCAGAAAATAAAATGGAAGCAGCTGCCGAAGCGATCAACACCGCACAGATTCGGTTTGTTACTGTGAAAACAGATTCAGTTGCTACATCAATATCGGTGAGCGGACGCATCACGGCTGATAACCGGGTAGAGCTTTTTCCGGAGGTGCAGGGTAAAATGACGGCCGGCGATAAACCGTTTCGTGAAGGAGTATCCTATCAAAAAGGAGAGATTATTGTGACGCTGGATGACAGCGACGCCAGGCTGCAGGTTCAATCATCCAGAAGCAAATTTAAAACCCTTGTTTCTGCGCTGATGGCCGATATCAAGCTCGACCATCCGGAAACATTGCCGCGTTATGAGGATTGGTTCCAGACACTAAGTGCTGATAAACCTGTTCCCCCTGTCCCCGGTTTTGAAGAAAATGCAAGACGTTTCCTGGAATCGAAGGGTGTATATGAGCTCTACTACAGCATCAAAAGTGCAGAGAACCGATTGGAGAATTTTACAATCCGGGCGCCTTTTTCGGGAATTTTGTCGGCAGCTAACGCTGAGCCCGGCCAGGTGGTTGGGCCGCAGTTTCACATGGGTACGCTTGTAGATCCGTCACGGTTTATCCTGCATGCTTCTGTAACCCCCGATGATGCAGAATGGATAGTGCCGGGCCGGTCAGTTGACGTGAGCACCGGGGATCAAAACAGGGTTTATAATGCCGTAGTCGCAAGAGTGAACCCGTCTGTGGATCCGGCCTCGCAGCAGGTGTTTGTATACCTTCAAGTTTCGGGCGAGGATTTACGGGAGGGAATGTACCTGGAGGGCGAGATCCAATCAGACCGAAGAATAGTATTGGCAAGAATTCCAAAATCTGCCCTGTTGAGAACCGGAGATGTACTTGCCAAACGAGACGGCAGCCTGGATGAAGTGTCGGTTGAAATAATGGATCTGGAGCGGGCATACCTTTGGGTTCGCGGGCTGCAAAACGGTGATGAAATTGTTGAGGATGTCTCTGAACCTGCCGCCGGACGAATCATCAATCAAGACTAGCTATGAAGAGATTAATCAACTTTTTTGTCCGCTATCCCACTATGGTCACCCTGGGACTGATGATTATTATTCTGATGGGCATTCTCAGCTTCAGCCAGACACGCTACACGCTGAATCCGCCCGAAGACCCAACCGAAATTTATGTGAATATCACATACAGGGGAGCCTCACCACTTGAAATTGAAGAGCGGGCTATTTCCAGAATTGAGGAGAATCTGAACGGTATAAACGGAATGGACCGGCACACCTCAGTAGCCAGGGAAAACAACGGGCGCATCACCGTGGAAATTTTTGAGTGGGCTGATATCGATGAGGTACTGGTTGATGTGGAAAACGCAGTGAACAGAGTTACAGACTTTCCCGCAGATATGGATCGCCCGATTGTGTTTAAACAGGAGATGCTGAATCCAACGATTTCACTTGCGCTGACCGG
>DATGBT010000179.1:0-16007 GCA_035312505.1 Balneolaceae bacterium | reverse complement strand
CTTATGGTGATAAAAATCGTGGATTATTTTTTCGAGCCGGGAAGGAGAGAGCTGGCCGTGGCCGTGACGGACCCGGATATCAGGTACGAGTTCACGAATCATCTCGGTGACCTCCATAATATTTTTTACGCGGTTGTGGATAAAAAATACCTGGCCACCTCTCGAAATTTCCTGCACAATGGCATCCCGAATGAGTTCACTGTCGAAGCTGTGAATTTCAGTATAAACGGGCTGCCTGTTTGGCGGTGGAGTGTTGATGATGCTTAAATCACGGGCACCCATCAGGGAGAACTGAAGTGTTCGCGGAATCGGGGTAGCGGTAAGCGTTAAAACGTCAATTGCTGCCCTGAACTTCTTCAGCTTCTCTTTTACTGCGACACCAAATCGCTGTTCCTCATCAATAATCAGCAGGCCGAGATTCTTAAACTGTACATCCTTGGATATTATGCGATGTGTACCTATTAAAATGTCGGTTTTACCGGCTTTGACCCGCTCGAGAATCTCTTTCTGTTCTTTTTTAGTACGAAATCTGGAAATTACGTCTACCTCGACAGGAAAGTCCTTCATACGGTCGGAAAAGGTTTTGTGATGCTGATCGGCCAAAATTGTAGTGGGCACCAGAATGGCAACCTGTTTTTGATTCATTACTGCTTTGAACGCAGCCCGTACAGCAACCTCGGTTTTCCCAAAGCCCACATCACCGCAGACCAGCCGGTCCATCGGCTGCTGCGACTCCATATCCTGCTTAACCGCATTGATGGCCGACATTTGATCCGGAGTTTCCTCATACTCGAAGCGTGCCTCCATTTCGGTTTGCCAGGCGTTGTCGGCATCAAATTCGAATGCTTTCTGAGCTTTTCTTTTTGCATAAAGCTCAATAAGATCCTTGGCAATATCTTTTACTTTCTTTTTCGTACTCGCTTTTTTCCTGGCCCATTCACCCGAGCCAAGCGTTGTAATTCGCGGCTGTTTTCCCTCTTTGCCGGAATATTTCTGAATTTTGTGAAGGCTGGATACATTCACGTAGAGTATGGAGTCTCCTTTATAGTGCAGTACAGCAGCTTCCTGTATCGCATCACGAACTTTTATCTTTTTAAATCCTGCGAATTTCCCTATTCCGTAGTCCACATGGACGATATAATCTCCTACATTAAGGTCTTTCAGCTCCTTGAATGAAATACCTCCCCGCACTTGCTTTCGTTTAATTCTTGGCCGGTGGTAGCGATTAAATATCTGGTGGTCGGTAAGTGCATGTATCCCGGATTCCGGGAGCAGAAATCCTTTGTGAAGATTGTGAATCATCACGTGGTAGTCCAAAGCAGCAGAAGCATCTCCAAGGAGTTCTTCAAAACGTTCTTTCTGATTTGCGTTATCTGTGAAAATAACGGTTCTGTTCCCCTTGATACTCTCTTCCGCAATAAACTCTTTAAGTATTTTGAAACTTCCGTTAAAGGACGGATGCGGACTTACAGGAACGGAATACTCTTTTTGAAAGAGAAGGCTCTCATTAAAACTGCCTGTGGCAACCACGCCATACTGGTTAAGAACGTTGTTCCATTCATCAGGATGAACATAGTGGGATGCGGGCACAGCAACGCCGCTGTCTTTTTTGTGAGACGCCTCATAAATTTCTGTCGCCTTTTTAAAAAATTTATCAATTTCTTCGATAATTGCATCGCTGCTATTAAGTGCAATCACAGTGTCATCGGGCATATAAGAAGTAATACTCTCTTTATTTCCCCCCTCTGCAAAGCCAGCATTGGGTACGAGCCTTGTTTCGCTGAGAAAAGCAATAGAACGCTGAGAGTCCGGGTCAAACTCACGGATAGATTCAATTTCATCCCCAAAAAATTCCAGTCTTACAGGGTACTCCCCCGAAAATGGGAATACATCAAAGATTCCGCCACGAATGGCGAATTCCCCGGGTTCATCTACAAACTTTGTTGAATTATAGCCTTGCCCTACCAATTTTTCGGCAAGGTTCTCAGGAGAAAGTTCATCACCTTTTTTAAGCTGAATGGAGGCTTGATGAAACTGCTCTGCCGGAACCAGTTTTTCAATGATAGCATCGGCAGAGGCGACTATGACGGATGCCAGTCCGTCATTTAATTTTTCAAGCACTTCCGATCTTTGAACCATTACTGAAAGGTCGGCAACGGTTTCGCTGTCGTATGGACTGCGGCGGGTAGGAGGGAATAGGTATACTTCCCTGGCTCCAAGCTGTTCAAAATCGGAGGCGGCGGCCGCCGCATCTTCAAAGTCTTTGGTAAGGTAGAGCAGCGTGTGGTTTCTGTCGTAAAGCTCTTTCAGCAGAAAGATATCTGATGAACCGGTAAGCCCCCGGCAGAGAACATTTTTTTTATCTCCTGCGAGGTCTGCAAGTTCATCAACACTTATGGAGTTGAGAATAGCTGTTGATAGTTGATGCAGCATAAAACTGTTTTGAATGAAAGAGTGCTATGTATTGAACAATGGGGAACGGGTAAAGAATCGTTCATTAACAAATGCGAGGAGAAATAGTAACAGTCCCGCGGCCAGGTACCGTGGATATAAATCTTCATAATCGATGTAAATAATCTCTTCCACTTCAGATCGTTCCAGCTCGTCAATCTCGTCATAAATATCCCGCAGTTCCTGTGTTTCGGTAGCTCTCCAGTATCGGCCGCCTGTCATTTGGGCAATATTCGTAAGCATCTCTTCATCAATGTTTACCTGTACATTTTGGTAACGCCTGCCAAAAAGGGGGTCATCTACTGGATAAGGGGCTGTCCCTCGGCTGCCAATTCCGAGAGTATAGAGTTTAATTCCAAGTGATGCCGCCATTTCACCTGCCGTAACGGGATCAATCTCACCTGCATTATTCATGCCGTCGGTAATTAAGATAATGACCTTGCTTTTTGCTTCACTATCCCGCAGACGATTAATAGAGGTTGCAATACCCATGCCGATCGCTGTGCCATCACGCACCATGCCGAGATCAACGGTTTCCAGCAGGCTCTGTACAAGGTTATGATCCAGCGTTGGAGGAACTACCGTAAAACTTTCACGGCCAAAAACGTTTATGCCAATTCTGTCATTAATCCGCTGAGTGATGAAATCTCCTGCCACTTCTTTGGCGGCAATCAGCCTGTTTGGCTCAATATCTTCAGCCAGCATAGAGGATGAAATGTCAATACTGATGATGATATCTATGCCTTCAGAAAACCGCTCTACATTACTATTTCGAAGTTGTGGCCTTGCAAGTGCAGTAACCAAAAGGGCAAAAGCTGCCATGTAGAGAATAGGTGTGGCAAATGCCAGGTACGAACGGTAATTACCGGGCAGTTTTTTAAGCTGTTTTGTTGATGAAAATGTAACAACCGGATGATTTTTTGACCAAAACAGCCATACCTGATACAATATATAAACAGGTATCAGTAAAAGCAGCCAGAAAAATTCAGGATTTGACCAGATCATCAGTTATTGCACCTCTTTAGATTCCTTAATTTCGCTTTCTTTGATGATTCCATGATCTACCTCATAACGGTACTTCATATAGTGAATCTGATCCTGGTTAACGGTACGTGCAACTTCAATAAACCGCTGCGCTTTTTGCAGGATGGAGTCGGCCATGTCGGTGGTTGGTTTAAAGTTTGCAAATTTAACCATATCGGCCTCATTAAGTACCTTCCGGGTAATGAGTATCTGCTCGTCGGCTGCAAGTTCGGCTTTCAGTGCCTGATCAATTTCCCGGGTAGTCATTTCCAGTGCCTGAATTGAGTAAACACGTTTCAGGTAGCGCCGAATGGCATCTCCCAGATCAATATAATAAGCTTCAAAATCGCTGAATTCGTTTAACTCAGATGGTTTTGGCAATCGATCTATGGATTCGCGAAGCTCGATAAGAGGGCTTATAAACGGATCAGGGTCAGGGATGGATTCTGGTTCGGCTCTAGGTTCTTGTTTTTTATACCAGTTGTAAACGTAATAACCAATCAGTGCTAAAAGAATCAACCCTACAACCCATGGCCACCAGGTGCGTGCGAACTCAAATATCGGTTTTAGGGGGCGGAATTCCTCATCTTCTGAAGCCAGCACAGATTTAAAAAATAGTGGAACAGGTGCTGTATAATAGGTAGTATCTTTACCTGCAATTTCAGCAAGTATCTCTTTTCTGGGAATTGTAAAATCTTCTGTGCCAAAAAATTGAAGCTGATAGACCAAACTGTCTCTTGTGTCAGCTACGCTGTAACGATCTCTTGAAATAAATGTTATCGGATCTGAAAAATTATCTTCAGCGGGATACTGAATATTAGATGCGCTGTTTCTGTCGAAAACGATAGTGTAGAAGAATCGTTCTCCAACTTGTACAGAGTCTTTCTCCACGTATGTATGTAGCTGTCTGCCCGAAACATTGAATGCAATTAGAGAGAATATGAGCAGAAATCCCGCTTTTTTCATAAGAAAAGCGGTATTGAATTTACAGTCCATCAAATCATTTGTTAACCTTGATTTAAAGCAAGTGAAAAGATACAAAAGCTTTAACGAATTAAGAATTGGTTTTCTTTTTGTGTGATTGCGGAATAACACCGACAGAAAAGGAGTGTAAAAAATAGACGGGAATTATGATAAATTTCATATTTATTATATTTTAAACTCATATATCTTCTGCACAACGATAATTTATTAACACCAAGCCCACGAATGCTAAAAAAAATAGCCGGTTCTCTGTTCCTGATATGCGTTCTTTTCATAATTGCCTACCATGCAAAAAGCGAAGAGGTCGACATAAATGAACCGGAATTGATTTCTATTGAAAATATGAGTGAAATACCACCCGTTCCTCCACGGGACAGATACGGTTTTGAATATAGCTCATACGAAGTCGTGGAATCAGCTATTGAAAGAAACGAATCACTCTATATTATTTTAAGCAGACACGGTGTTTCCCCCGAAAAAATTTACCAGATACAAAAAGAGGCTGCCGGGCAAATAAATCTCGCAAGAATGATACCGGGTCAGGAGTACAAACTATATAAAGGTGAAAACAGTGAAGTGGAAGCCTTTGTGTGGAGGAGAAGCGATACAGACTACTCTATTATTCGCTGGAATAATGATATTACCATAGAGAATGGTACGATTCCCGTTGATGTAAAAATGAGTGCGGTTTCCGGAGTAATAGAAAGTTCACTGGCCAATGCAATTTATCAGCAGGGAGTATCGCAAAAATTAATTGTAGAACTAGCAAACATTTATGCATGGACCGTTGATTTCTACGGACTGCGAAAAAGCGATCGTTTTAAGGCTGTTTATGAAAACCGTTACGTTGATGACGAATACATCGGAATAGGTACCATCCATGCGGCAGAGTTTGTGCACCGTGGTGACATGAAAAGAGCCTATTATTTTGACAACGGTGAGCAGAGCGGATATTTTGATGAGGACGGGAATAGCCTTCGAAGAGCCATGATGCGCGTTCCCTTCGAATACAATCCCCGAATAAGCTCCGGTTTTTCACGCAGCAGAATGCATCCAATTTTAAATCGACGCCGTCCACACTATGGAACTGATTATGCTGCTCCTACTGGAACTCCTATCCTGGCTGCCGGTGATGGCGTTGTAACAGAAGCACAGCGAAGAGGAGGTAATGGCAATATTGTACAAATTAAGCATAACAGCGTTTATAAAACCGCTTACCTGCATATGAGCCGATTTGGCCCCGGAATAAGAGCTGGAGTGAAAGTAAAACAGGGTCAGGTCATTGGATATGTTGGACAAACCGGTTTAGCTACAGGGCCGCACCTTTGCTACAGACTTTATAAAAACGGAGCCCCCTTGAACTCAGTATCTTACGATTTTCCACCCGACGAAGGTCTGAGAGCTGAATTTATGAATGAATTTATAGTGGAGGTTCAGCGTCTGGATGAGATGATGGACTCACTCACTGGTGAAGGAAATGAACTGGCGCTTCAGGGACAGGGGATTAATTAACTACTCAAACAAATCTTCCTTTCCGGCTGCAATCAAATCGTTTCGCCAAAATTAAAACCGGCTGGTTCGTCTCTGGAAAAAGTTAATAAGCGGGCGAATGTAGGACTGATTTGTGTACACGTCAACCGAATCCATCTTGTTTTTTACCATATACTCTTTCAGCTTTCTCTTCTTTTCTCTTACAGCACGTTCGAATTCCACTCTTACTTTTCTGCTTGATGTATCAACCAGCGTCTGTTCGCCGGTTTCGGCATCTTCAAACGGAACCAGCCCGATATTTGGCAGATGCTCTTCAAACGAGTCGTTTACAATAAGATTTACAAGATCGTGTTTTTGCGAAGTTATTCGATGCTCCTTTTCATAATCCGAATCCTGAAAGTCGGAGGCAAGTACAACGATAGCTTTACGGTTCAGCAAACGGTTTACATATGAAAGGGCATCTGCTATTGAAGTTTTATCGCCTGATGGTTCCGATGTATACAGCTCGCGAATAAGACGCAAAACGTGGGTACGTCCCTTTTTGGGAGGAACTACTTTCTCGATTTTGTCACTAAAGAGCACCAGCCCAACCTTATCACCGTTTTTTATGGCGCTAAACGCCAAAACTGCGCATATTTCAATAGCCAGCTCCATCTTGGTTTGAGAACGGCTTCCAAAAAAGCCACTGGGTGAAATATCCACGCAAAGCATAAGTGTCTGTTCACGCTCTTCCTCAAACACTTTAATATAGGGCTTTCTGTTGCGTGCGGTGACGTTCCAGTCAATTTGCCGCACATCATCTCCAAAGGTGTATTCACGAACCTCAGAGAATTCCATACCCCGGCCTTTAAATGCAGACTGATATTCGCCACCAAAAATATTATTTACGAGACCCTTGGTGTGAATTTCAAGTTTTCTGATTTTTGATAAAATCTCTTTGGATATCATAAAAAAGGAGATGGAAGCTATTTACCGGTATGTATTAAAACTAAGGATTGAAGATAATCAAATGTATCAGAAAATAAATATCTCTATCTATTCTTTAGAACAGTAGTTTTAATGACCGTATGTGATTTGTATTTTGATACAGAGAGTGATGAAAAAAATAAAGTAGTAGAAACTATGGATACCGTTTTTCAGGCAGCTATCGCAGGTTATGGAAAATCAGCAAAAAATTTTCATTTGCCTCTTTTAAAGTTACATCGGGGCTTTAAACTGCGCAGTGTATATTTGCCATCGTCCAGCACAACACGTGTTGATGAAAAAGGTGTAATGGTTGTTCGTTCATTGAAGGAGTTATTGAAAGATGATAAAGTAGACATTGTTATTATAACTTCACCTAACCGCATTCATTTTGAGCAAGCTAAAGAGGCCCTGAGTGCAGACAAACATGTGGTTGTTGAAAAACCAGTTGCCGTTTCATCAGACGAGGCAGAAGAACTGATTCGATTGGCAGAAATAAAGCAAAAAATACTGACCGTTTTTCATAACCGAAGGGGAGATGCCGATTTTTTAACGCTGAAAAAGACACTCAATGATGGTGCACTTGGTGAACTTGTGGAAATCAAATCGACCTTTCACAGGCATAGAAGAGAGTTGCGGGACGGTCACTGGAAGGAGAGTAGCGAACCGGGAAGCGGTATTCTGTATGATCTCTCCCCCCATCTGATTGATCAGTCGCTGATACTGTTCGGTAAACCAAATGCCGTTTATGCCGATATCAAAAACCAGAGAGGTGGCGATACAGATGATTCCTTCGACATAAAATTATATTACGACAGGCCGACAAAACTCGAGGTAACGCTTTCTGCCGGTATGCTTGTTGCAGATCCTGTTCCCCGCTTTATTGCAAGGGGTGCAGAGGCTTCCCTGGTTATTGACGGTAAAGACGCACAGGAGAGTGCTCTTACGAATGGTCAATCTCTTACACCCGAACTGCTGAAAGAACTTGCTAAACAACAGCAAGCATTTCTTTATCAAGGTGATAATGCAAAGCGGAAACCGGTTGAAATAGTCCCCGGTAAATACCCTCAATTTTATGATGATCTTTATCATTCTATTACAAAGAAATGGGAACCTCCTGTAAAACCTGAAACTGCAAAGAGAGGCCTGGAGATAGTGGAAGCAGCCATTAAGAGCAGTAAATCAGGCAAGAGGGTTAAGTTAGACTAAACCTGAGTTTTCTCAAACGAACTTATGAAATTGACCGGGGTCGTTATGTGCCATATCTACCGTACTAAGTAGTAATGTTTGGAGCTCTTTTTCGAACCGATTTGTCTTGCCTGACAGATCGTTGGTGTCGATTCTGTCAACAGGTTGCCCAACCTGCAAGTAGAGTGCGGGTTTTGAGCTTTTTGCTGTAGTTATATAGATGGCAACGGGAACCACATCGGGCTGAGAGTATTTTGAAACAATCCAGGAGAGGCCGCTTTTAAACTTTGGTTTTTCAGTAGAGAATGGCCTGATTTCTCCCTCCGGATAGATAAATAGTGATGCGTTGGGCCTCTTCATAGATTGTACTGCGTATCGGAGTGATCGCACAGCTGATTTTGGATTTTCAGGGCTTACAGAAAATGCACCGATTCGCTTAAAAAAACCATGTTCCCGCATCTGCTTGTCCTCCATCATTGCCCGAGCCTGCTGGTGAAAACATTTCTGATTGAGGAGTAGGGGAATCAGGCCGTCCCACCAGGAAGTATGATTTAAATAGTAGATGGTTTTGGAATTTTTCGAAGGAACATAGGACTGCTTTAAATAGACAGATGAAAACCTAAGTTTGCAGAGAAGACGAACTACAAGATCAAAGAAAATGATGAAAAAACGTGATTCTCTGGCAGGAATAAAGGAATCCGGTTTCATCTTTTATGATTGGTTATCTAATGTATATTTTAAGTTGTCAGCTTTACAGGATCTGTAATCTATTGTGAAAGTTATTTCGATACCAGTAACTCTGCATAACAGGTTCATTTAATAAATCATTGGCAAGATAATGGATATTTCAGACAAAGAGATTGGAGAATATACGATAGATCACACTTCTGAAGAGCCGGATATTGTAAAAAAACTGGTTAACGTATCAGAAGAAGACCTGGAGTTCACAGATATGATGAGTGGCAGGCAGGTGGGTATTCTGCTTCGTTTTTTTGTAAGTCTTATTAAACCTCAGAGAATACTTGAGGTGGGAACGTTTACCGGGTACTCTACGCTGATGATGGCCCAAGACCTGCCCGAAGGTAGTGAAATACTGACTCTGGAGATGAATCCAAGATATCAGAACATATCTAAACAGTTTTTTTCACTGCCAGACTACGAGAAAAAGATTTTCCAGATAATGGGTAACGCTCTTGAAGTTATTCCAAAAATTGAGGGGCATTTTGATCTGATATACCTGGATGCCGATAAAATTCATTATCCCGAATATTATTCGCTTTTAAAAGAGAAACTCAGTAAGAATGGATATATGCTGATTGACAATGTACTTTGGGGAGGGACTGTTCTGGATCAGCAAGAGAAAAAAGCGGCAGCCATTCACCGTATGAACCAGAATATTGCTGCAGATGACACAGTGGAACAGGTCATGCTGCCTGTAAGGGATGGGTTGACCATATTGAGGTTTGATAATAAAAAACAGGAGTAAAATCAACTTTAGAAGCCCTTAACAGCATACTTCGTCGATTTGTGCCGGGCAGTCTCTATGGTACGAAAAAACATAGCCTCTCCTCTCGCCCTAAAGGATCCCGGTAGGGAAGAGGAGACAGAAGGTGAAACGTTCAGCGGAACCTTCGGAGGTGTGTTAGGCGACGCAAAATTTCTTGCTCGAGGTAGTGTGTTGTAAAAAGCACGCCGCTCAGTGCCTCTTGACACGCCCCTTGGTTAAATGAAGAACGCTTTGCGTTTTCATTCAATCCATTTCCCCTCTCAAGAGGGGACTACCTGAACGGTTTATTTTCGAATTTTCATGTCGAACTGATTTTAAAATATACCGGGCTGTTGCTTCACAAAACACCATCTAAGAGATACATGTAAGATATAACCTTAATCTTTCTTACTCCCTTTATAGATATCAAACTCCAGCAGGCGACACTCCAGCGTAGAGTTGAAAAACTGGGTTCGGCTGCCGGCCCGCAGCCCAATTTTTTTGGCAAGCTTAGAGTTGGCAGTAAATACGTAGCCGGTTTTTCCCGCACAATGAGACTTTAGAAAATCGCCGATTGATTTGTAAAGTGGCCTCAGATCGCGGTCATCACCCAGCCGAACGCCGTAGGGTGGATTAAAAACAACCACACCATCACCATCGGGAACGGGCGTTTTATCAAAATCACAGGTTTCAAACTCAATGAGGTGATCTACACCGGCCGTTTTCGCATTTTTCTTTGCGCTTATGATGGCAACGGGATCGTTGTCGGTAGCAATGAATTTCCCTTTAATCTCTTTTTCTATTTTCTGTTTTGCCTGAGAACGAACCTGCTGGTAGTGGCTCTCATCATATCCGCGAATGTGCATAAAACCGAAATTATTTCGGAGTGACGCCGGTGCCCGGTTCATCGCTCGCATTACTGCTTCTATTACCAAAGTACCACTTCCGGTCATCGGGTTGATGAAGTGCAAGCCGGGTTCCCACTTTGTGGCCTCAATAATTCCGGCAGCCAGTGTCTCCTGCATAGGTGCAGAAGAGGATGTGGATCTGTAATTTCTTCGTGAAAGCGACTCTCCCGAGGTATCGATAAAAATACGGGCAACATCATTCGTCCAGAATAGGAAAAGAACCGTTTTGTTGAGGTCGGAGCCTGTATCGGGTCGCTGATCTTCCTTGAAGCGAAGCCTGTCTACCACGGCATCTTTTACGATCAGGTTTGCGTACTGATCATTTTCAATGGTTCGGTGATCCACCCTGGAGGTAACGCTGAAGTAGCCATCAGAGGGAATCCATTCTTCCCATGGCAGTATTTTAAGCCAGTTTGTAAGTTTTTCTGGTGTGTTGCACTGTTTTTCAGCTACTAAAAAATGGACACGATGGGCCGTTCTCAACCAAAAATTCAGTTCCATACATTGGTTCAGAGATGCCCTGCACTCTACGCCGGTACTCCGCTCTGCCGTTATCGGATATCCGAGCTCCTGAACTTCACGCTTTAGTTGTTCGGAGAGTCCAAGGGGGCATGTGATACTTACGGTTCCGGGCTGCTGAAAATTGGCCATAATTGGTTTTATTTTTTTGATTAAAGTCTTTGAAATATTGTGCTATAAATCCCCACCGTCATCAACAATCCATATACCGGCTCTGCATTGCGGACATTGATGTGGTCAATACACCGGTATTTTAAACGGTTGCTTACAGATATTAAAAAAGCCGGATCGCTGTGAGCAAAAACACAGCAAACCGGCGTTAAATTGAATATTTATTTAACGAAATTTATGCTTTCTCTACAAGCTCAATTTCAAAGCTGAGATCCTGGCCTGCAAGCGGATGGTTAGCATCCAGAGTCAGCTCAGTTTCGCCAACTTCCTTAATTCGTACGGGTATTGGTTGTCCATTACCCTGGTTTACCTGAAGCTGCATGCCAACCTGTGGTGTTACATCATCAGGAAGTTGATCTTTCGGTACATTAATGATTAGGTCTTCTCTCTCTTCACCATATGCTTCATCACTGGGGATATCGATTTTAGCAGAATCACCTACTGCCATGCCAATAACGGCTTTTTCAAAGCCCGGAATTAGCTGGCCTTCACCAAGTGTAAATTCAAGTGGTTCTTTACCTTCAGATGAATCAAAAACTTCACCATTTTTAAGTGTACCGGTATAATTTACTTTTACGGTATCACCTTCTTTAACTTTAGACAAAATATTCCTTTGTTTTAATTATTAGTATTGTGTAATACAATATAAAGGTTTTTTACCGCAATTTTGAATCGAATAGCCCTATCCATGCAACACAAACAATCTATAAACGATATATTGACGAGTGCCGAGAATATTGCCGTTATAGGAGCTTCATCAAAGGCGTACAGAACAAGTAACCATATTATGCAGTATCTGCTGGATCAAAACTATCGGTTATTTCCTGTAAACCCGAATGAAGGTGCCGTTCTGGATCATGAGAGCTATAACTCAGTAATGGATATTCCGGCTGATATAAGAATTGATATCATGGTTATATTCAGGAATAGACAATATACCGAGGAGATGGTTCGCGATATTGTGACGTGGTCGGAGAAAACCGAAAGCAGTCCGGTAATCTGGACTCAGCTTGATGTGAGCTCTCCCGAAGCAGAATTACTTGCAGAGGAGGCAGAGCTTCCATATGTCAAGAACCGGTGCATTATGGTGGAGCACCGCTCAGTGGTGTAATCAATCCTCTTTCAGAAGTCTCTTTTTCCGTACTTCGTAATAATCATCGGCTTTGGATGCCAGAATTCGTTCAATCTCTTTTTTTTCCGTCAACGGGACGGATGTTAAAAATTCATGGATATCTTCGTCGTCGTCATTACCAACGATGTATTCGATGGCGAGAATCTCTTCGGAGTGCCAGCGCCAGGAGATTACGTCGTCCCATTTTATGAGACGATCGAAAAGCAGTATTCCATACTCGCGAAATTCAGGTACGGCTTTCATTGTCCAGGTAAAGATACCAAAACAGATTAGGGATACACCAGAGGTAACCCGGATGCCCGTTACCGGCAGATCAGATAAAACAGATGTTCGGTAGATTCCGAAAAGGATTAAACCAATCGCGAGCAGATTTGGCGCATAATCAACCCAAAAAGATCGGTGCTGGTAGAGAATATCCCCGCCTTTTCTCTTTTTTTGATACTGCCTGAAGGAAAATCCTGTCAAGAAACCGCCTACAAAACTGTAAACGCTCATCATAAATGGGGCCGCTAACCATTGGGGGAAATACCCGATGTTATAGAGCAGTAAAAGTACTGCAAAAACCGTGAGTACAATTAATCCGGTATTGAGAACAAGCTGTTTACTAAGTTTATCGATGGTGAAAACTGGGTGGTTGCCTGTAAATATTCCACCCAAAAAAACGGCAGCTAAAAACAGACTTAAAATCCACATGAAATAGACTTATTTTTCATTATCATTTAATGATGAGCAAGCCAAAATGGCTGAATGCCCGATGTTCATATCGTTGTCATTGGTAAACTAATTATAAATTTCGTGAGTTCGAGATAAGATTTTGTAGTTCTATGTTGATCCTTGTGGGTGTTAAAACGACTCCATTGGTACTGTTCCTGATTGACAGCCTTTATGGAGTGGACATGATCGGTTTCTGTATAGGTCTGGCCATCCACCCGATATTTTGTTCCATGAAATAAACCATGTCGTTAGAAAGTTTTTCAGACGAATTCTACCTGTTTCTGTCTGAAGTTTAACAGGCCAAGGGCCTTGGAGATTCCGTTGCATGGTTGATTATCAAAACTTAGATAAACTTTTCCTGAACAGTCAGAATCAGCATTTGTTGCTGATTTCAGAATCGTTTTGGACAGGATTGATTACGAATAGAAAATTATCCCCAAAATGCGAAATTTTGAAATTCCCACACCGATCAACATAGACCCGGATTTATGAAAGGTTTCCTCCGTTCTAAATAGGCAGAAGAGGGGGACTTTTAGAAATTTCGCTCTTATATTAAACTCAGCACGTTCAATTACAAATCGAACATCAAAAACGCTCAGAAATAGAAAGAAGTTGTTCCCATGAATCAGAAATATACCCCGGTCTCCGTAGACGTTGCAAACAGCGAACAAACCTTAACCATAGAGTGGGCAGATGGCCATATAACGGTTTTTCCTCTGTTTGGACTGCGAAAAAATTGTCCCTGTGTAACCTGCAGGGGAGGGCACGCAATGATGGGGAGGTATGAGCCACAACTTTTTCTTGTTGAGCCCACCCGGCAGTTTAAGATTATATCAGCCGAGCCGGTTGGAAATCATGCACTAAAAATTAACTGGGACGACGGGCACAATTCCGGCATGTATAAATGGGAACTGCTGCGGAGTATGGATGAGTCGGTAGAGAAGCTGAAACAGAATGAGAATTAAATTTTTCAGAATTCAGAATAAAGAGTAGATCTCAGAAGGTATCGTCTCTCATTAGCTGCACGATACCCGAGATACTGAGAGCCAGTCCGGTAATAAGGTACCAGGTCTGCCGGGTATGTAGAGACAGATCCAAGAGTGGCGAATCCTGTGTTAAAAAATAACCCGCGCCTAAAAGGAAAATACCCGACAGAAGGCAGACAAGGGCCGCTTTTTTTGAATGAAGAAAACTCACGCTATCCGGTTATTTCTTCAGCAGGCCAACAAGGCCGGCAGTTGCGGCAACGGCACCACCAATTAGCATCCATAACGCCCGGTTATCTGGTGAACCCGTGAAGAATTCGTTCACTTCCGAGCTGAAAGATTGATATTCCTGGTATCCAAAGTAGATGAGTATCAGGCCGCCGATAAGCAGTCCTGCTGAGATCATTTTCTTCATGCTGTTTCCTCTTTTTCCGGTTTTCTGTTTTTGTTTTGAAAGTACTCCTCCTTGGCGTCGAGAAGTTTTAGTATTCTCTGCATACTTTTCTTTCTTTCCAAAACATCTCGCGTGTAAAAAATGGTAGAGAAAATAACAAAGGCCCAAGAGGCAAACCCAAGCCAAAAACTTACGTTATTTCCTGTATTACCGTAATCGATAAAATGAAATACGCTAAAGAGGGAAAATACAAGGATCGAAAAAAGAACGAACACGGAGAAAATTTTTACCTGCCTCAGCATTCTGTTTGCGAGTTCCCGGTAGTTTCCTTCCCGAAGCTGCTTTTTATCTTTATACAGGAGAAAATGTTGGTACTGGTTAAACTCCTCTTTTACCATAGCGGTAAATACGTCATCTTTTTTCATTATTCAGGCTCGCGGATGTTCCGTTATCATCTTATTCATACAGTACAAATAACCTGTTTACCAATCAAAAATATTTAAAGAGAGAGAACATATCCCATCGGGATTCTTGAAGGGCACGTGTCCGTAAGGTCCTTGGAGAGTTCGGCTAATAGTTCATTATATCTCTAAAGTCGTCAGAGAATTCAATCGATTTTGAACTCTCTGTTTATCAGAAATGATTCCACTGCGTCCATCCATTTTCTCTGTAAATGGGTTTAAACAGATTTGGGTGCATAACTTCAGCCAGTATTCTTGCAGAATCGTACAACCCCGGGCCTGGTCGGTTAAAGAAACGGTCTCCGTCAAGGATATAAATTTCATTTTCTGAAAAAGCTTTCAACTCTTTCCAACCTTCTTTTTCAGTTAAAAGATGAATCTGTTTACGGGTTTGGTGGATTGTGTAGCCACATGGCATAATCAATAGCTGACTGGGGTCGGCCTGTAAAATACGCTCCCAGTCAATTACAGGTGAGTGCTTACCCTGCTCGGCAAGGAGTGCATTTCCACCGGCAAGTTCCACCAGTTCCGGAATCCAGTTTCCGCCCGTCATCAGCGGTTCCATCCACTCAATGGTAACGACTTTATTCCGTGGCGATCCGTTGACGGTCTGTCTTATAATCCCCAGGCGAAGCTGCAGCTCTTCAACAAGATGGTGTGCCCGGTTTTCCACATCCGCAGCCTCACCAATAGCCTTAATCGATTCGAAAACATCATCAAGAGTTTCGGGGGATACAGATAAGACCTTGGTTTGGGATGTACAGTGTGAGCGAACGGCCATTTCAACATCCTGCAGTGAGGCGGCACACACTTCACAATGATCCTGAGTAAGAATTAAATCAGGGTTTAGAGATTCAAGAGTTTCAGCATCAATTTTATAGACGGAAAGGCCGTTCTCTACAAGTTTCTGAATGCAGGAGTGAATCTCTTTGCTGTCCAGACCCGTCTTCAACTCGGGTGATGTGATTGCGGGAAGGGATTGTATGTACTTACTCTGCGTGCACTCGTGGGATCTTCCCACCAGATGTTCTTCTAAACCCAGAGCACAAATAATCTCAGTGGCGCTAGGAAGTAGTGATACAATTTTCATAGAGGCGTTTTTAGGTATATAAAATCTTTTGCAGAAAAATCATTCA
>DATGBT010000178.1:0-3050 GCA_035312505.1 Balneolaceae bacterium | reverse complement strand
TTATACTTCAATAGGTTATATCGTTAAATAAAATATCTTCTTTATGACGGATACATTTGCTCGTAAAACCTACCATATTTTAAAGCGAACCTTCCCTCAGTATAACAAATATACCCTCGACTGCCTTTCTGAGCTTTTGCTGGCTATGTTTCTCCACCAGCGATTTACCTTACGGCATATCGCCTCTCTGCTACTGGGAGAAACCAACGTCAAACATAAGTTAAAACGCCTGCAAAACTTCCTGGATGGTATAGAACTTGACCGGCAATTTTGGAACAGCTTCATTCAAACCTTATTCTGTCTTCCCTACATGAAGTTGCATTCCCGACGGAAGGTCACACTGCTCATTGATGCTACGACTCTGCGGGACGACTACTGGATCCTGGCGGCGTCGATCAGCTATCGTGGCCGTAGCATTCCGGTCTACCTAAAGATTTGGGAAGACGTAAACGCCTCCTACGATTACTGGGATCGGGTAGAGGGGTTTATGCGGGAGCTGAAGGAGCTTCTTCCGGATACGTTTTCCTACGAAATTATTGGCGACAGGGGATTTGAAGGATCCCGTATGTTCAATCTTTGCAAAGAGTTAGAGTGGGATCAGGTGATTCGAATTAACGGCAGCTACAAGATCAAAACCCCCGGCGGACAAGAGTTTGTGCAGCTGCATCTTTGTGATGAGGGCAGCTATCGAGAGGTGATGCTGGGCAAACATGACACGGTGGATTTTTTAAACCTGGCCATTCACTGCGATTCAGAGTATGAGAATACCCGATGGCATCTGGCCACCTCACTGGATGATCCAGAGCAGGCCGTTGCCGATTACAGGCGCCGCGTATGGATCGAGCAAACATTCAAGGATTTAAAAAGCGTCTTAAACTGGGAAACCTACACCCGAAAGATTCCTGAAAATCAACGCCTGGAAAAACTGGTTGTGCTCAGCTGCCTGAGTTATGCCCTTCAGGTATGTATCGGAACAACAGTAGATATACCACCAAGCGAGGAAGAAAAGACATCCGTTTTACAACGGTTTCGACACATATATACCAGTGCATATCGAAAAACGGAGGCGCTTTATATGAAAATGATTCAAGCGTTTAGGATGCGTCATTATCGGCTGCACATATGCCCATAATTGTTAATTTTAAATTATATGGGTAATGTCAGGGACCAAGGGGTGAGTCAGGTGAAATGAGCGCAGATTTTTGCCTTTAACCTGTCCATATCCCAAATCTCATCATTTCTAAAGCGCATAACCTTCAAACCCATTTCTGAAATGACTAAATCTCGCTCGTGGTCATAGTGCTTTTGGTAGTCATGAATTTTTCCATCTAACTCAATGACGAGTTTCTGTTCAGCGCTGTAAAAATCCGCAATGAAAAAATGGAGACAACCTCTGTCTTCTTCATATATCAGCGGATGTTGGCGATAGAATTTAACTCCTTTGAGCTTACGGCTTCTAAGCTCATGCCAGAGTATTTTTTCGGCAGGTGTTTGTCGCTTTCTTAACTCTCTTGCAAGTTTGGTAATAGAACGGTGAGATAGCATTGTATGGATTCTCGGGTTCGTTGTTAGGCTTGTAGTTTTATGATCAGGATATCGGGCTTTCCTTGCACTTTTGACTCACCCCTGCCCTCCGTACGAGACTTCGGAAGGCGGGCTCTGTCTCCCTCTTTGTCCGCCGGTTGGCGGACAAAGAGGGAGGACTTTGGAACAGGTTGTTGCCTCAGAATGAGATTTTTCTTCTAAATGATTTCAGGAGTTTCCCCTCTCTGCCGGCTGAGCTGGGACCAAGGGGTGAGTCAGAAGGGAAAGGCGGTGAAAGAATTACTGAAAACGTAATTTCAAATGAAATCTTCAAATACTGTACAAAAGCTTGTGGTCATATATATATGATCAAATAGTTTTGATTAAAAGCCTAACTCACCCTCTGTCTCCCTCTCTATCCGCCGGTTGGCGGACAAATAGGGAGGGCTTTGGAACAGGATGTTGCCTCAGAATGAGATTTTTCTTCTATATGATTTCAGGAGTTTCCCCTCTCTGCCGGCAGAGAGGGGACCAAGGGGTGAGTCAGGTGAGTCACTTTATTTTATTTTCGATTTGCAAAAGGAATGATATAAAACTATAATCGTAGTAGTAAAACAATGCATTCATCACAGGAAGACTAACTCTATACCTGACTTTCTTCCACCCATTTATCAGAACCATTAAGTTAGATTTTGCCATTTGTTATTAAATCGCCCCATAACAGCTATCATCCTTATTCTTGCGGCTTTCATCTTTGGCAGCCTTGCGCTCAATGAACTCTCCGTAGATCTGCTGCCGGATGTGGATTCCCCAAACCTTGTGGTTCGGACCGACTGGCAGGGCGCCTCTCCGCGTGAGGTTGAGACGCGCATCAACGAGCGGCTGGAGGCTGTTTTAAGCACGATTCCCGGCATTGACCAGGTGCAGGGATTTGCGCGTCAGGGGCAAAGTGTTATCTATCTCAATTTTCAGTGGGGCCATAATATGGACCTCGCGTTTCTTAATGTGCGCGAAAAACTTGACCAGGCACAGTACTCCATGCCTGAACAGGCGTCCCGCCCGCAGCTGATTTTCAACACGACCGCTGATGAGCCGATTGCAGTACTGGCTATCACCTCAAAAGATCGGCCCAACAGCGAATTTGATACGCGCCTGTCGCTCAAGCGGTGGGCTGAGCAGGTGCTTTCCCGGCGACTGGAGCAGGCCGAGGGCATTGCCCAGGTTGTGCCGGTGGGAGCGGTGGAACCGGAAGTTCAGATACGCTATCTGCCCCGTGAGGTCGACCGGTTTGATCTGTCGCTTGGTGAAGTTCAAAACCTCGTACAGCAGGCCAACCTGTTTGCAACCAGCGGAGAATTGCGCGATGGGTGGTACCGCTACTCCATGAAAATTCAGAGCCGGATTGATGAGCTTGAGGATCTAAACACGGTTCCGCTCAAAAAGCTGGGGGATGGCAAGGTGCTGTTGCTCAGCGATATAGCTGAAATTGAACTTGGTGAAACAGATCCATCATCGTTTGCAATGCT
>DATGBT010000177.1:0-4030 GCA_035312505.1 Balneolaceae bacterium | reverse complement strand
GGAGCTTGGCCACAGACACCTGCCATATATTGTCGTTGTGATTGATGAACTTGCCGATCTGATGATGACGGCCGGAAAACAGATTGAAGAGCCCATTGCCCGTATTGCACAGCTTGCCAGGGCTGTAGGAATTCATCTCGTGGTGGCAACACAGCGTCCTTCCGTGAATGTAATTACGGGGACGATTAAGGCGAACTTTCCGGCGCGAATGGCCTACCAGGTGGCGTCAAAGGTCGATTCCAGAACCATTTTGGATACGGGGGGTGCCGACCAGCTTGTGGGAAGCGGAGATATGCTCTTTTCAAATGGAGCCGGAATGACACGGATTCAGAATGCATACGTTGCTACACACGAGGTGGAAGAGATTACATCATTTATCGGTAATCAGCGCGGATACAAGAAACCTTTTTTGCTGCCTGTGATTCAAGAAGAAGAGTCGGGTATTCCCGATCCGCTGGATGATATTGATGAACTGTTTAAAGACGCTGCGAAAATCGTGGTTCTGCACCAGCAGGGTTCTGTATCGTTGCTCCAGCGAAAATTGAAAATAGGATACAACCGTGCCGGCAGAATTATCGATCAGCTTTACAATGCCGAGATCGTTGGGCCGTTTCAGGGTAGTACGGCACGAGATGTAAAAATAAGTGAAGAGGAGGAGCTGGATGAAATTTTTAAAGAGCTTGGATTATAAAATAGCGCTGTTGTTCACACTTCTTATTGCTTCTGCGGTAAAAATTGAGGCCCAGTCTCTGGATTCACTGCGGGCTACATTTGAGGAGGGAGACGTGTTCACCTCAGAATTTGAGCATCTTTACAAAGATACCTTTACCGGAGAAAACCAAACGACCACGGGAACAATCTGGATCGACAGCAACCAGTATAAAATCATTAGCGGTAACAGTATTATGGTTGTGGATGGTGAGGTTTCATACGTATACGACAGCACAAAAGATCGCGTCATTATCAGCGAGTATGTAGAAGAAGATGATGATTTTGCCCCCTCCCGAATGTTGCAGGGCGTAGATAGTTCGTATACAATCAGTGAGCAGTCCCTTGATGAGGGTGGCGTACGGATTCAAATGGTATCGGATGACCCCTTTTCTGTTTTTTCTGAAGTGTTTGTGAGTCTAAACGAATCGGGTGTTCCACAAAGAATTGAAGCAATAGATCAGGTTGAAAACGAACTTATTACTACGTTTTTTGATGGGAGATTTATCAGCGCTTCCGATACTCTTTTTCGGTTTCCAAATCCCGAAGGAGCAGAAGTTATTGATTTGCGACATGAGTCGAGATGAAAAAAAAGTGGCTGCAAATAGCGGGTTCGGTAATTGTTGCAGCCCTGTTTTTATGGCTCGCATTTCGCAGTATAGATCTAGCCGCGCTGTGGAACCAGATTGGGCAGATATCCTATGGATGGATACTGCTTTTCATTCCGGTACTCCTCTTTAGCCACTACCTGCGCGCAGAAAGATGGCGCTTGTTATTCCCCCCAAAAAAAGCAGACGTTTTCAGGAGTACACTTTTTGCAGGTGTAATGCTTGGGTATGTTATGAATAATATTATTCCGCGGCTTGGTGAACTTTCCCGGCCCGTTTATGTCGCAAGAAAAGAAACAATAAGTACAGGAAATTTGATCGGCACTATCGTTGTTGAACGACTCTTTGATCTTTTTGTACTTGGCTTGCTCACTGTTTTTTCGGTTTTTCTGTTCGCAGGAAATCCCGTAGTAATCGAAAATTTATTTGGCGTAACAACCTGGAGCTGGTTTCACTACTCCATCATTCCGGCTTTATTTCTGTTTGTTGCACTGGCCATATGGATTTTTCACAAAGGGGTGATTTATCTCGATGAAAAAGGGAACATCAAGAATCAATTGCTGTCGAAAGTAATTGAAAGAATACGCTCTTTTAGTGAAGGAATCACGTCGCTGAAAAAAGTTAAAAACTGGCCCCTGTTTATTTTGCTTACGGCTGGTATCTGGTTTGGATATGTTTTAATGACGTATATACCATTGTATATGCTCGATTTGCATTCGGTTTATGGCATAACACTAACGGATGCGGTAGTGCTTACGGTCGTTTCGTCGATTGGTGTTAGTATACCCACACCGGCAGGAATTGGATCATACCACCTGCTTATGCAGCAGGCACTGCACATTTTATTCGATGTAGACCTGGTTACCGCCCTTACATTTGCTACGGTTCTACATGCCGCAAATGTATTGGTTATCTTTGTGATGGGTCCGCTTATTTTATGGTGGGATAAATATTACACACTCCGGAATTTCAGGGAGCGTTAGAAGTTAAATTTTCAATAAAGAAATAGTATCTTCAACAGTCAGGCTGAAAAAGCTTTGTTTCTTGTTCTCAATCTCATTTGCAGCCGCAATTTGTTTATGAAAAAACATAGTTTAAAATTTATACTCCTGTTATCACTCTTTTTTGCAGGAGTGTTTCCGGCCGCCATGGCACAGTCGCAGGCGGACAGGGAACAGTCGCTATTACCTGATATAGATCCGCAGGATATTGAAATACGCAGCCAGTTTCAGGCTCGCTTTCCAGGGCTGAACCGGCAGCCAATTCTTGGGTTTAATCCACGCCCCCGTGTGTACCAAATAGACCCCAACCGTCTTCCCTTCCTCGAAGATGAAGAAGATGTATTGGCAAGCTTACCGGTTGGAAGTCTTGATCGTCCAGAGCCACCCGAATATAGTGCACTGGGATACCGCAGTCCGAAATATGCCTTTTTACGAATGGGAATCGGCAGTGATATTACTCCCGAATCGGATGCATTCGCAACGGCAAGATTAGCAAAAAACAGCTGGATATCTGGCAACATTCGCTTTACATCGAGCGACGGACACGAAGAACAGCTTAATACAAGCTATCGACTGTTTGATGTTGGGTTAAATTCGTATAGCCGTTTTTCGGAGAGAACCACAATGAGAGTCAACGCGGGTTACGTCTCTAATTTTAATCGTCTGCTGCAGCTGGATACAGATAGTGAGAACCTCCTTCAGGCAGAGTCAAAAATCGGCGTAGAAGGGTTTCGGGGTGGAATTAATCTTGATTTATCAGAAACATCACTCTCGGGTACAACAATTTCGGTATCGGGGTATGCAAACAGTTTTTCTGTAGATTCCGATCTCGAGCCTTTCAATGCTACGGAGGCTTCGGAGTGGGGCGTACGTGCAGGCGGAACCTACTCTCGGCTTGGCGGTCATCTGAATGAAGTTCACCGGCTGCGTGTCCAAACTCAGCTTGGTGGGGTTGACCCGGTACTCAATGAATCCACGAACTGGTCGGTTTCAACACTCTCTGCTCATTATGAACGGCTGTTTAACTACCAAACAGATGTGAAAGCGAGCGCGGGTGTAAGTGCAGTGTCAGACAGCCAGCAGGATTTTGTTCTCTATTTTGCTCCTGAAGCCGAAGTGAAGCACCGGGTTTTTCGCGGTCTGGACATTCGCCTGAAAGCCCACGGAAAGCCGACGCATAATAGTCTGTTTGATGTTCAGAGAACAAACCGGTTTTTTGATCTCAATAGTAATTTGCGTCATCAGTATGAAAAAATGGCGCTTGGTGAACTTACTACAGAACCATTTTACGGTACTAAAATTACCGGTGGTGTATCTCTGCAGGATGTCACAAACTTTTTGTATTACAGCCGTACAGAAGAGCCGTTTGGAATGGATAACATTTCTGAAGGATACTACTCTGCACAGTTTGATGATGCTTCCATATTTAAAATTTATGGTGCATTTACACAGGATTTAAAAGCCGAGGTTCTCTGGCTTTCGGCAGATGTCTACCTGCAGCGCCCGCGATTATCGGGTCAGGACAGAGATATCCCGTTTATGGAGACATTATCAGTAGCGTCATCAGTATCATTCCGCCCGGCAAAAGAGCTGTTGATTGAAGGCTGGGGAGAATTTAAGAGCGGCAGGGAAAGTCATACAGGTGAGTCACTTTCATCATATGTTACTCTTGGCAGCCGGTTCGAAATTTCTTTAACTGAGAATTTTGGAATC
>DATGBT010000176.1:0-4714 GCA_035312505.1 Balneolaceae bacterium | reverse complement strand
ATGGGAGAACTTCGCACGGTATGGCATCCCGAGCAGAAGAACGACCGCGCCTTATTTGCGGCGACAGCAGCCCATTATATTACCATGAGGCGCGAACAAGTGCGGCTCAAACACCAAATCAAAAGCCGGTTCAGGCGATGGGGTGTGATGGATGTATCCGGCGAGACGGTTTACAGCAGGCAGGGCAGAGCCGGTTATTTGGAGCAGTTGACCGACGGGTGTATCCGCACTCAGATCGAGGCGCTGTTCACTCTTTTAGACCACACCATAGACGCCCAGTCCGACGCCAAGGAGCAGATGTTTCGCCTGGGACGTGGCTATGAGGAGATTGCAGAGTTCCAAAAGATACCGGGCGTAGGACCGATTCTGGCTCATTTGTTCAGTGGGATCGTCCAAACGCCTCATCGATTCGACCGGGTCCAGCAGCTATGGCGCTGGGGAGGCCTGGGAATAACCGATCGCAGCAGTAATGGCAGAGCGTTGGGATACCAAAAACTGGACCCAAACGGGCGAAGCGAAATCAAAGACATTAGTTATCGGGCCTGGAAGGCCGGAGCAACGCAAGCCAAAACGACCAATGAGGTCAAGCGCTTTTACGAGACATCACTTACTAACAGTAGCTCCCAGACCAACGCCCGGCTGAATACACAGCGAAAGATTTTGAAGGTTTTATGGACCATATGGCGCAAGCAAGTTTGTTATAATCCGGACTTATTCTAAAGCGGCAGGCAGCAGCAGGCCGCTTCGGGTGCCGGGGAAAGCTCATGCCGAAGGCTAGTCATTCCAGCTTCGGCTGGGATAGACTCAAGGGATGGATAGCTTCCCTGGCTGATATTCCCAATATAACCATAGTCGCTGGCGGCACTCGCAGCTATGAGACATAGCCGGCCGGCAGCAGACTCATATACGTGCCTGGTGACAAATCCCAGAACGGTTAACTAAAAGCGACTCCTTGTTGCATGAACGCATTGTCGATTAATATAAGAATTGGATATAGCAAGCCTTTAAGCGGGTGTCCCGGTTAAAGTCAAAAAAGCGAGCGATCGCTTCATGGAAAGGGTATATTTTCTTGACTTTAATTTTCATACGTGCCTTCGGCAAGAGGGGTGTTCATTGAATTTTGCGATGTTCTGTTAAACATCCCCCTGTTTCCCCCTTTTTTAAGGGGGACTTTCGATACCCGATTTATTAATCGAACTCAGGTTAAAAGAGAAACCCAGAACCCACACTAATCCACATAGCCAAAAATTTGCTAAAAATCTGCTCTCAAAGATAGTATAAAATTCCTCCCCGGACCTGATAAACCTGAACTGTACGGCCGGTATCTTTGGTCTGTAATATTTTCTACTCCTGCACTCACACTAAACATTTCGGTAAACCGGAACAACGATTTAAAATTGAGCGTATACCAAGCCGGGGAAAACGTATTTCCGTTGTTATCCAAAGCATATATTTCACTCTTTCCTTCTTCACTGACAGCAAGATCTTCATGAGACTTTTCGCCTTGGTATTTAGCATTAACTTCAAGTGTCATATCTCTGCTTTGATAGCTTAACCGGCTGACACCAAAAAGAGGAGCTGCATGACGAGATGGACTGGTTGTTCCATCATCCAACTCTTCTTCACCTACCTGGTAATTTACATTAGATAAAAAGGTGAATCCGGCAGGCAGATCTATTTCTGCTCCAGCCTGAATGCCGTAGACATTAGCAACAGCTGCATTTTGTAATGCCTGCACCTGACTTAACGTACCATCATAGAAAATGCTATCCTGACCGCTAATTTGAAAGTCCCTCCGTACCATTGCATTGTTTAAAACGGTATAGTAACCTGAGACGTCAATTTTCATTCTTTTTCCAAAACCCTTCGCAATTCCTAAATCGAAACTGTAAGCATATTCCGCTTCAAGATCGGGATTTGGAACCACAACAGTCCCTTGTTCGGAATCGAATACCTTACCGATATCGTCCACGTTAGGTGCCCGAAAGGCGGTACCAACGTTGGCTTTAACTATCCAGCTTTCATTGGGTTTGTAAACAATGCCCAGGCTTCCTGTGAGCGCCCCGTTTTCAATTTCTGCAGCGCTAAACGGAAATGGATAAAAGTCTGTATTACTGCTAAAATCGGACTCTAACATGAAATGATTATAGCGTACCCCCCCCTGAAACGTGAGCTGGCTTGACGGCCTGTACTCCTTATTTATGTAGGCTGCAATAGATTCCCAGGCTGACTGTGGATACCTGCTCGGCCCGACAATTGTGGAGTCAGGTTTAATCACGCTATCGAAAATAATGTCGTTTCTGCCTTTTGACTTCACGTCATTTAAAACATATTCAGCCCCATAATACACCGTGCTCTTTGATCTGATATTTTTTGTGAAATCAAGATTCAGAGAGTAGGCTTCAACATTTTCAATGCGTCTTTGACGGGTATCAGAATTGAAACTGCGGCTTATCCTGCTTTCTTTAAATGATTGCTGAGCCACTCTCAGGCTCACCTGGTCGAACATTGTATTACTTTTCGCACGCCTGATTGATAAATTATTCATCAGCCATTTCTGAGGTCCGTAGTTCCATTTACCGTATCGGGCAGTTCCGTCCCTTACCCTCTGGTGGCGATCGTATCTGCCATACGATGATGTTTCAGAGAAGTGAAAGCCGTACTGAACATCCCAGTCCTCGTTAGCTTTGAAACGTATTTTCTGCATCAGGTTGAGCTGCGAGTAGGCAGTTGGAACTTGCAGCAAGGGATCATCCTGTGTAACCAGTACATCCAGGCTGCCCAGCCGTTGAGGATAGTAGCTTTTAACATAATCATCAGGACCATTGCTCCCCTGTCTCATATGATCATAATCCCAAGAACTAAAACTTGTTACAATTGCCCATTTTTTCCAGCCAATATTAAAATCAAAATGCCCTGTTTGCTCGTTATTAACAGATGAATACCGAGTTTCGACCTTCCCTGTCAAAAGTGGCTTGTCTTCCAGTGACAGTTTGGGAGTAAGCGTTTGAAAACTCATAACCCCGCCTATGGCATCGCTGCCATAAATGACCGAACCTGGCCCAAATAGCACTTCAGTACTTTTAATGGCAAAAGGATCAAGGTTAATCACGTTTTGGATATTCCCCCCTCTGAAAATAGCGTTATTCATTCTTACACCGTCAATAGTGTAAATGAGTCTATTTGTGGCAAATCCCCTGATCATTGGACTTCCGCCGCCCTGCTGGCTTTTTTGAATGAACACCTTACCAGAGGCACCCAGTAAATCAGCGGCTGTTTGCGGATTTTTCAACTTTAATTCTTCCGGTGTTATGGAAACAATATTTAAAGGAATGTTTCCTGATGACTGACGCCATCGCGTAGCTGAAACCACTACCCTGTCAAGGTTCATAATTGACTTCTCCAAAGCTATTTCAAAATCTGAAGCCCGGATTTGACTAAAACTATAAACCGCAGTTTTGTAGCCGAGTGAACGTATTAGAATTGTTTCTGCGCCCTCAAAAGCAGATATATCTGCCTCACCATCTGTATTGGTTATAACAGGTGGCCGTGAACTTTCACTCGTAAGTACAGCACCTGCTATAGGTTCCTCAGTTTGCTGATCTAAAATGGTTACTGTCTGGGAGTGCGCAACTGATGTCATTCCCATCATTAAAAATAGCGTAACAATTATTTTCATTGATATTTTTCAACTGGTAAAACAAATTAAATCTGCTTATAAACCGTAAACCTTGAAGCAGACGATCTGAAACATAACGGTTATTCAGTCCAAGTTTAATTCGGGAGCCGAAGCAAGGACAGACAGCTGGGATGGAATGTTAAGGTTTCAGACTATCTAAGTATTCAAGTTATGTTTTTGAGACAATATTTTTTTACAGCTATCTGCTCCAATGCACCAAAACTACCACTATAAGCAGTAAAAATTAAGAATAAAAGCAATTGTTCGAAATATACTCACATTAAAGTGAAGCCGATTACAATCGCAAAAAATATCGAAGTAGGATCATAATTTATATTTCTTTTGCGAAGATAGTGTCCCTTGATTCAATTTACTGACTTGCAAGATCAACGCTTTAATTCGTAGACCGACAAATCAGTTAACTATTAGATAAAGAGGCTCTATCTGGATTATTGTGGGCATTTAATTCATCAGTTATTAAGAGTTACTGTTGAAGAATACATTTTGTAAATACTATTCTATGGATATGTATGAGAATAGAAAAACTGAAAACGGTGTTTATCCCAAACCCTGAAGGGGTTTTTTAACACAGCCTGGGGCAGCGCTCCAGGTAAGTAAGCGGGATCGCAGCCGTAAACCATCGACCCATAATCCAAAAACAGCACGAGACCTCATCCGATGGGTGTTCTCCAGTCCCAATCAACGCGCTGCTTCTGCACCCAGAATCATGATCACTACCCTTCGATGTTTTATGGAGTGTTGATGAGATCTATGGGTTCGGGGGTTTGAGAAATCATTTTCGCAAATCCGGGTCGGTTGCCCCTAGGCTTTGATATGTGAGCCTTTTGGCCAAGCCATGCTTGCTGCGCAGGGTCCATTTCTGGTTTACACTATGGACAATATGGGGTAGCTGAATTTTACAGAAATTATAGGAAGCTTAATATTACCCATACTACTCCACATAGTCAATAAAGAGTATAATCCGGGCATGCAAAAAAAGCCCTCAAACAACACCTGAGTGTAATTTGAAAGCTT
>DATGBT010000175.1:0-7804 GCA_035312505.1 Balneolaceae bacterium | reverse complement strand
TAACCTACTAAGAAAAGGAAACCATACTTCGTGACAGCGATAGAATTACTAAAGGCTAAGGCTCTTCGTTTCCATCCCACTCAACCTTAACCTGCTCCGAAAAGGCAACATATTCTGCGACAAGGAGTGAGCGACTGAAGGTTAAGTTTTTTGTAACAACATTCCTAAGCCTTAACCTACTAAGAAAAGGAAACCATACTTCGTGACAGCGATAGAATTACTAAAGGCTAAGGCTCTTCGTTCCCATCCCACTCAACCTTAACCTGCTCCGAAAAGGCAACAAGAATCGCGACAATGACAGGGCGCCTAAAGGCTGAGGTTTTTTGTAACAACTTTCCTAAGCCTTAACCTTCTAAGAAAAGGCAACCATACTTCGTGACAGCGATAGAATTACTAAAGGCTAAGGCTCTTCGTTTCCATACTCCTCAACCTCAGCCTCTTCTGAAAAGGCGATATACTGTGTCACAAAGACTGAACGCCTAAAGGCTAAGATTTTCTGTTCCAACATATTCACACTCACATAAATTAAGGTTTGAAAATTCTTTAGTTTTTGTGAGATTCTGTAATAAAACTATTTATAAAAATCAGGAGATGGCAATGATAAAGAATTTCAAAGATATGAGTGTCTGGCAAAATTCATTTAAGCTTTCAATCGACGTTTTCAACCTTACTAAGGCACTCCCAAAATCAGAAGATTATGCTTTAGCATCTCAAATTAGACGATCATCAAATAGTGTTTCTGCGAACATTGCAGAAGCATTTGGAAGAAGAACCAGTAAGGATAAGATCTACTTTTATACTGTTAGCAGAGGATCAGCATATGAAACACAAAATCACTTATTGTATGGAGAAGGCGTAGACTATTTTGAAATTTCAACTATCGGCACCCTTAATTACCGGTATGATCAACTGATACACGAACTCAACAAAATTACCAATAAGCTTGAGAAAAGCATTTGAGGCTGAGGTTTTTCGTATCCAAATTCCTAAACCCTAACCTTCTCGAAAAAAGCAACATATTCTGCGACAAGGAGTGAGCGACTGAAGGCTGAGGTTTTCTGTAACATCATTCCTCAACCTCAACCTCCTCCGAAAAGACAACAAGAATCGCGACAATGACAGGGCGCCTAAAGGCTGAGGCTCTTTGTAACAACTTTCCTAAGCCTTAACCTACTAAGAAAAGGCAACCGCATTCCGCGACAACGAGAGAGTTACTAGAGGCTAAGGCTCTTCGTTTCCACACTCCTCAACCTCAACCTTCTCCAAAAAGGCGACATATTCTGTAACAAAGACCGAAAGACTAAACACTGAAGCAAACCGATACTACCCCCCTCAAAGCCCCTTTTTCATTAAATTGAGCACCAGATCCATCCAAAACTGCTCAACGTATTTTTTTCTCTCCTTACTTACTTGCAGGTCCAGCTGCTCCATATGACTGATGGGAGCTGTATGTAGATGTTCACCCCAGCTTGAGCTTTCAACTGAAACAAAAGAGTCATTTAAGCCTTCCTGATTATAAATATGTACGTTTTGATACCTATATATCGGATTTAATGGCTGGTTTGTTCCACGCCCGACTGCAGCGCTGAACGAAAAGTATTTAACATTTTCGTGGTCGGGAACAGCCGGATTAAATTCGTTGATGACGTACTCTCGCGTCAATTGTTCTACCGCTGCAACTGCATTGCTTTTTGCATTTGGGAAAATGCTTTCTCCAAACCAGTCAAATACCTCTCCAAGCTTATCACGAAGTATACCGGGTGCGGTAAGTACCAGTTCTGCAAGGCTGGTTCCCCGATGTGGCGTGGCAATAGTTGTTAATGAGGCGATAGAGTCAGCAATATCAAGTTTGGAAATTGCATAACGCATGTCAAGTCCCCCCATGCTGTGGCCTACAACATTGAATTTTTCATAGCCGTATTGTTCTTTAAGCTGTTCAATTTTCTCTGCCCATTGCTCCGCTCTGGTGGATATTGTGGCATAAGGGACAATATTAGGAGCAAATGCGTGTATGCCATGACTTCTTAACGTCATACAAGGTTCATGAATAGGCGCTGGACGAACCAGACCTGCAATTCCGCCGTAACCATGACACATAAATACAGGGTAGTTTAACTGCAGAATTTCGGGTTGAGGGAAATCCAGCAGTTCAAACTTTTTTAAAAATTTCTGAGGTTCAATAAACTTCATATTGAAAGTAGGTTTAACATCTCATGTTGAAATTAATCTGGTAACCTTGGAATAGATGTTTGTTGAATTGAAAGATCCGATTTAGCCTGAATATGCAATGTTCGATGAACGGTATCATTGTATAGTAAATTGAGTTCCAGATCTTTTTCAGGGAACTTAACAGAGCCATAAATGGATACATTCAGAGGCTCCAACCTGGTATTTAAATGGTGATGAAATGTTGTTTTAGAAAAACCGGGAGCTACAAAAAGTGTATATACTTTACGTTGAAACAGAGAATCATGGGCGACTATATCAGTTCGGATTTGATCAGACGAAATCCGGAAATCATAAGTAGTTTGAGCAATCAGTGAGTCAAGTTGAGAAGGAGAATGGAGTACTGACGTCGGTCTTGGGTCAATTTCAACATGGAGGGTAGCTGCCAGAAAACAACATGCCCCAAGTAAAAGTGTAAGCCAACCTTTTTTACTCATCTTTGCGTGTATCTTGCTAATGGTTCGAAAATATGTATCAAAAGTATGGGTGAAATAGTAAACAAAGTGTTTGGGATTGATTATACTTTCAACTCACTGATACAGAGCTGTATTCAATCCTTTTAATGTAAGAATTGCTGAACTTTGATGGGCTACCGATTTGAAAAGATTACCAATAAAAAAAGCGTAGAGCTATTCCATTCATTTCAGGCAAAACTCTATGAAGATACAGCCGTATGGATACCGCCGTTTCGGTTTGAAATAGAAAAAATCTTTGATCCGTCTAAAAACTCATTTTTTAAAACAGGTGAGTGTGAAAGATTTCTCATGTTTGATGATAACAATAATCCTGTAGCACGGTTCGCATTGATGAATCAACCAGAGCGTGATGCAGTACTTGATCCAAAAATGGGAGGGTTGGGTTTTTTAGAGCTGGTAAATGATCAGAGTGTAATGGATGAGGTCATCAATTTTGCTACTGAGTGGCACCGCGCGAGGGGATATCTTGCGTTTCGTGGTCCGATTAATTTTGGTGAGAATGATAATTTTTGGGGGCTACTTGTTGAAAACTTCGAGGAGGAACCTATCTACGGTATGCACTACCATCATCCGTATTATAAAACACTCGTGGAAGCATCTGGTGCAGCAAAACTGGATGATCACTGGAGCTATCGGCGCGACTTCGATCAGCCTTTGCCGGAGAGGATGATCAAAATCACAGACAGAATTGAGCAGCGACTGAATGTAAAGATCAGACCCGTAGATTTCAGTCAGCCAGAAAAAGATGCGGAGGCAATCAGAACTATATACAACAGGGCATGGGCTGACCAGGATATTGTAGACCGTGAACACGAGTTTACTGAGCTAACCCATGATACTGTCATGGAGATGGTAGACCAGTTGAAGAGAATAGTCATTAATGACAGCGTACTGATTGCATATATTGATGGAGTTCCTGCATCATTTACCGTTTCTATACCTGACCTGAACCAAGTATCAAAAAAGACAGGTGGAAAAATGCATTGGTGGCAAATCCCACGGTTATTACTTTTGAAGCGAAATGCAAGAAGATTGCGAACCCTGGTGTTTGGTACATTGCCCGAATACCGGAAAAAGGGACTGGAAGCACTTGTTTTCGTACGAGGCATTCAAATGACAAAAAACGCTGCACCGTCGCTTGAATATCTTGAAGGGGCCTGGGTCAGTGAAAAAAACTGGCTGATGCAGCGTAGTTTAGAAGCCCTGGGATGTTACCATCACAAAACGCATAGGACGTATGTGTGGGAGATTTGAGGCTGAGGGTCTTCGTTACGACCCTCCTCAGACTCAACCTTTTTTGATGAGGCAGCTCAATTCGCGACAAAGACAGAATTACTAAAGGCTGAGGTTCTTCGTTTCCATATCCCTCAACCTCAACCTCAACCTTCTCCGAAAAGACACCATGTTCTGCGACAAAGAAAAGTTACCAAATGCTGAGGCTCTTCGTTTCCATCTCCCTCAACCTCAACCTGCCAACGGTTGGCACGATATTTGGGTAATTGCTAACTAGTTTTTCGAAGAATGGTTAATCCGCAAAATCACCATTCGTTAAATCTTTTTAATTTTCTATCTTTCAGGCTAAATATTTTCTGCATAATAAATCTATCCTATGAAATTTTTTCGGCTATCAGGAGCTGTCATTTTACTCTTCTGTTTATTTTTTACGATACAACCGCAGCTACAGGCTCAGAATCTTGGCGGTATAGATTTTGCGTCTGTTAACGTAGATAACTTGTCTGACGCTCAAATCATGCAGGTTTGGGAACGTGCACAGGAAGAAAATCTTAGCTTACAGCAGATCGGAGTTCTTGCCCAGAGCCGTGGCATGTCGGCAGCTGAAGTCTCAAAACTTCAGTCCCGGTTGAATCAGGTGCGTATGCAGACAGGTACTGGCGCAGCTGAAACTCAAACCGGAAGTTTGCGGCAGGCAGAAAATATGACAGAAGTAGAAGACGATATGACCCGGGTATCGTCTGTAGAGCAACCTGACAGTCTGCTTCGTGTATTTGGATCAAACCTTTTTCGTGATCGGTCCATAACTTTTGAGCCTTCGGTAAATATTCCAACCCCGGTAGATTATGTTCTCGGTGTGGGTGATGAAATTGTCATCAATATATGGGGAGCTGCGGAGGCTAACTATGAGCTGACCGTTACCCCTGATGGAGTCGTACGCATACCAAGTCTCGGCCCCGTGCAGCTGGCAGGGTTAAGTATTCAGGAAGCGAGAGAACGATTGTTAAGTCGTTTACAGGATATCTATTCAGGTTTGAGGCCTGGTCAGCCTAACAATGCAAATACATACGCAGATGTGTCACTGGGTAATGTCCGCAGTATCAAGGTAACGATTGTTGGAGAAGTCACGCAGCCTGGTACGTATACGATATCGTCACTTGCTACTGTTTTTAACGCACTTTATGCTTCGGGTGGCCCTACAAATTCCGGGACGTTTAGAAACATCCAGATCATTCGTGGCAACACGATTGCAGATACACTCGACATCTATGATTTCCTGGTTTATGGTGATCAAAGTGATAATATCCGTCTTCGTGACCAGGATATTATTAAAATTGACCCATATCTCAGCAGAGTTGAACTGAGGGGAGAGGTTAAACAGCCCGCTGTTTTTGAAATGAAAGAAGGCGAGACACTTGGAGATCTTGTAGAATATGCCAGCGGATTTACAGAACGTGCTTTTACAAATAGACTCGTTTTAAGAAGAAATACTGACATTCAGAGAAGCATTTCGGATGTAAGCTGGCCAGAAGGATCAGATCTGGTATTGCAAAGCGGGGATGAGATTCGGGTCGGTGAGTTATTGGATCGTTTTGAAAATAGAGTTTCTATTCGTGGTGCTGTATTTCGGGAAGGTGAGTACGAACTGAATGAAGGGTTGATGCTTAGCGGCTTGATTGAAAAGGCTTCGGGACTGAGAGAGGATGCATACATGGAGCGTGGTGTTATATTCAGAACTCAGAATGATTTAACTGTAAGAACTCTTGCATTTTCAGTTGCTGATGTGATGAATGGAGTATCGGATGACATTTCTCTTCAAAGAGATGATGTTGTGCAGATATCGTCCCTTTTCGATTTACAGGAAGAGTATACAATTCAGGTTAACGGAGCCGTAAATGAAGGCGGTGAGTTTGCATATGTTGAGAACCTCACGATCAGCGATGCCATTTATCTTGCTGATGGGTTCAGGGAATCTGCCGCCCCTTATCGAATAGAAGTGAGTCGGCGTTTGACCAATGAAGACCGATTTGTGAAAGGAAATCAGCTTGCCGAACGGTTTCAATTTGATATTGATGAAAACCTGGAGTTCAAACCTGAAGATGAAGATTTTAAGCTTGAGCCATTTGATCAAATTCTGGTGCGTACGATGCCGAATTACAGGGCACAACAAAATGTGCAGATATCGGGGGAAGTAAATTTTCCAGGCAGTTACGTACTGGAAAACAGGAATGCACGGATAAGTGATCTAATTGAATGGGCCGGGGGTTTATCTGAATTTGCTTATCCTGAAGGAGCCTCTCTTACCAGAAATCCGGATTCCAATGCTCAGGCACTACAGGAACTCGAAGCGGTAGATGAGCAAATCCAGTTCGATACTCGCGGAAACTCAAAGGTGGGGATTCGTCTTGTTGAAATCATGCGTAATCCGGGCAGCGCTGAAGATTTACGGCTGCAACCCGGTGACGTGTTGGAAATACCAACAGAACTGCAGACGGTCAGTGTTGAGGGGGAAGTTCTATTTCCCGTGCAGGTACGATACGAAAAAGGATTATCACTTCGGGAAGCCGTAAGCAAAGCTGGCGGATTTACGAATCAGGCTCTCAAGAAACGTGCGTATGTAATCTACGCTAACGGTGAGGTTGACCGTACCAGGAAGTTCCTGTTTTTCAAGAATGACCCGTCGATTGAACCCGGCGCAACTGTGGTCATACCTTCTAAAGAGGAAGAAGCTGAAATAAGTCCGCAAGAACGAATTGCAATATACTCAACCATTGTATCGATGGCAGCCATTGTGACCAACACTATCTTCCAGATTCGCCGGTAAAAAAAATAAACATTGTATTTCTTTTTACGAAAAGAGTAATTGCTCAATAATCGAACATTTTTTTGATTATGAAACTCCTGACTCTAAGAGAAATACCATGTTTTCTTCCCGTCTCCCGTCCATCATGTCCCTCTAAAAATAAAATGTAAGGCGCAGGTCTCAATTCGCTCATACCCTTAAACATTCTGAAAAAGAGCAGAATGTAATTTATAAATGAGTGCAACTCACCATCAATAACAATTCAAGGGAGAAACCTATGAAACCAATACGACGACCCATTCTACATGTTTTTTTGATACTATTATTACTGCTTTATGTCGGAAATAAACCTGCCACTTCTCAAACGGTCGGAATTCAATCAACCCTATCTTCGACTGAGCTTATCTCGGGGGATTCGATCACACTTACGTTTTCGACTGACACTGCAGCAGATATCTACTTCTTTTCAGCAGAAATTGTATATGACCCTGATCAGCTGGTATTTGTAAATGCCGAAGCAGCCGGAGCCATGTTGCCGGATGGACAGATTGTTTTTAATCAAATCTCGCCGGGAGTTCTTGGAATCTCAGTAACTCGAACAGCCCCGCTTCTGTCACCAACAACAGATGCCCTTTTACAGGTAATTTACAGCGTTAAAAAATATCCAATGGCAGGTGAGGGAGGGATATCCTATTCGAATATCAGTTTTGCTGACTCTCAGGGAAATGATATTGATTTCACTGCACCAGTGGATGCTGAATACAGTGTAAAGAAAACGATTGTTGACCTTAGCCTGACGACACCTCCTTCAATTACAGTAACGGAAGGAGAGTCTTTCAATGCTACAGGTGAAATTTTTGCGACAGGTATTACTATTGACGATGAAAACACAGATACCCTGAATGTCTGGATTGGCGTAAATGATGAAGATACGGATCCGGAAGGCTGGAGTGAAGATAAATGGGAGCTGATGACCTTTGTCGATCAAACCAGGACAGATTACTTTACATACAGTAAAGATATAGCCTATCAGCGTCCGGTTGGATTATATTACGTGGCCTTGAGA
>DATGBT010000174.1:0-3681 GCA_035312505.1 Balneolaceae bacterium | reverse complement strand
CACTGTATACGTCACGGAACTCGTGTTCGGCGGAGCCTGTGCCCTGCTTCGGCTGCTCGAGCTGGAACTCGACGAAACAGAATTGCTATTCGATGGGCGATCTGCAGATATGGGATTTGACGAACCACCCGCAACAGGAACCATAATCCGCTGCCCGGGATATATCGTACTGTTCAGATTTTCGTTGGATGCGTAAAGTGCCCCGACTGACGTTCCATACCGGTTTGCGATATAGCCCAAGGATTCCCCTCTGCTCACTGTATGCATTGTAACCTCTTGAGCTCGATTTTCTTTGGGAATTTCCTGATAGGCAGCAAGAAACTCTTCTTGAATTCCAGCAGGTATCTTAAGCGGATAGGCATCTCCCGGAGGTGTTGCCCATCGCAGAAGCTCGGGGTTTAAGGCTTTCAGGTCATCCAGTGGGATGGATGCGGCTTTCGCAAGTTCTTCGAGGGGCATTAACCCATCAACTTCAACCACTTCAAAGTCATACAAATACTCCTGATTGGTGTAAGGTTTTTCAAAACCAAACTCTTCGGGATTCATGGCGATCATCGTTGCTGCTATATAGCCCGGAACATACCCCCTGGTTTCCCGCGGTAAATAAGGATAGGCGGCCCAATAATCTTCAACTCCTCCTGCTGCACGAATACCGCGCCTCAACCCTCTCGGGCTCAGATTATAATTGGCAAGGGCCAGGTGCCAGTCATCCCACACTTCATAAAGATCACGAAGGTGTTGTGCTGCAGCCCGTGTGGCTTTAATGGGATCTTTGCGTTCATCAATCCACCAGTTCACCTCAAGGCCGTAAAAGCGCCCGGTAGCCCGTATAAACTGCCACATTCCAACGGCAGATGCCCAGCTTCTAGCAGTTGGCACTAAACCGCTTTCAATCATCGAAAGGTGAATCAGCTCTTCAGGAACACCCTCATCCTTAAATATTTCGCGCATCATAGGAAAATAATAAGCCGAGCGCTCCAGCCAGCGCTCCATCACTTCAGGACGCCTTAACGTGTAATACATCAGGTGCCGGTTCACATGTTGATTTTGAATGAGAGGTACTTCCGTTTTATTAAAGGTGAGATTTTCCGGCAGCGAATACCCTTCAGCAATCCAATCGTCTTTTTCAGAAAAAAGCTCTTCTCGTATCTCAAAAATATCTCCTTCCGTTTCGCTTCGAACCTCATCAATCCCATAAAACTCACTATGCTCTGCCAATACCGACCGGTACAACTCAGCAAACCGCCGGTTATCCTGAATTTCCGGGTAGTCATCCATCAGTGCCTGAATGGCTGCAAACGACTCGTTGATGTAATTTTCTGCTTCCACGAGATCACCCTGCACTTGTGCATCAATTGAAAGTACATGAATTTTATATACATCAGATATTCGCCTTAGAAACTCGGGATCTACCTCCACTGCCTCGTTATGAGCGGCCTCCAGATTTAGTTCCTCATCCGATTCAGTTAGTGGATTCGGATAGGAGAGCAACACGGGACTAATATCAATTTTTTTAAGCTCTATATCGTTTTCCTGGGCCGTTACAACACTTGCAACCATGCATAACAAAAGGAGTAGTACGGTTTTTTTCATATGGATGTGATTTTTGAGGTATTTGAAGCTTTTAATTATCGAATGAGTTAACAGACCAACGAAAAAAGAATCGCCAGATTACTGCAGCCACTTAAAAATGTTGATTCGTCCAGCCCTGTACAATGGGCCATCTTCGTCCGGTTCCAAACGATTTTGAATTCAACTTTAATATAGGTGCCGCTTGAAATCGCTTAAATTCATTGTAATCTACAAGTTTTGTGATTTTTCGGACGACCTCTTCAGAATGTCCCAGTTCTACAATCTGACCACAACTCATTTGCAGTTCAATATAATGATAAAGTATATCATCCAACACTTCGTATTCGGGCAAACTGTCGCTGTCTTTCTGATCCGGACGAAGTTCCGCGCTGGGCGGTTTTGTTAATATTTGCTCAGGAATAATTTCGTTCTGATAATAGTCGTGATTTAACCAGCGCGACAGTTCATAAACCTCTGTTTTATACAGGTCGCCAATGATGGCCAGTGCGCCGTTCATATCGCCATAAAGAGTTGCATAGCCCACCGCGTACTCTGACTTATTGCCCGTTGGCAGTAAAAAGTGGCCAAACTTATTAGCATAGGTCATCAAAACAGACCCACGTATTCTGCTTTGCAAATTCTCTTCAGCCACCCCAAACGGTAAATCGTTAAACTGAGGCTGTAGCTGCTCTCTAAAAGATGTAAAAATCGACTGTATGGGTATCTCAATGAGTTCAACGCCAAGATTCTCCGCCAGTTTCTGAGAATCGGTTACGCTGCCTGAGCTCGAAAATTCTGTAGGCATCGTAATCGCTGTTACCCGGTCAGGCCCCAGCGATTCGGCCGCGAGCACGCATACCAGCGCTGAATCGATGCCCCCGCTAAGTCCCAGAACTACCTTCTCTGTAATCCCGGTTTTTTTGATGTAATCCCGTAAACCTCTTTTTATGGCTGTAAAATATCGGGGTGATCCTTTAGCAGGGTATACATGCTCAGGTTCACTGGAAAGTGCTTTACATTCACCATCAGAGTTGATTTCCAGATCCGCAAAGGAGGGATCAAATGCGGTTGTATTAACAATAACATTTCCGTTTTTGTCAATAGCCTGAGAGTCTCCATCAAATATTACATCCGTATGGGCTCCAACCTGATTGCTGTAAAGTACCGGCAGATTCAGTTTATTTGCATGATTCTGAATCATCTGTACCCGGTTTTCGTGCTTGGTTCCTGTAAAAGGAGATGCCGATATATTAATAATAACGTCTGCGCCCGCTTTTTTCAGCTCAAGCGCCGGATCTGTTTCGTACGTGTGATACTGCACTTCATTTTCATTGTACCAGATATCCTCGCAAATCGTGACGCCGAGTTTAAATCCATTGTATTCTATGCACTTAAACTCTCTGTTGGGTTCAAAATATCTGAGATCATCAAAAATATCGTACGTGGGAAGTAATGTTTTATGAGCCACTCCAAGCATTTCCCCGTTTCTTGCAAGAATGGCTGAATTATACATCTTGCGGCCAAAACCTGTTTCGTTCGGTGTGATACTGCCAAACAGTAGCGCTGTTCCTGCAGTATTTTGGATAATTTTGTTGTTCACGCCATAGCACAAATCCCTGAAACTCTCCATCTCGAGTAAGTCCTGCGCGGGATACCCGCTAACGCACATTTCGGGCAGAATTAAAAGATCGACCCCGGCACTCCCAGCATCTCCAAGAGCCTCCAGAATAAGCGCTTGATTTCCGGATAAATCACCAATAATCGGGTTTAACTGCTGTAAACGTACCTTCATTAATCTATGCTATACACTTTCAACCCTTCAACCCAGGTTTCTAATACTTCGGTTTCCCAGATTTCGGAAGCCGGGATTTCAAAGTAGTCTCTGTCTATCAGAATAAAATCAGCCCACTTCCCCGGCTCAAGAGTGCCAAGAACATCTTCCTGATGACCGGCATAGGCGGCATCGATTGTAAATGCCCTGAGAGCCTCGATTCTGCTCATTTTGTGTTCACTATACCAGCCACCGGGAGGCATTCCCCCGTGGTCTTGCCGGGTTACTGCGGAGTATAGCCCATAAAATGGGTTTACGTCCTCAACAGGAAAATCGGA
>DATGBT010000173.1:0-5886 GCA_035312505.1 Balneolaceae bacterium | reverse complement strand
CACTCAGCATCATCTGGCACAGGTTTGGGAGGTTCGGGATCCGGTTTGGCATCTGTGAAGGCCAAATAGCCAATAATAGCGGCAGCAATGAGCAGAGAAAAAGAGAGAATCCGGGTCACAGAGTTTGTTTATGTAGCATAGGAATGCGTTTGCTGATTTTATTGATGGACCAAACCTAGGATATTAAAAAACGAACTTCAATATTAGTTCCACTGAATTGAAAAATTATCTGTTTATTGAATTTGCAGGTTTATCTGCCACAATATATGATTTGAATGATGAGTAGATCTATTCGGGCCTGTTATCACATGATTATTAGTAATTTGAATGGTATATCTATTTTTCATTATTCGTTTGTGCGTGTAACCGTATATATTCAGTCATAAATCAATGCTTTTCATTTTAAAACAGAAACCGGGTGAATAAATTGCGAATTCGAATTACAGAAAGCTTCAACTTTTTCCTGGAGCGGCAGTTCATTAAGGGGACACACGTTCAGTTATTGTTCGTTGTCGCACTCATTGGTTTGCTTTCCATTACAGGCGGTTTGATGGTAATGCCGGTTGAAGACCCGGATAACGGTCTGGGTGAAACGCTTTGGTGGTCTTTTCTTCGTTTAACAGATACCGGATATCTTGGTGATGATGAGGGAGCCTGGAGACGAGTTGTTTCCACGTTTTTAACCGTTGCGGGAAATGTGGTGTTTATCGGGTCGTTGGTGGCCATTATCACAACCTGGCTGAATCGTAAAATTCGAAGTCTTGAGCAGGGGCTTACGAAGGTTAGCGCACGAAACCACGTGGTGATCCTTGGCTGGACAAACAGAACGGTCCATATTGCAGCAGAGCTCTTTCAATCGAGTAAGAGAGTAAAAAAGTTTTTGAAACGCCACGGCGCACGAAATTTAAAGTTGATTATTCTTTCTGATGATGTAAATCCTTTCAGACTGCAGGAGCTCAAGGATCATCCGCTGATAGGAAAACGTGCAAAAGAGATTATTCTGCGTTCGGGAGATAAAATTGATCGTGAGCACCTGCAGAGAGTTGACAGCAAGCATGCCTCCGCAATTATTATCCCAAGTAAATCATCGGCCGGCAGTGAGCTGATCACCCCCGATGTTGAAACCATCAAAACGCTCCTTTCACTCAATTCTGAAATGGAATCAGAGAATAAACTTTGGGAAAAGCCGTATATCGTGGCTGAAATACAGGATGAAAATAAATTGCGGGCTGCCCACAGAGCATATTCTGGTCCGATTGAGATTATACCCAGTGATGCCATTCTCAGCAGGCTAATAGCCCAGAACCTGCACCATAATGGACTGTCATCAGTGTTCAATGAACTGTTATCGCACAGCAAAAATAATAATTTATATGTTCTGGAAATCCCGGAGGCGGAGGGAAAAAGGTTTTTTGAACTGAAATCGATCTTCAAGCGAGCCATTCTGTTCGGAGTGGTTCGGGAACTGAACGAAACGATGCTACCCATTTTAAATCCGGAAGCGGACCTTGTGTTAACTCAAAAAGACAAGCTTATTTTGCTTGCCGCAAACATGGAAGATATTGAGATTGAACCCGACACCATCAGTCAGTACCCAAAAGAATATATACCTGGAAAGGTGAAGGGAAGACCGCCCACCGGAAATTACAGAGGAATTTCTAAATTACTGATTCTGGGATGGAATCATCATATACCGGCGCTATTGAAAGAACTTGCAACCTACAAGAATCAGGAATTTCATCTTACTCTTGCATCCCTGCGTCCCATTGATATTCGCAAAAAAGCAATTGACCATATTTTAAGAGATTCTGAAAATGTAGTTTGTAATCACGAGTTTGTCGATTATATACGGGAAACCGAAATGCGTTCATTAAACCCGGCATCTTACGATCACATATTGCTTGTTAGCAGCGATAAACTTGCAGATGAAGAAGAAGCCGATGCGCGTACAGTTGTGGGATATACTCTGCTTGAAGAAGTAATGGAGCGTGTAACAGAACGTCCGCAGGTTGTGATGGAGCTCACGGATCCCGGAAATGAGATGCTGATAAAAAACTTTAATAGTGAATCGATTATTAGTCCGTTAATTTTAAGTAACTTATTGGCTACAATAGCCATGAGAAGAGAACTTTACTCGGTTTACAATGAACTGTTTACAGTGAATGGGGCTGAAATTATCTTCAGGAGTTTGGATGAGTATGATCTAAAACCCGGCAACATGACTTTTGGAGAGCTGGAAAATTATATTGCTGATTTTCAGGACACAGCTCTTGGTCTTTATCGAGAAAAAGAGAATGGAGAGGTAAATTTACAGCTAAACCCGCCCAGGGCAAAAGCGCTGAATATAATAGAAAAAGACCGCCTTGTGGTGCTGAGTACGGTAGATACCGGTAGCAGTTAGAGTTATTTTTAATTAAAGAATACTATGCTAAATAGATTTTCAGAGTGGGTTAATCAATTCGCTATCTCGGATGAGTTGTTTTCAATACTGATTGAAACGATAATTTTACTGTCTGTGGTGACCATTGGGCGCGCTATTGCGTCCCGTTTCATCAAAAAAAGAGTTCACTCAAAAGAGCTTCAGCGGCGCTGGCTGGTTCAAACCAGGAATGCATTTATTCTGCTGCTCACCCTGGGCCTGCTTTTTATCTGGGGAGATACTCTGCGGACGTTTGCACTGTCGATCGTAGCAATTGCTGTAGCGTTTGTTGTAGCAACAAAAGAGTTAATTCTTTGTGTGAGCGGATCCATTCTTAAAACCGGGTCGGGTTCTTTTAATGTTGGAGACAGAATTCAGGTGAAAGAATTTCGGGGAGACGTTATTGATCAAAACATATTGGCAACGACCATTCTTGAGGTGGGTCCGGGTAAACTTACACACCAACGCACCGGCCGTAAAACAGTCATTCCCAATGCCCTTTTTGTTTCAGAACCGATCATCAACGAAAGTTTTACCCACGATTATGTTCTTCACGTTTTTACGGTTCCTTTTAAGCGGGAAGAAAATTGGAGGGTTGCACAGGAGGAGTTTCTGAAAGCAGCAAGAAAGCACTGCAAGCCGTACCTCAAAGATGCAAGGAACCACATGGAAAAAATTAGCGAGGATATGGGATTGGATGTTCCAACTACAGAGCCGCGGGTAACAGTGCAGGTGCCCACAGCCGGTGAAATCCACCTTGTTGTACGAATACCGGTGAAATCGAGTCAGAGAGGGTACATAGAGCAATCCATACTGTCGGATGTATTCAGTCATCACGATTTTTCAATAGACAGCGAGGCTGAAAATTAGCCTGCAATGATAACATAATTGTACAGATCGATGCAGATTGAGTTATAACCTGATACGAATGAATAAAACAGGTCTGAATTTTATTTGCGATGAATTATCCTGGAATACAGATTCACCACACATGCAGGTATCATACAGTATGACACTGCCGAGATACACGGATACTACAGTCTGACGCAGATCCCATTCCCCAATGGCAGATTCTCAGTGACGGTAACGAACTATACATCTATTGATAATCTTTGCTTTTAACCGGTTGTGCCAAGTCCGCTGGCAATGGCGTTCAGAACCAAAAGCATTTCCGGCAATCGCTCGGCGGCTTTCTTTTCATCCCCGCTACTTTTTAGTTCCCGCCACGTTTTTAGCTGTTCAATTTGTAATTGATGAAGTGGTTTTAAGCGCTCAGAACGAAATTCAATCATTTGATACATTCGGGGACGCCTTTTATTGAGCTCATGTCCATATAATAACTCAAGCATTTTCCGGGTTCGGTTAAATTCAGTCTCAATCATGTTGAGGTATTTATCTGCCAGAACATCATCGTCTACAAGTGAAGCGTAATTTTTCATTATTTCAGTATCGGTAAGTGCGATGGCTGAAGAGACATTGGTAATGATGTACCGGAATGGCATGAAATTTACTGCTTCTTCACTAAGATTTGAGAAGGCTTTTGGATTCTCATTCTGCAGCCTTTCCAGGGCGTACCCCACTCCATACCATCCGGTAAGGAAAAACCTGGCCTGGCTCCAGCTAAAGACCCATGGAATAGCCCTGAGGTCGCTAAACGAACGTTTTCCGGTTCTTCTCGCCGGTCGTGAGCCAATACTGCTCGACTCTATAACATCAATTGGGGTAGCCTGGGAAAAGAATTTCACAAAGTCATCGGTATGAACCAACTCCTGATAACTTTTAAGGCTGTAATCGTACAGTGAGTTGATGGAGGGCTGCAGCTTCTCCTGGAGATTTTCTTTTGGGCTTGCTAGCAAGGAGTGGGCTGCGGTTCCAGCCTGCAGAAGCTCTAAATTGTAGAGTGCGGTTACGGAGTTTGAGTATTTCTGGGAAATCATTTCTCCCTGCTCGGTTAATCGCATATCGCCCCGTAAGGTTCCGGATGGGAGACCCGCAATAAAACGGTGGGTAGGACCTGCGCCTCGGCTGATTGTGCCTCCCCGGCCATGGAAAAACTGTATTCGCACCTGATGATTTTTACCGGTTTCCGATAGTTTTTTCTGTGCCTGGTTTAAGCTCCATAAACTGGCAAAGATACCTCCGTCTTTATTACTGTCGCTGTAACCGATCATCACCTGCTGAAACCTGTCGGTTAGATCCCGCTGCTGACGATATGTTATGCTGCGCTGTGTTACAGGATGCTTCAGAAACTCATTCAATATTTCCGGGCCCTGCTCAAGATCTTCAATCGTTTCGAGTAGAGGCACAACCGCAACCTTGCAGGCCAGACCGTCTGCAGTCAGCTCCATCAGGCCGGCTTCGCGACAAAGAGCATATACCACCAGTAAATCAGACAGACTCCTGGTCATACTGACGATAAAAGAGCCAATTCCTTTCACCCCAAAGCTTCTGAAATGTTTGTTTACCACGTGGTAGCAGGCAAGTACAGCATCGGCTTCGTTTCCAAGCCCATGGCGATGGCGCACAAAAGGCCGTGCACTCTCGAGCTCTTTGCTTAAAAATTCGATCCGTTTCTTTTCAGGCCAGTTGGCAAAGTCTTTTCCGTCGTTGATGCCGGATGCTTCTAAAATCTGAGCCATAGCCATATCATGGAACCTGCTGTTTTGGCGTATATCAAGGTTGGCCAGGTGAAATCCAAAAGTGGCAGCCTTCCGTGCAACCGGCTCAACATCACGCTTCACCATCCTTTCGGCATTTATTTCCCTCAGAGAGGCTATGAGAATGTCGAGGTCGGCAAGAACGTCACTTTCTGAGGTGTAATAGCGTTCAGCCTCCGGGTTGATAATCGGTTCTCCATCATCGCTGAGGGGCAGCATACACTGCATTACGTTTAGAAATTGCCTCCAGGGTTCATCTGGATTTCTGTTTAGCGGCTGGTCTGCAGCAGGCCCAATCCTCTCCTTCATTTCCAAAATGCGATTTGAAAGCACTTTGGGCAGATTAACTTCAAAAGTAGAGATACTTAATTTTTGGGCAAGATCCGAGAGATCTTTTTGAAGTAAATGAAGTGCTCTTTTTCTCAGTTTTAAAAGCGTTTCGCGGGTAACCTGATCGGTTACAAATGGGTGACCATCACGGTCGCCACCAACCCAATTGCCAAAATTTATTTTCGGCAATGTGCGATAATCGTCTAATAAACCGGGATTAAATCCTGCACTTTTCCAGGCTTCTCTGAGCCGCTGGTCAAGAACAGGAATTACCTCTGGAAATACATTGGTAAGGTAGTGCATGATGTTGCGAAGCTCATCCTGAATGGCCGGCTTTTGGAGGAAAACCTGGCCGGTATTCCAAAGCCGCTGCATGGCTGCTATGATTTCTTCGCGAATCTGATTTTTCTCATTTTCTGTCCACATCTGGTTTTCCCGTTTAACCATCAGCAGGTAGACAAATCGCAGCTGATCAATAAC
>DATGBT010000172.1:0-9245 GCA_035312505.1 Balneolaceae bacterium | reverse complement strand
ATCGGGATCGTATCCTTCACCCTCATCTTCAACCGTAGTGATTATGGAGTCAGGCTTTATATTGATTTCCACTTCTACTTTTTTTGAAGGATCTTCATTATTTCCATGAACGATGGCATTTGTTACGGCTTCACTGAGCAGAAGCATCAGCTTGCCGGACGAGTCTTCATCCAAATCCGTTTCCTTTTGCAATCCTTCAACAAATTCAGGAATGCTTTCGGCTTCTTCGTAGGTTGATTTCAAAGAGAGCTGATATAATTGATCAGCCATAATTTCTACTATTTAGTTAAGCATAAATACCGCGCATTTTCAGTGTAGCGGCTACTTTATCAATGCTGTAAACATACGCAGCCTGTCGCAAAGTTATTTGATGTTTTTCTGCAACCCCATAAACGTTATCAAAAGCATCCCGCATCATGCGGTTCAGGCGTCTGTTTACACGTTCTTCGGTCCAGAAATATCCCTGCCGGTCTTGCACCCACTCAAAATACGATACTGTTACACCGCCCGCATTTGCCAGAATATCCGGGATTACCATAATTCCTTTCTCATCGAGAAGAGCGTCGGCGTTGGCAGTTACAGGACCATTGGCTCCTTCAGCAATTACTTTTGCTTTTATTTTTGATGCGTTATGGCGGCTGATTTGGTCTTCTTTTGCAGCGGGTATAAGCACATCACAGTCGAGCTCGAGAAGCTCTTCATTCGAAACAGGCACCGTATCGGGTAGCCCCTCAAGGGAGTTATTATTATTTTTTTGATATTCGATGGCCGCCGGAATATCTATACCATTTTTATTATAGTATCCGCCCGAAATGTCACTGATGGCAATCACTTTAGCTCCCTGCTCGTAAATGAGATTGGCAGAGACGGAGCCAACGTTTCCAAATCCCTGAACTGCCACGGAAACTTTATTTGGCATCATGCCAAGCTTACTGAGCGCTGCAAGCGTTACGGTAACCACACCTCGTCCGGTAGCCTCTCTTCTGCCCTGAGAACCTCCTAAAATAATGGGTTTCCCCGTTACAACAGCTTTTTCGGTACGCTGCGCGTTCATGCTGTAGGTGTCCATGATCCATGCCATCACCTGTTCGTTAGTATTCATGTCTGGCGCAGGAATGTCGCGGTCGGGGCCAAAGACTTCGAGCATGTTGGCTGTGTATCGTCGGGTAAGCCGTTCGAGTTCACCCAGAGAAAGTTCTTTTGGGTTACAGCGCACACCGCCTTTTGCTCCGCCAAAAGGAACATTAACAACAGAACATTTCCATGTCATCCAGGCCGCAAGTGCTTTTACCTCGTTCAGGTTTACATCGGGGGCAAACCGAATACCGCCTTTCGATGGACCCAATACGTTATCGTGTATGACCCTGTACCCTTCAAATACCTGCATTTTCCCAGTATCCATTACAACGGGAATAGATACGATAACCTGCTTAACCGGGCTCGCAAGGTATTGGAAAAGTCCGTCGTCTAATTGAAGAATTTCTGCTGCAAAACGAAATCTCTCCATCATGGATTCGAAGGGAGATTCCCGGTCGAGTTTTGGGCCGGGCTCTTTGTAATAGCCTGTCATTCTATATCGTAAATTTTGTGATGATATGTTTCGATGGAAGCGCTTGTTTGTTTTTAAAAGAGCGGTTCAATCGGATTCAAACAGAAAATACAGGCTTTTTGATCAAGGAAAAAACTCTTTTTATCAATCTTTTTCTAAGATGGGCTTATCGTTTATTATCACCGGGAAAAGTCGATCTACTTGCCAAATATATAGATTAGTTTCTGCACTTACATTCTCTTTCAAAAAAACTGGCGAGGTTTGATTGTAATTTACTTTTTTAGTGGTATCGAACGGGGTTATTATCAAATAAGTTGAAATTGTGGATTAAATGATACATAATGAACAGTCTGTTTGTAAGCAACCACTTTAAAAAGAAAATGTGACATGAACACCGAAGTATTGGTCCTTAACCAGGATTATCAGCCAATTAGTGTATGTTCGGTGCAGCGATCGGTGAAGTTGGTTTTTTTACAGAAAGCAGAGCTTCTACACGAAGATCCAAACCGGGTTATCCGTACCGTGGATGACGAATACTCGTACCCGTCTGTAATTCGCCTGCGCCGATATATTCGCTTACCCTATTCAAAGATTGTTTTGTCGAGGCGTAATATTATGAAACGAGATCATAATACGTGCCAATATTGCGGCTCGAAATCAGACCTGACCCTTGATCATGTAATGCCGAAAAGCCGGGGTGGTGCCGACAGCTGGGAAAATCTCACAACGGCATGCAATGAATGCAATGTTAAGAAAGGAAATCAAACTCCCGATGAGGCAGGAATGCCACTTAGAACCAAGCCCTACAGGCCGGTTCACATCACGTTTTTCCAGAATCTGATTGGTACCATTCAAGAGCACTGGAAACCTTACCTGTATATGTAGATGGTCTCAGTTTAGAGATTGAAGCAGTGCTGCAATGTGCCTTTGTCTAGGAGAAGAGTTGTTTTCGAATGAATTGAGAACGTTTTGGCCGTCAGTAAGTATCTCCTTTGCAAGCTCAGGTTTCCCGGATTTTATCAGAAATTCCCCATATCGAATACTGCCCAGCGCCATTTCAATTGAATCTTCACCGTGAATGGTCTTAAGCTGATTGTATGCCGGTTTCATGATGCTGTCGGCCTGTGACAAGTGATTCATTTCAGCATAAATACTGCCGAGGCGTAATTCCGACCTCACATTAAAAGAGTGATTTTCGGGGAGGTGTTTTTTGAACACGGTCTGTGCTTTCTTAATAAAAGTAAGAGCAGGTTGAAGACTCCTTTTTTTGAGCATCAGGTCAGCCAGGCAGAAATATGAAATTGCAGTGTTTACGTGGTCCTCGCCCAGGGCTGCCTCCCGGATTGCCAAAGCCTTTCTGAAGTAATCTTCAGACTCATCTAACTTCCCCATATCTTTCTTCAGCATTCCAAGATTATTTAAAGTAATAGCAACATCTGGATGTTCCCCTCCCAATTGTGATGATCGTATTTGTAATGCCTCTTTCAACGCTGACTGGGCCTCATTATACTCGCCGATATTCATCAAAAGAGCACCCAGGCTGCTCAGGTTGGTGGCATAGTCGGGATGGTTTGCACCGAGTACACGTCTTCGCTTTTCAACTAAATCCCTGTACAAATGTTCTGCCTGTTGATATCTGCCCTGATTATGCAATGTAACCGCCAGACTGCTTAAGCTTTCCAGGGTAAGAGGATGTTCGGCGCCTAAATTATCAGACCGAAGTTCATACGATTGTCGGTACAGAGATTCAGCTACATCAAAGTTACCTTTTCTTCGATTGGCAAGAGCAAGATAACTTAGAGACTGAGCAAGGGCTACGGGGTTGCCTGAGAGGTTCTGCCTGCGAATCTGCAGAGTATGGGTAAGGAGTGAGTCGGCCCTGTCGAACTCACCTTTGCTTATAAGAAGTAGTCCGAAGTGGTCCATAGCGTTAATGGTTTCCACATGTGTATCACCGTAATGGTTTTTAAAAATGAACAAAGCATTACTCAGCAACTTGTCAGCCTTCTCAAGTTCACCAATATTCCTGTAGATTTGTCCGATTACGCTGTACATGGTACCTTTTAATTCCGGAAATCCATCAAGATTGTCAGCTTTCAACTCCCCCAGCTCCAGAAGTGATTTTACTGTAAAATTTCCTGTCTCAGTTTGTCCGGGCTGATTTGCTTCAAAAAGATCAATGAGAATAGCTGTGGCCTGTTCTGCTTTTTGTGCCTGCCACTGTGCAATCTCACGTTCAGATTTCATCTCGCTGGTATAAAAAATCAGAAAAAGAAAGGCCGATAAAATGATCGAGGCGGCCGATAAAAAAGGGACGGAGTTTCTTTTTAAAAATTTAACAGACCGATACAATGCTTTTCCATCTTTAGCGAGAACAGGTTTATTCTCCTGGTAACGTATAATATCATCCAGCATGTGCTGAGCAGACTGGTAACGATCGGAAGGGTTTTTGTTCAGTGCTTTTAAAACAATAGAATCGAGATCGGAATCTGATAAATTTACAGAATCTGATTCAATATGCGCCGGTACGGGCGGCTGTTCTTTTTTGATGGCGTATTCGATTTCCGTATAGCTCTTCTCTTTGAACCGGAAAGGATGGCGGCCTGTTAACAGTTCAAACAGCAGAATTCCAAGAGAATAAACATCTGTAGCCGTTGTGATTGGGTCGGTAGTAAGTTGCTCAGGGGCAGCATACTTATACGTTAAAATTTGGTGGCCGGAACTTGTACTCTCAATCTGACCGGGAGAGACGTCATCATTCAGAATTTTGGCAATGCCAAAATCCAGCACCTTAATATTTCCCTGCGGTGTTACAAAAAGATTGTCTGGTTTAAGATCGCGGTGAACGATAAAATTTGAATGAGCGTATTGCACAGCTTCGCACAACTGCCGGAAAAGTTTAAGCCTGTTTTGCAGGTTGCAATTATTCTGCAGGCAGTAGGCTGTTAAGGGCATGCCGTCAACATATTCCATAACAAAATAGGAGCGACCGTCATCCGAGATACCGCCATCAAGCAACTGGCCTATATTTGGATGATTCAGACTTGACAGGATCATTCGTTCTTTTTCAAATCGTGCTGCCTGCTCATTCGACGTAATTTCATTTCGAATGATCTTAAGGGCTACTTTTTTGTGAAAATCCTCGTTGATGCGCTCAGCAAGATACACTTCGCCCATCCCGCCCCTGGCAATGATTTCCTTAATGAAGTAGGGTCCTATTTTTTTTGGGATACAAGCGTTCTCTTCTTTACCACCTGGTTCGGTGCCCTTAGTGCTCAGAACAGAGTACCTTTCGTTTGTGATATTTTCAGAAAGAACGAGGTTCGACTCTTTCAGTTCATCCCATAAACCACCGGAGTCCTCAATGGACTTTAAAATTTCCAAAGCCTCTTTTTGAATGGCGTTCGTGGAACACTTTTCCCGGACAAGCTGCTCTCTTTCATCAGCCCGTTCAATATCCAGTGCCTCATCGATAACTTTACTTATTTTATCCCAGGTCTGTTTATCCATGGCAGATGTTTTCCCTTCTTAAGACCGGAATTAACTGGTTACCTGCTTCTGTTATTTATTGATCTTCTTTGATACGTTTATATAACCAGCCACGGGCTTTTACCCAGTCCCTGTTCACAGTACTGGTGGAAAGATTAAGCATTTTTGCCGTTTCTTCAATGCTGAGGCCGGTGAAAAAGCGAAGTTCTACAATTTTTGCAAGTCTCTCATCCAAACCATCAAGTTCAGTTAGGTATTCATCCAGATCAATAATCTGTTGTGCATGTTTTTTGATGTCGATAATCTCTTCATTCAGAGGCAGGTCCTGCTTATCACCTCCGCGTTTCTGAGCATTCTTTTTTCTGGCATAATCAACGAGAAGCTGCCTCATGCAGCGGGCAGCAATTGCATAAAAGTGGGTTCTGTCGTTAAAATCGACCTGCGACTGGTCAATCATCTTCAGGTAGGTTTCGTGTATGAGCTCTGTTTTACAGAGAGTATGTTCCTGATATTCGGCGTTCAGCTGATTTCTGGCTATGAGCTTTAATTCCTCATATACTAAAGGAAAAAGCTTGTTATACCCTTTTTGATCTCCATTGCTAATGGAAACCAACAACTGTGTAATGTCTGCCTGGGTGTTCATATTGATGGAATAATCCTTTTATAAACGAATGTTGTACTGAGGTTTAAAAAGTCTGATACAATCAGCCTCAATTCTACGCATTGTACAACAGGCGAGGCCAAGAAAGTCTTTCAATTATTTCTGATTCAGATTTTTAAATATGCCTACAAGATTCAGAAATCACAAATAAAAAGATTTGTGCATTAGGTATTTAAAAAAGAGAATAATTTTATAGGTGGGTGATGTTTTGAAAATGTTCAGCAGATACACTTTTTTCCTCTTTCTACTGCTACTCAGTGTAAAAAATCCACTATTTGCTCAGGAGACCATTGGCGAAACAGATATTGAACCGTACACATTCAGCGGTAATATTGGCCTGCAGACGCATGCTTATACCACAACCCGGGACTTTAACCGGAGAGAACCGCTCGGAGCACTGCTGACTGCAAATGCAGAGTACTCAATTCTTGGCTTTACCTCTGGGTTGGATATTCGATATAGTACTGATACAAACGAATTTCGCCAAAATATGAACCGCATACAGTTCAACGGCAGCTGGAGATGGATTACACTGTCGGCCGGAGACGTTATGCCGGCATATTCCGAATTTGGTTTGCGCGGAACACAGCTGCGCGGGGGTGAAATACGTTTAAGTCCCGGGCCTGTATATTTTAATGTTACTGCCGGGCAGCTAAACAAAGCTATTCAACGACCCGACGGAGGACTTGCCCGCCAGGTAGCTTATGAACGGTGGTTGTATGCATTTGCCATTGGGGCAGGTGATGAAAATGGATCAAATTTTGATATTTCAGGATTTTACGGGAGAGATAACGAAAACTCCCTGCCCGACTCTGTACGCGCAAATCTTGCAGGTACCACTTTGCTGCCAGCAGAAAACGTGGGGCTTACTCCCAAATTCCAGCTCTCGTTTTTCGAAGAAGCGTTTAAAATAGGGGCAGAAACAACTGTTTCAGCATATACAAGAGATCAAAACAGCCCTGAAATTTCCACACAGGATGTAGATGTACCTGATTTTCTGATAAACCTGTTTCAGCCCCGAAACAGTACGAGAGTAACCTACGCGGGAATTGCACACACGGGGCTTAATCTGGATCTGTTTTCAATGAGGGCTGAGTTTGAACGCATTATGCCGGGCTTTGAAAGTATGGGACTCCGGCAACTCAGAGACGACCAGCAAACCCTGTCTATCTATCCCTCTTTTAACTTAATTGATGGCCGTCTCACCATAGACGGAACGTTTATGGTGAGTGAAGACAACCTTCTGGACAACCGCTTGTCCACTCAAAACAGGCAAAATATGTCCCTTAACACGAATGCCCGCCTTACCGACAGCTTTTCGCTTGGCGGCGGTTATTCCCGCTTTCTGGCCTACACAGAGTCGGATGGCGGTGGTGGTAACAGGGACCACGAACAGATATCACAGATCTTTCAGCTGTTTCCAAGCTTTAGCTTTATGAACGGCGGAGTTTCTCACAGCATAACGCTTACCGGAGTTTATCAGGCTATAGACATTCAGTTTCCGGTTCAAAATGGAACAGAATTAAGCGAATCGCACACCATTACAGGTTCGTTGAGTTACGGATTAGCGATGTCGGGCGGACTGTCATTTAATAACTCACTAAATTATGTAACGGGGGAGTCACCAGGGAGTACATTTTCTACAGCAGGAGTATCTGTCGGTGCAGGTTATGCATTTTTGGAGGGAAAAATGAATGTTAACCTGACACTGAACGGCTCTTTCAATACATTCGAAAGTGTATCTGCAGGGGTGTCAGGTAAATCAGAAAATGCTCAGTTGAATGGAAATTTTATTACCACTTACAGGCTTACCTCTGATACCAGTTTTCAGCTCAACATTCGTTCACAGAATAACTCGATTATAACGGGAGCAGGCGATGGTTTTTCTGAACTGGAAGGCCGGTTTAAATTTCAGCAGCGATTCTAAAGGTTAGGTGAAATAATTATGAACATTCTTCAGAAAGAATCCGGTAAAATCATGCGAATAATCACAGCGGTAATCCTGATTGTTTCAAGCTTTTTTATTGCTGAACCGGGGCAAGCACAGCCGACAGCTCAGGTTAATATTATCGGTATTCCACAGGTGTTACCCAGCCCTTTCATCAGTGATTTTGAGGCAAACGTCTTTGGCGGTACGTATCAGGTTCAGGTAAATGTTTTGGGAGCAGGAGCTCTTTCAGAACGCATTCGTTTTCGGGTAAGGCTCACACTGGATGGTGAAATTTTGGTGGATGAAGAGTCGCTTCCTGTTGATCTGAACCAGGGTATGAATATGCTGACTCCATTTCCCGACAATGTATTTTTTGATGTTTCTCTCGCTGATGTTCTGGATAAACTGCCGGGAAGCCGTATTCGTCAGGCATATCAGACGGGAGCGTTTCCCGAAGGGAATTATACGCTGACGATTGAGCCAATATTGGCCCAGTCCGGAGCTCCCGCAGGAGCACCGGGTGTGGCAAATTTTTCTGTACTTTACCCGCAGCCACCCATTCTTATCGCACCATCGGATGAAAGCCTGCTGGCGGAATCGATGAGCGTGCCTGTATTTTCCTGGTCGCCGATTATGGGCCCACCGGGAACATCGTTTGAATATGAGTTTCTGCTTGTACAACTTTTTGAAGGACAAAGCCCGGGGGATGCTTTGGTGAGCAACAGAGCACACGCAGAAGCAACATTAATGAGCAATATCTTTCCCTATACGCCTGATAATCTGCCCCTTGAAGTGGGCGAGAGTTACGCCTGGCAAATTACGGCAAGAGATGTAAATGGACAGATTCCCGTTAAAAATGATGGTAAGAGTGAAATTTATACATTTACCTATGGTGATGATGAAGACGATGAATCGGAGGAGGAAGACGGGCCGCCTACTATCGTTTCACCTGTTCCCGACTTTGAACCAATTACACCGTTTATTCCTGTTACAACTATTTCGGGAAATGTTAGGTGGAGGTTCAGCCCTAGCGAGGGTTCACAAAGTACGGCAACACTGAACCCCTCTGATCTTGCAGAAATGGATGATATAGGTCTTCCAGAACTGGCAAATGCTCTGGATGATCCTAACTATGAATTAAATCCTGATCTGTTAAATGGTAATAAAGCATTTACCAACAGAGTGAAGAACTCTGTAAATAATAATCAGTTTTCGATTGGATCGGAGAGCGAAAGCACGAATAATGTGGTAGCCCCTGTTTTTGGTGGGGGAAATTCGATGGGTGTACAAACCGGTAATTTTGATAACGAGCCAATAGCCGTCCAGAATGAACTCGCAGACATTTCTGAACTTGCTACTTACAACGCTCATGAAGACGCTGATGTAAAACTGATCTACAGGGAAAGTGACGGCTCAGAAAAAGTGGTTGCAACTTCGCAAACTAATGAGAACGGGGAGTTTACACTAACCATTGCTCCATCGGAACTTGCCAATTTGATGCAATCCAACGAGTCGTCTGAGGGAGGGAATATTCAGGCGCTCAATAATTTCAATAATTTTAACGATGCAACAAATATACAGCAGCAGACAGAGCGGTTCGAAAATCTGGATATTGC
>DATGBT010000171.1:0-6944 GCA_035312505.1 Balneolaceae bacterium | reverse complement strand
GACGGTTTGGCTTCACTTGAGAATAATGACCAAATAGCTTTCAGATATTGTAATGCAGATGGTAAACTAACGCCGGAGTCGAATGTAAACGGTTCAGTATCAGCTATTGCCGGAATAACCAACAGCGCGGGGAACGTACTGGGAATGATGCCTCATCCCGAACGTGCAATGGAACCTATACTTGGGTCAACAGATGGAATTGCTTTCTTTGAGTCTGTTTTTAAAGAGCTGAATGTTGCATAACGTTTATCCGTACTATTTCATCGGTCGCATCTGGAATACGCTGTTTCCCGATAACCGGTTCTTTCTGAATAAGAGTTACTACTCATGAAAACGCACGATGATCAACAACTGAAGCTTCACAGCAAAGACCTTGTTAAGCGCTACAGAAAACGAGTGGTTGTGGATAAAGTGTCGATTAATGTGAATCAGGGTGAGATTGTTGGCCTGCTGGGGCCCAACGGTGCCGGTAAAACAACCACCTTTTACATGTTTACCGGTATTATCAGGCCGAATAAGGGGAAAGTATTTTTAAACGATACAGACATCACAAAAAAACCGATGTACCAGCGTGCAAGAATGGGAATTGGGTATTTGTCGCAGGAGCCAAGCGTTTTCCGAAATTTAACGGTTCGCCAAAATCTGGAGTCGGTTCTTGAGTTTTTGTCGTTAAAGAAATCGGAAATTAAAAGACGTACAGACCAGCTTATTGAGGAGTTTGGTCTAGAAAAAGTAGTAAATAACAAAGGGTACAGCCTTTCAGGTGGCGAGCGCAGACGAACAGAGATAGCAAGAGCACTGGTTACCAATCCAAAATTTATACTCCTGGACGAACCCTTTGCAGGGGTTGATCCCATTGCTGTTGAGGATATTCAGGAGATTGTTGCGGATCTTAAAAAGAGAAATATCGGAATATTTATAACCGATCATAATGTACACGAAACGCTGGCCATTACAGACAGAGCCTACCTTATGTTTGAGGGAAAGATATTGCGTGAAGGCACTGCAGAAGAGCTTGCAGTAGATGAGGAAGCCAAAAAACTATATTTGGGCAGGCAGTTTAAGCTGGACCGATATGCTCAATAAGAATAAGCAAACAGATTTGATTATGGATTTCATTACTTCAGAGGAACTTCAGGATAAAATGGAAAGTGGCACAGGATTCATCTTACTTGACGTACGTGAGCCATTTGAGGCAAATATTTCAAACTTTAAGCACGAAACAACATCTATTCCCTATAACAAGCTGGGGAATGAAGTTGAAAACCTGGAGATGGACAGGGAGTATATTGTGTTCTGCAGAAGTGGCGCTACCAGTAAAGATGCTTGTAACATGCTGAAAGAAGCGGGATTCAAAAATGTAAAATCCCTTAAAGGAGGTATCAATAACTGGGCAAAAAAGATAGATCCCTCTCTTCCTCAGTACTAACCCCCTTTATTCAGCGATTCACAGGTTAGGTAGTTGCGGCAATTTGGGCGAATAGCTCTTCATTACTTTCAGTTCGCTTAATCACCTGCAAAAGCATTTGGATAGACTCCTTGGGATTTTTTTTGAGCAGAAACCGCCGTACCATATTTCGCTCTTCAAGTGAGTCGGTTATGAACTTGTCTTCGTTTCGGGTTCCCGATGCAGCGATGTTTATAGCGGGGTAGATACGATCGTTGGCAATATCTCGGTCCAGAACCAGTTCCATGTTTCCTGTACCTTTAAACTCCTCGAAGATTAAATCATCCATTCTTGAATTCGTTTCAACGAGACAGGTCGCGATAATTGTTAATGAACCGCCGCCTTCAATTTTTCTTGCCGAGCCAAAAATTTTCTTAGGGATTTCCAGGGCCCGTATGTCAAGGCCACCGGATAGTGTACGTCCGCTGTTCGCCTGAGCAGCGTTGTAAGCTCTGCCAAGCCGTGTAAGAGAGTCTATAAGCAGAACAGCATGGCCACCATATTCAGCCATTCTTTTTACGTATCCAAGCGCCATTTCTGATATTCTGATGTGGCTTTCGGTCGGCTTGTCGTTCGAAGAAGCGAAAACTTCAGCATTGGTAGTTCTTAAAAAGTCGGTAACCTCTTCAGGCCGCTCATCAACCAATAAAATGCCAGTGTGGATATCGGGATAGTGATCGCTGAGGCTTTTGGCAATTTTTTTAAGGAGAACGGTTTTCCCGGTTCTTGGTGGCGCCACAATAAGTGCTCTCTGTCCTCTGCCTATGGGTGCAATCAGATCCATTACGCGCAATTCAATATCGTCGGCGTTCTTTCCAAGCTCAATGTATTCGTTAGGCATAATCGGGGTTTGAAGCTCAAACCGGTTGATCTTTTGCCACTCTTCGGGAGACTTGCCATTAATTCGGTCGATGGAGTGAACATGCCTGTTACCGCTTTGATCTTGTTCAAATTCGCCTTCCATCAACAGCCCGGAGCGCAGATCATGAAGTTTAACCTCATCCGGTTTGAGGAATGGATCTTTTGGATTGTAGCTAAATTCAAAATCAATTTTTCGGATGAATCCATACCCTTTCTCGTTGATTTCAAGTACACCGTTATAGCGGCCGCCAATTTTTATCTGTTGATTTTGATGAAACTGAGGAACAAAAATATTTTTTTTGTTCCCTTTCTTTTTCCCCGAATGTTTATTGCTACGCCCTTTATTTTTGCGTGATCGTCCCATGCAATTTGTTTATTTAATTAATTTAATGTGTAGAGTATTTTCTGATGTTGATGTCGGCTTTCGGATTATAATAGCAGAAGCCGGAAGATGTATTCCAAAGGAATGAGCAGAGCTAAGATATGAGTGTGAGGAGTTATTACCTCACACTCGGTAAAATAGATAAAAGGAAGGGGATGGACTAAACTAAACCAACTTTAATCTTAATTATCGTACAGTTGTGGTCTCATTAATCCAGGCATAGCACTCAGAAATATTACTTCCAATTCTGAATGAGTCGCCCGATTCCCATCCACTAAAAAATTTGTCTTCCGCTGAAGGAAGCACAGGTTCGTATGTACTTCGCTGTCGGTTTACAGCTGATGATATTGACGGATCCACTGACGCAGCCCGGTCCAGATAATCCATTACTAACCAATAAACAGTTCGGTCTTGCCGCTCAATTTGCCGGCCAGATGTACACTGTGAAATTGCAGAGGCATAGATACTGGCAATTTGTATGTAAGGACGTCCCCAGTTGCTGTCAAGATCACTGGCCTGCCGAGCATATCTTCTCGCCTGTTGTAACTCCCCTTCGTTTTGGTAGAGTTCAGAAATTTCAAGTGTCACATTTTTCTTTACGTCTGTGTCCTCTAGCATATCCAGGCTTTCAAGTAAATAGTCAATAGCTTCATCATATTCGCCATCTTCTTTTGCATAGTCAGCCAGCAGACGAATATTTTCGTATGATTTGTTTAACTCATAAAGTCGTTCAGCATACTCAATTGCCTTTTCTCTGTTGCCAGTATCATGATATAGTTCAGAAAGTTCAGAAAGGAGTTCTTGATCTTCCGGGTTATCTGCAAGTCTCGACTCCAAAAATTCGATTCGTTCTTCGGGATTGGTGAACAAGCCGTCCCGAAGTTCATCTATGGCATTCAACAGCTCCTGACTGGCTAAAGGTTCAACAGCATCCATTGTTTCCAACGCTTTCTCTCTTTCGCCGTCAGAAACATAGTCGTTTAAAAGAATACGTATGTAATAGCCATCACCAGACTGTACAAAGCGTTCGGGGTCCAGTTCATAAGCTCTTTCATAATCTGCAAACGCAGAATCGAGACCGCCGCTGAGCTGGCTTTGATTTTCCTGATAGAACCGCCCGCGATTGAAATACCACTCATAGTGATCAATTTGATTTTCATCGAAGGTTTCAAACGCATCATCATAAATAACGAGTGCCGTATCAAGATAGGCCGATCTCATGGATGGGTCTGACTGTTCTTTAGAAAGTTCAGTATAAACATTAATCATTCTCTCGTATTGGCGCGGCAGGCTAAACCTGTTTACTCCCTGAATAGACTCCGGCTTTTTCTCAAGCATCCACTTACCAAACTGCAGAGCCATATTATAATCGCCCGTACGGTAATTTTCGTAGAAAATGGAGTAAGCCTGAATTTCACTCATTCCATAAGGGGGTTCGCTTTGCGAAAATGCCTGGGATGCGGCAGTAAAAAGAAGCGCAATTGCTAATATGTACTTTTTCATGGTTCTGCTTTTAGGTTTTGGTAAAAAACAATCTCTGGTTTACTGGAATCTCTGTTGTACAAACATAAATTCCGCAAGATTCAGGGATATTTTAAATCCCCATATATTCTCTTTAACTAAATTTGAGGATTCTGTTCCCCGAATGCCATATTGAAGGCTCACATCGATTGAAGAAGCAGATCTGTTAGAGATAATTCCCAAACCTGCACTTAACATGATCGTTTCAATATCTTCATTATGAATTGTCAGGTGTCCTGTGTCGTAAGAAACGCCCGTGCTGTATTTAAAATTTGAGAAAAAACCACTGCTGCGGTCAGCTCTATATGGGTGATACTGAAAACCAAGCCCCGTTTTTACTCTATTGCTAAAATAGCTTTGTTGAGTATCGTTAAAGGTGAACTCGGCATCACTCCAGTTTTGAATCAGAACTTCTGTGGTGATGTTTGTAAACCTACTAAAATTATACGTAAGTCCTGTATTAATTTCCAATGGCAACTCTACATTCCCTGAGTTATTGGGTGAGTTTTCGTTCAGGTTTAGCTGAGTTCTTCTATTATCGACGATTTGAAAGGCGGTAACGTACCGGTCTGCAGAAATGGATATTGGCAGTTGTAAGCTGATTCCAAAAGAGAGCTGATCTTCTTCTTTAAAAAGATTTCCCTTGAACGCGTAAAGCCCGAAACGATGCCCAATATCATATCCTTCAATTTCCCTTTCAAATTCAGTGGGTAAAAATTGGAGGTCAGAAAATATGGGACTTACGTCCTCATTCAGTGATAATACATTTGCGGAAAAGCCATACCCTAATGAGATGTAGTTATTCAGTTTATAACCAAGACCTAGTTCAAATCGGTTAACACCACCGGATCCGGTAGTATTAATTAAGTACTCAATAGATTCGTCAGGTACTCCGGGAGTTGGGAAAAATCCACGTTGCTGCTGCCTGAAGTCTGATCGAATTAACGGTGTAACTGAAAGAGAGCCGCCAAGCTTTCCGCGCAGAATTGGGAAAGCAAAGTGAAATGACTCGATGGCAAAGATGGAATTCTTTGCTGTAGAGTTTAAATCTGAAGCTCTGATCTGATCAACCTTAACAGAAATCGTACCTTGTGAAAAATTTAACAGGCCCCACTGTCCCGGATTGGAAATGTTTGAAATATAACCGCTGAAGTTCGAAACTCCCGAAAGTCCCATTCCCATCGAGTATGGCGACTGGACATCAGCCGGTGAGCCAAAACCAATTCCGGAATAGAATGATCCGCTATTTGCCTCATCATTTTCCTGGGCAAGAGCGGAGCTGAAAGTAATTAACAGCAGAATGAATGTTAGCGACAGAATATTCTTGTTCGTCATATTATTCAACAGTGGTAATGACAATTTTGGGATTCAGTGTATCATCCGATGTACCAAAGAAGCGGGTGGAGTAAAGAATTCCATTTACCGATTGTATAGTGATGTATAGCTCCCTGTTTTCCTGGCTTCCATAAACTTCATCGAGCACAAACTGTGTAATATTGATGTTAAAAAGCTCGTCTTCGTCTTCGTCAGTATTCGTAAAGAAATTTGCGTTTGTTGTGAATATATCGGCCATTACATCATCAGGCTGTTCATCAAAAATGTGTGCCCGTACTTGTGTAAGCGATGGCCGGGTAATAGACGGAGTGGAATTCTCGGGAATGCTGTTTTTGTAAAGAAAAAGCTGCGCATTAACAATATTTCTGCCGCTCAACTCTTCCAGAGGGAGTTCAATTTTTATTCGGAGTACGTTATTCGTGTTGTGAACAATAAATGAATTATTTGATGGAGGTTCATTAGATCGGCTAAAAACAGATGCCCAGTCCCGCGCATCAAGAATCTCATCTTCTATAACTTCCTCACCATCATCGTTTACAGAGGTACTGCGAACAATAAAACTTGTAATTTCATCCTCTTCCTCCTCGGCAGCGTGTTTAAGAAACCGAATTACTTCATTATTTTGTGATGGTACAATGGCAAGTCCTGTAAAGTTTTGCCTGTAGGTAGAATCCCTGTCTGCAGAAATGCTGTTAAAAAACTCTGCAAAACTCTCTTTCCACTCATCACTGAGTTCGACAGTTGCTGTATCTTCGTCGGCCGTTAAGAGAAACTCTCCTACTTTATTTTGCCGGTTAATTGCCAGATCATCACCATAACGAAGTTGAGTACCCCTCCACACTTCATCTACCTCAAATATCTCAAACTCAGATACGGTATTCTCATTTCCATATACTGTAGGATTGAAGATGAGTTTTAACAGCATGCTGTTACTCTCTGTTAACGTATCAACCTGAGCTTTTGAAATCACCGGTTTGATAACGGCAGATGATTCTAACCTACCGTAGGCCGGATCTTCAAACAGGCCTATTGAGCTGTGTGGCAAACGACCCGAAAAAGTTGGGGTATCCAACAGGGTAATGTTGTCCACATCAACGGTTGTAGTGCTGGTGCCTCCTTCATCGCTGATAATGTCGCTTCCGACAGATCCTGATGTATCGCATCCACTTAGAGTTGCTAATGTCAATAAAAGAATAAAAGCGGAGGTTAAAAAATGTCCGCCTTTATAACTGCTGCTTGTGCCTTGGGTTCGATTCGGATTTGAGGCACAATGATGAGAGCTATTCGTCATTATCGGCAATTTCTCGATAATATTTTGCAAATTTATCTGATACATCTTCGGGCGAGCCCTGAATTTTGGAAGGTTTAATTTCTAATGCTTTAAACATGTCGTCGAAC
>DATGBT010000170.1:0-7023 GCA_035312505.1 Balneolaceae bacterium | reverse complement strand
GGCAAAGGAAGACCTCCGTTATAGATTTTTTTTACAGAACAAACGTTAGTCAATATGGATTTCGAGACCGAGACCCATTAATTCACGTAATAAAACTTTGAACGATTCCGGAATATCGCCTTCGGGCAGGTTTTCACCTTTCACGATGGCCTCATATACTTTGGAACGTCCTTTCACATCATCACTCTTAACAGTGAGCATTTCTTTCAGAATATTTGCGGCACCATATGCATACAGAGCCCAAACTTCCATTTCTCCGAGTCTCTGGCCACCAAATTGAGCCTTACCTCCCAGCGGCTGCTGTGTAATAAGAGAGTATGGACCAATAGATCTGGCATGCATCTTATCTTCAACAAGGTGGTTAAGTTTTAACATGTACATGTAACCAACCGTGGTTTTTTGATCAAGCATTTGACCGGTTCGTCCATCATACAGGTTAATTCGACCATCTACTGGCAAGCCTGCTTTTTTAAGTTCATCCTGAACCTGATCGTAGGAGGCACCATCAAATATTGGAGAAGCATATTTTACACCAAGCTTCATACCGGCCCAGCCAAGGATTGTTTCATAAATCTGGCCGAGGTTCATCCTTGAAGGTACACCAAGGGGGTTCAGTACAATATCCACCGGGGTACCATCTGCCATAAACGGCATATCTTCTACGGGTACAACTTTGGCAATTACGCCCTTGTTTCCGTGACGTCCGGCCATCTTGTCGCCCACCTGCATTTTACGCTTCTTCGCAACGTAGATCTTGGCTTTCTGGATAATTCCCGGGGGCAACTCATCTCCTACCTGGATCTGATATTTACGACGTTTGGTGTCAGTATCGATTTCACGACGCAGGTCTCTGTAGTTCTTAAAGAGAAGACGCACATGCTGTACCAGCTCGCCATCAGTGGCCCAGTCGATATTTTCGTTTATATTAACTGGATCGAGTTCTTCAAATACAGATTTTTTATACTTCTCGCCTTTCGGAATTAACTCAACGCCGTTGTAATTATAAACGCCGGGTGAAGTTTTATCCCGAAGCAGGCTGTACATTTTGTCGGCCCACTTGGAGTTGAGCTCTGCAAGTTTCTTGGAATATCGCTCATTCTCTTCTTCCACCATCTTCTTCTCTTCTTTACGAGAAATTTGTTCATCTCGTTTTCGGCTAAAGAGTTTGGTATCAATAACAACTCCTGATACTCCGGGAGGTGTTTTAAGAGATGCATCTTTTACATCACCTGCTTTATCACCAAATATGGCTCGAAGCAGTTTTTCTTCCGGAGTGGGATCCGTTTCACCCTTCGGTGTAATTTTTCCAACGAGAATATCACCGTGGTTCACTTTTGCACCCACGCGTACGATACCTCGTTCATCAAGATTTCTCGTGGCATCTTCACTCACGTTTGGAATTTCACGAGTCAGCTCCTCTTCTCCGCGTTTAGTATCGCGAACCTGCTGCTCAAATTCCGTTATGTGAATCGATGTATATACGTCATCCTGAACAATCTTTTCGCTAATTACAATAGCATCCTCAAAGTTGTAACCACGCCATGGCATAAAGGCCACCAGCATATTACGTCCAAGTGCCAGCTCACCATTTTCTGTTGAGCAACCATCAGCAATTGCCTGTCCCTCTACCACTGAATCGCCCACGCTCACAATTGGACGCTGGTTTACAGTCGTGTCCTGATTACTTCTTTGGAATTTCTGAAGATGATATGATTTAATTCCTTCGTCGAAGTAGCAATTCTGCTCTATCTCACTTCTTTCGTATTTGATACGAATTTCGTGGCCACTTACGTATACCACTTCACCATCACCTTCAGCAGTAATAATGGCGCGGGAATCTTTTGCAGCACGCTGTTCCAATCCGGTTCCTACAACAGGAGATTCCGGCCGGAGCAGTGGAACTGCCTGTCGCTGCATATTCGACCCCATCAATGCACGGTTAGCATCATCGTGTTCAATGAAAGGGATCAAAGCAGCAGCAAGAGACGTAATCTGATTGGCAGAAACGTCCATATATTCAATTTGCTCAGGTTTTGCGAGACCCACATTACTGTCTCTGAAACGTGAAAATACAGATTCATTTTCAAAAGTATTTTCATCTGTAAGTGGGGCGTTCGCCTGGGCAATTACAGTTTCATCCTCTTGCTCAGCTGCAAGATATTCCACATTATTTGTAACCTTGCCGCTTTCAACCTTTCTATAAGGAGTTTCAATAAAACCAAAGTCATTAATTTTGGCATGAACACACAGTGAGGTAATCAAACCAATGTTTGGACCTTCTGGTGTTTCAATCGGGCAAAGACGTCCGTAGTGAGTATAGTGAACATCACGAACCTCAAATCCGGCACGTTCCCTCGTTAAACCACCCGGGCCTAACGCCGACATTCTTCTCTTGTGGGTCAGCTCTGCAGCGGGATTGGTTTGATCCATAAACTGTGAGAGCTGATTGGTGCCAAAAAAGCTGTTTATAACGCTGGAGATAGTTCTGGCATTCACTAAATCCTGAGGCGTAAGCTGTTCCGCATCCCGAGAGTTCATTCTCTCTCTGATGGTTCGGGCCATTCGGGCCAAGCCGATTGCAAATTGCTGAGCCAGCTGCTCACCTACTGTACGTACACGCCTGTTGCTTAGGTGATCAATATCATCAACCTGAGACTTCATCTCTTTAAGCCTGATAACCTCTTTAATGATGGCTACAATATCCTCTTTTGTGAGATACTGAATATCCTGATCAACATCTACCTTCAGACGTTTGTTAAGACGATATCGCCCTACTTCACCCAAATCATATTTCTTGTCACTGAAGAAAAGTCGCTCAAGAACTTGTCTTGCAGTTTCAGGATCAGGCATTTCGCCGGTTCTGATTTGCTGATAGATCTCACCCAAAGCAGATACGTCATCATGCGACGGATCTTTTCTTAGGGTATTCATGATCACAGATCTTTCAGACTCTTCTGATCCAATTTTCTGTACCAGTATTTTACTCACATCGGCTTCTTTCAATATGCCGAAATCATCTTCCGTGAGTTCATGATCTCTTTCGAGTAAAACTTTACGGTTGGTAGCTTCTGTTACTTCCCCTGTTTCGTCATCCACCACCTCTTCAACTACATCGACCGCAATGTCTGTTGCAAGGCGTTTACCAACCAGTTTATCGTTATAAGATTTCTTCCCGCCTACTTTAACCTCTTCAGAGAGTTCAAAAAGATTCAACAGATCATTATCCGTTGAGTACCCAAGTCCTCTTAATAGCGTGGTTGCGGGTATTTTTTTCTTTCTGTCGATATACGCCCATAATACGTCACGAATATCGTTTGTAAATTCAATCCAGGACCCTTTAAACGGAATTACACGGGCCGAGTAGAGTTGTGTGCCGTTTGGATGAATAGACTGTCCAAAAAAGACACCAGGAGATCTGTGTAGCTGACTCACAATGACCCGTTCAGCTCCATTTATAATAAATGTGCCTCTTTCTGTCATCCAGGGAAGGTCGCCTAAAAATACTTCCTGTTCAATTGTCTCGGAAGCTTCATCAGAACCATCAGTGGATGATAATCTAAGGCGTGCCTTTAGTGGAATTGCGTGTGTTAATCCACGCTCCTGACACTCTTTGACATTATACTTCGGAGTATCAACCGAGTAGTAGAGGAATTCAAGAATATGAGTTTCTCTGGAATCCTGTATCGGAAAATTCTCGTTAAATATTCGTTGGAGACCCTTATTTTCACGATCTGTTGGGGCAACGTCCAGCTGAGCAAAATTATTAAAAGATTTAAGCTGGATATCCAAAAAGTCAGGATAATCTATTACATTTTTAATTCTGCCGAATGATAGGCGGTCGGTAAAGGGGATTTTTTCCATAATAGTACTAAAAAGGAAGTTGTCCTTTAGTTAAAAGATTGTGGGAAATCTCAATGAATAGATATGAGATTGCACATTTAAACAGATGCCAAAAGCCGGCACCTGAATCAGGCGTCGGCTTGGCAACTTTTAAGTAAGTAAACGCAGAGTTACTTCAACTCTATCTCTGCACCGGCTTCTTCGAGCTTGTTTTTCAGCTCTTCTGCTTCATCTTTAGAAACGGCTTCTTTAACGGCGTTTGGTGCACCATCAACAAGCTCTTTAGCTTCTTTCAGTCCAAGACCTGTAATTGCTCTTACTTCTTTAATAACGGCAATTTTCTTGGCGCCAGCAGCTTTCAGAATAACATCAAACTCAGTTTGTTCTTCAGCAGATTCACCGTCTCCGCCACCGGCAGGACCGGCAACAGCTACAGCTGCAGCAGCAGGTTTAATGTCGTATTCTTCTTCAAGAACTTTTGCAAGTTCATTAGCTTCTTTAATAGTTAAGTTAACAAGTTGTTCAGCTAGTTCTTTAACGTCAGCCATTGTTTTTGTTCTCCGTTCGTCGTTTTATTAAAAAAATTTGTGTTTAGTTTTCTTCTTTTTCAGCAATTGTTTGAAGTGCTCCGGCAATATTGCTGCCTTGTGCCTGCAATCCGCTTACAACATTGGATATTGGTGCCATCAACAGGCCTACAATATCTCCGATAACCTCGCTCTTAGACTTCATAGCAGCCAGGGCATCGAGTTGGTTTTCGTCGTAATAGTCTCCATCAATCAAAGCCGCTTTAAATTTGGGCTTATTATTTTCTTTGATGAAATCTTTCAACACTTTTGCGGGTGCAGCTAATTCCTCATCAACAAAAGCAAAACCATTTTGCTCTACAAGGTGGGGGTATAAATCATCGTAACCTCCCAAATCGTCCATTGCACGTTTGATGAGCGTATTTTTATACACTTTAAAAAGCACATTACCTTCTCTGAATTTTCCGCGAAGGTTCCCCATATCTGCAACAGACATGTTGGAATAATTCGCAATATACACAGCATTAGAATTGCTCAGTTTATCGGTAATTTCTTCTACAACTGCCTTTTTTTCTGATAATGTCGGCATTGTTTAACCTATATATTTCTAAATTGAAGTTATAGATGATCGGCTAATCGGTATACCCGGACCCATCGTTGTACTTAAATAAGCACTTCTGATATAGAGTCCTTTGGCTGATGCAGGTCTCATCTTAATGATGATTTGCAGAAAAGAGATTAAATTTTCTCTGATTTCCTTTGCATCAAAACTAACTTTACCAATTGATGTGTGGAGTATACCGGCCTTATCAACTCTAAAGTCAATTTTTCCGGTTTTAAATTCATTCACGGCATCGCCTACGTCCATTGTAACAGTTCCACTTTTAGGATTGGGCATCAGTCCCCGTGGTCCCAGATAGCGACCCAGTTTTCCAATTTTACCCATCACATCCGGAGTGGCAACAATCACATCGATATCAGCCCAGCCTTCTTCAATTTTAGTAATAAATTCATCCAGGCCCACATAATCTGCACCAGCTTCTTTCGCTTCTTCCTCTTTCGACTCATTTACAAGAGCCAGGACGCGAACAGATTTACCGGTACCATGGGGAAGAGATACTGTACCTCTAACCATTTGATCTGCATGACGTGGATCTACACCTAACCGAAGATCTAAATCTACGGACTCATCGAAAGATGCTATTTTGGTTTTTTTCACCAAATCGCAAGCTTCCTCTATGGTGTATTCCATATCAGGATCAATAAGCTCTGCAGCCTGTTGATATTTTTTACCTCGTTTTGCCATTTTCTAAATCCTCTTATTTATCTCGGATTACCCTCAAACCCATACTTCGGGCTGTTCCTGCAATCATCTCTGCTGCATTTTCAACATTGTATGCATTGAGATCTTCCATTTTCTGCTCAGCGATTTCCTTACACTGTGTCCATGTTACCTTACCGACTTTTGCTCGGTTAGGTTCACCGGAACCGGATTTCACTTTAGCAGCTTGCTTGAGTAATACTGCCGCAGGCGGAGTCTTTGTTTTGAATGTAAAAGACTTGTCTGCAAAAACAGTTATCTCAACCGGAATGATTGTTCCAGCCTTATCTTGGGTTTTTGCGTTAAATGCTTTACAAAACTCCATAATGTTGATACCGGCCTGGCCCAAAGCTGGCCCCACGGGTGGGGCGGGATTGGCCTGTCCACCAACAATTTGAAGTTTTAGCACTTTATCTACTTTTTTTGCCATATAGAATCCATTAACGATTCATGCTTCTGTTTGCTGCGTAATAGCTCACGTTTAAGTTCTTATGTTGTTGATTCAACCTGATTCAGATCAACCTCAACAGGGGTTTTTCTACCAAAAATACTTACCAGAACCCGTAATTTTAACTTGTCAGGAAGAACTTCCTGTACGGTTCCGTCAAATTCTTTAAATGGGCCATCTATTACTTTTATGAGATCTCCCTCTTTATAAGGAATATCAATAGCACCGCCTTTTTCAACCATCTCTTGGTTATCATGCACACGGCCCAATATTCTGTCTACTTCTCGTTTTTTAATAGGCGTTGGTACCACTTCATTTCGTCCGGCTTTTAAAAACCCAATACAAGAAGGAGCAGACTGAATTAAATTGTTTACCTCCTCATCGTACATAGTTTTAACAAGCATATATCCTGGAAAGAAGTTTTTTTCCTTCGTTTTTTTCTTACCTGAACGTATTTCGACAACTGTTTCTGTAGGAATGAGAATCTCTTTTATTTTATGTCCCAGATCCTGTTCTTTAATTTCCTGGGTCAAAAATTCTTTTACTTTTCTCTCATGCCCGGTAAAGCAGCGAACTACATACCAGCCAAAGTCATCATTTTCTGTTTCGGTATTTGAACTCATCTGTAAATTGCCTCCAGAATCGTGCTATACACTTGATCAACACCAAAAATGAATACAGAAATGATAATCGTGAAAACGACAACAATAATAGTGTTATCTATCAACTCTTGCTGAGAGGGCCAGGAAACCTTTGCCATCTCTTTTCTCACGTTTTCAATAAACTCTTTAATCTTATTCATAAAATTTCATCAGTACTGTTGATCTGTCATTAAATATGCACGGGTGGAGAGGCTCGAACTCCCGACACCTGGTTTTGGAGACCAG
>DATGBT010000169.1:0-11839 GCA_035312505.1 Balneolaceae bacterium | reverse complement strand
CGTTTCATCCGCTTCTGATTTCAGGCGGGCTTCCTGCAGCATCGCTTTCGAAAAGTCGATGGCAACCTGCAGGCTTTCAGGTTCAGCTTTTTTTAGCAGGCGGGCATAGAGCGCTGTAGAGCATCCAATATCGAGATACAGATTATCGGGCCGGGGATTTAGCCATTGTATCAGCAGATCCCTTTCGCGCTCAATGGGAAAAGGCTCGCCGGTTAACAACGAGAGCGATCGTACGCGCCAGAGATCCTCGTAAAGCGATGCAGTGAGTGTCCAGTCGTTGGTGCTTTGTGCGAGGGAGCGTTTCTTCTCTTTCGTAATTAAATCAACAATATTGTTTTTGATAGGATACTCATCTCCGGCGGCCGAACAGACCGTACCATTAACGGGCCGGCTCAGGTCAGATAGTTCGTCCGGAATGTTAACACGTTCTTTGTCGTAAAGAGGGGATCGTATTTGTAGCTTCATGATATCATAATTAGATCTGCTAAACAGTACGCATTCGCGGCACTACTGTTTCAGGCGGGTCAGGATTAAACCAGAGCTTTCTGCCTGGCGTTCGCTACTTTTGAAGAACAATAGAAACCTGCGCACCTTTTTCCACACCGAGCATCTGTTGAGCATTGCCTTTATTGATGGCAACTTCAAGGTTATCAGAGCTCCCGATGTAGGCTGCCGGCTCACCCTCGGGCACATTGCCAAACGTGGTTACAATTTCTTTTAAAATGGTGTTTCCAACATAAATTCTCACGGCCCTGTCTTCGCCGATACCATGTAACATTTCTGCGGGTATATTGGTAACCAGATTACCGTAGCTGTCGATATGAACAACCCATCCCTGCACACCGTCTTTATCGGCGATGGGCAGTGCCCAGCGATACGTAACCAGTTGATCAAGCGGTTCTCCGAGCTCCTCAATAGGTACACCCGTAGCCAAATGTGCAGCAGCAGGAGCAAAAATATCGCGGCCATGGAACGTGTTCGACCTTTTTTTAAGCCAGTACGCCTCGTTGGTTAAGTGGAATGCCTTGTGGTCAAAATCTTCAGCGATCAGGGAAAAAATTCCGTTGTCGGGCCCGATAAAATACTGGTCCTTGATTTTGATCCCAACAGGCTTTCGGGATGTGCCTACACCGGGATCCACAACAACCAGGTGAACGGTTCCGGAAGGAAAAGACATTGCTGAATTCCGAACCACCCACGCGCCCGCCATCACATCCTGCGGTGGGATTTCATGAGATGTGTCTATAAATCGCAGTTCCGGATTGATCCCGAGCATAACTGCTTTCATCACGCTAACGTAGTGATCCTTTTGGCCAAAATCGGTTGTAAGCGTGATGATGGACGACATAATCTCTTGCTAAAGTCGCTTCGTGAATTTTAGTGTGGTATTATTTAAACGATACGTGTAACCGAATAACATGCGCCCTTAGGCGTAGCTGTTTAGCATAACGGGCATAACGAGCATCAGCATCTCTTCGCCCTCATTTTCTTCTGCCGGTTTCACAATTCCTGCTCGGTTGGGAGTAGAAAACTCGAATTTGGCTTCATCACCGTCTACGTTACTCAGCACATCGGCAAGGTATTTGGCATTAAATCCAATCTCCATCTCATCATCGCCATACTCACAAGCAATAGTCTCTTTGGCTTCACTACTCATATCGAGATCTTCTGCGCGAATAGTGAGCTTATCGTTGTTTAGCTGCAGACGAATCTGGCGCGTTGTAGTACTTGAAAAAACAGAAACCCGGCGTACGGTGGCCAGCATCTGGTTCTTATCGATATGGAGCACTTTATCATTATCTCTCGGTATTACGGAGTCGTAGTTGGGATACTGCTCGTTGATGAGCCTTGTAATAATAATGGTATTTCCGCTCTTGAATTGTGCATGGTCTGATGTTACTGTTAACTCACACCCGGCCGCATCCAGTGCTTTTGAAACAAGATTCAGTGCCTTATCAGGAACAATAAATGAGAGTTTCTCTTCAGAGCGGAAATTTTTATTCACAAACTTCACGAGCCGGTGGCCGTCGGTAGCTACAAATTTGGAACCTGATGTGCCTACATCAAAAAAGACCCCCATCATTGCAGGACGCAGATCGTCTGTCGATACAGCAAAAAGAGTTTTTCCAATAGCCTGCTGAACCAGTTTGGTTTCGGTTTGAAGTGACGTTCCCCCATCCATATTGGGCACTTCAGGAAATTCGTCGGCCTCTTCACCCACAAGCTTATATTTCCCTTTATCGGTTTTGAACTCCACGTTATGATCTTCATCCACTTCAAAAAATACCGGGATGTTCGGCAGCTGCCGCAGGGTTTCTAAAAGACGTTTTGCGGGAATAGCAACAGCTCCTTCCTCTTCGATATCGGCCTGGATATATTCTACTATTGAAATTTCAAGATCGGTAGCTGTGAGCTTAATTCGCCCCTCTTCACTTTCAAACAGAATAGTTTCTAAAATGGGAAGAGTGGCTTTCGATGGCACAGCACCAATAACTGCAGATAATCCACTGTTTAAGTCGTTACTTGATACATTAAATTTCATAGTCTGTCTTTAATTTATTTAAATCCTGTTAATTGCCGGTTTCAGGAATCAGGTGCATTAAACCGAGAACTTATACTAAGAAATCCTGCCCCATACCGCAACAGTTCCAAACTACGGAAAATCTCACTTTTATGGAGTCAGAAATACTGCTGTTTTGCCTCCATTATTTGCCATTTTATTGAGTAAAGTTTTCACAACCATTCAATCAATTTGAATTTTCGGTCAGGATTGCGATACTTCAGCATTCATTAACAAGTATCAGCATATGTTTCCTTTCTATATTGTCATGTTTCTGCTGCCGGCCGCCATTGTACTTCTGGCGCTATTTCTATCAAAAAAGGCAAAGCGATAACCTATGGAAGAAACTGCACAACTCTCCGTTCAGTTTGATCTCTACACCACTGCAGCATTTATGGGTTACCTGTTGCTCATAATTGGGGTTGGAATCTATTCAAGCCGGTTTTCTTCACAGGGAATCAGTGAGTTTTTTATCGGTGGCAGAAAAATGAATCGTGTGGTTGTGGCACTGTCTGCAGTTGTGTCGGGAAGAAGTGCATGGCTGCTGCTTGGGGTAACGGGTATGGCCTATTCGCGCGGTCCGTCGGCCATCTGGGCTGTGGTTGGTTATATCATTGTTGAGCTTTTTCTTTTTCTATACTATGCAAGACGGCTCCGGAACTTCTCGGAAAAACGAGACTGCATCACGATTCCAGATTTCTTCTCAGAGCGATTTTCTGATAAGGATGGCATTCTGAGAACGATTCTTGTAGTCATTTTCCTCATATTTATGATTGGCTATGTTTCCGCACAATTCGTTGCGGGCGGGAAAGCATTCGCATCCGGTTTCGGAATTGAGATGAATACCGGCATCATCATCACAGCCGCTATTGTTTTACTCTATACTGTTGCAGGCGGCTTTCTTGCCGTAAGCCTTACCGATATGTTCCAGGCCGCCTTTATGCTTATTGCGCTCGTTCTGCTGCCCATTATAGCGATCATAAACCTTGGCGGTCTCACCGAGATGCTGCAACAGCTTGAGCTACTTGATGCCGTCTATATCGATCCATTTGCTGTAAGTGCAGGCGTTGCTATTGGATTTCTGGGAATAGGGATGGGCTCTCCCGGGAATCCACATATTCTTGCGCGCTATATGTCAATCGACGACTCTAAGCAGCTGCGGGTCGCAGCCGTGGTGGGAACCGTCTGGAATGTTCTGATGGCGTGGGGGGCGGTGTTCATCGGGATGGCCGGACGTGTATATTTTCCCGATGTAGCGATGTTACCCGATTCCGATACTGAGAATCTTTTTCCCATGCTTGCTCAGTTGCAGCTGCATCCCGCTCTTTTTGGGGTCGTACTTGCTTCTATATTTGCGGCAATCATGTCTACGGCCGATTCCCAGCTTTTGGTGGCTGCTTCGAGCGTTGTACGGGATATCTACGAGAAGCAGATCAAAAAGGGAGAAGTGGTTCCACAAAAGAAACTTGTGCTCTACAGCCGCATGGTTGTTATCGCCCTGGTGCTTATTGCCCTGCTGTTCGGTTTCATTGCTACTGACCTCGTGTTCTGGCTGGTTCTCTTTGCCTGGGCGGGCCTGGGGGCGTCTCTCGGGCCAACGTCCATACTTGCTCTCTATTGGAAAGGAACAACCCGGACAGGCGTCATTTCGGGGCTTTTAACAGGTACCTTTGTTACAGTAACATGGTACTACATTCCATTTTTAAAAAATGCACTGTACGAACTGATTCCCGGCTTTGTGGCGGCCCTGATTATAACCTGGCTTGTAAGTCTTTTTACAAAGCCTGCCCCCGATACCAAACGGGCTTTTGATGATATGTTTGATTGAACCGCTTCAGCTTTGGATAACAGGAGATGGACAGGAATTTGCTATCTGCTGAATATTTTTTTGATCAGTCCTACAATTCCTTTTTTCTCATCACTTCGGTCACCGGTTCTGCCACCTTCGAGCTGATCAAACGTAGGTCTTGGCAGACCTTTCATTTTCCGCCCTTTTTTCTTTTCCCGGGGTTTTTTGGATCGTCCGCCCGATTTCGACTTTTTCTGTTTGTCTGACTTCCCTCGTCCGGATGACGATTTTCCTTTTTTCTCCGCTTTGGCTTTCACTCCCTTTGGCAGCGGCACTTCCTCGGGCGCATAGCCCAGTGAGTCGCAGATAGACTGAATATCGCTGCGATCCTGTTTCGAAACCAGACTTATAATACGCGTTTTTTTACCGTCACCTACCAGTTCTGCCCTCAGTTTATATTCATTAACATCTTCGGGCACATCGTAGTTTATAACCTGTGTAGCTTCTTTCAGCGGCAGGTCGGAAGCGGAGAGGTCTCCGGCGATCAGATGCTGTACATTTCCGCTTGTAAAGCGCCCAAACCGTTCATTGAACGTATCTTTATCGAGGCTGTTGTGGATACTTACAGCCCGTTTGTTACTTTTTCTGAAGATTTTATAGAGACGATCTGCGGTTTTCCTTGAAGCCGTAAAAACGACCACCGCTTCTGTGGGAACCTGATCCAGATGCGCCATCAGTGTTGATATCTTGGAACGTGGCGGCACGTTTATATAGTACTGAGTCAGGTCTTTTGGTACAGATGGCTTTTTTTCTGCCTTCTGCTTCTTCTTCTCTTCCTTGGTAACGAGATCGGGTTCCGTTAGCATTTTCGACTCTGCTTCTCTCAGTTCTTTACTGTCTTTGGAAGCAGTAAAGATTCGCTGGCACTTCCCAATAATTCTGTTTGATATCGCCTCAACCGCGTCCCAGTCTTGAATAAGCTCGGCCTGATCAACAATAAGCTGCTGTACCTCCCGGTATATCATACGGTTTTTCTCGAGAATAGCAGCCAGCTTGGTAGGAGTGGCAACAAGAATTACAGGCCCTGCAGATACCGCTGAAACCTGTTCGTCGGTACCTTTGTCGTCCGTTACGCAGGCACTCTCAATCGATGCGTGATAGCCGATTGCCCAGATCCACTCATCAAGCTGTTTCGCACGCTCTTCGTCACCAGCCAGAATAATGGCTCGCGTTCCCTGTCTTCGTTCAGATTTGGAGATTTCATTCAACAGGGATAGTAAATAGCCTATCTCAGGCGCATCTTCGATCTTGGTATTTATAACCAGATCTTTTTTCTCTTTTACTGTATTAAAAATTTTCTTTTGGAGGGTTGAGGGACTTTCAACTTTAACATCCTGGAGTCCCTTCAAAATATCAGAACTTAATCTAAACTGATTAAATGACAATGGTTTACCTCAATAATTTTTCAATATTTCAATTAAAAACAGGCTAAGTTATACATGCATTTTAAAAAAGGTCGCTAATGCGCATTAAAAAATATGCCGCAACACGTGCGGTCATTTAACTGCCTGTATCAGTACGTTAATACATTTTTTATAGTCTCAAAACGTAGCATCATTTTTACAATACTGCAACAAATGTGATTAAATTGAGAGTATAAATCAAAAATAAAGAGTCTTTAATTAAAAACCGTTATTTGTTATGGAGAATATTCAGATTTATTACTGTTTAGTTATCTAAACGATCTTATGTTGTTCTATCTTATATAAAATCTAATGTACCATTATGGCTATCAGATTTGCTTTTTTTATAAACAAAGAGACCGTCGAACAATTTTTTGAGTTCACATCGTCCAAAGATTCCTTTTTTTCGGAGCATTATAATCTTGCTCCCGGCTATCAGTTACCCGTTATGCGACAAGATAACGATGAACGTATCCTAACAAAAATTCAGCTGGGGCCAGGAAAGAATTCCAGCTCTCCGGCTAAGTTAACTGCAGTTGATGCGTCAAAAATGATTCAGAGCAAAGATGCTGTTGAACCGGTAATATTACCATTAAGCGGGTTTTACATCTGGAAGGGAAAGGACGAAAATGGACAGCCGTTTTTCGTGCGCATGCTAAACAGCCCAATAATGCCGGTTGCTGCACTTCTTAACTTGCAAAAAGAACCATTTGTACAGGTTATTACTGTTCCGGCAAACACATTAATTCAGCCGATGTCTGATCGTATGCCCCTGTTTCTCGACAAAAAAACGTCTGAAAACTGGTTAACTGCACCCTCAGATCCCACATCCTTTTTCAAGGAGAGCCAGACGCTATTTAGAATTACTGATTTATCGGTCCTTAAAGTGAGTAAAAAAGTAAATGATCTTACTGAAAACGATCCGTCGCTTATACAGCCGGAACCCAAATAACCGTTTACCTGTTTATCCCGGTTTTTCGGACTTGAAGGGTTCTTTTCCTTCAATTTGATTCTGATAAATTCTGAGAGTGTTGTATGCAAAATCGATGTGCTCTTCTTTTGCAAAACGCTCCAGTACATCTTCCCAAATTAGCTGGTTCAATCCTCTCCGGCTTCGGGCATTAGACAAGTGCCGAATAGTTAGTTTCACTCCAACTTCCACAACTTCTGTATAAACAATTGGAGTAAGATTTTTGTACTGAATCAGGTATGATTTTTTTGCGCGCCTGACCTGTTGTTCTGCATCTGCCACATAATCTTCTGAATGGCTCTGCACAATTTCGGTTATGAGGGATTTTGCTCTTTTCCAGTCGCTTTCGAACGTAACCACAATAGCAATTTCATTCCATATAAAATTAAAATCGCTCGTGTAGTTGGCTATTGTTTCTCCAAGAATCAAATGATTGGGAATATGAATAACCCTGCCTGTGCTTTGGTCTGCCTGAACCCAGTTCCCGATTTCAAGAATTGTAAATTTAAAAAACCGAATGTCGATCACATCTCCCCGGTTATCTCCAATCTGGATTCTGTCCCCTACATCAAACGGCTTGCGCCACATCAGAAACAGCCAGCCGGCCATGTCCGTTACCGGGTCGCGAAGTGCAATTGCCAAACCTGCAGACAGTAATCCCAAAAAAGTTGCCAGCGACCCCATTCCCTGGAACCAGATTCGCCCCACCATTAAGAAACCGAGGAAGCTGAGAACATAAGCCAGGTTTTTCCGCCACTTGTAGCGAACAGTATCTCTTTCTGTCTGCCTGTAAACAATCCTGATAACCACAAAATGAATCAGGACGAGAACAACAATTACTGCAATGGTCTCGATAAGATTAGAATATTCGAGATAAGACTGGTCTATAAGCCTCTGAAGGGCAGATGGTCCGTTCTCTTCAATTGGAATTGGCTGTTCACTCTGCATATCAGCTAAATTAAGTGGGAAAGCTTGCAATATTTTGCGCACCGTTCGTTATTTGAATAGTGCTTTGTTATATGTATAAATAGTGATATTTTTAAACTCTTTGCAATAAACAGAAGAAAATAAATTTATGCTTTACGGAATTATAATTTCCCTCATTACAATTATCTGTATACTACTGATTGTTGTTATTCTTTTACAGCCGGGCCAGAAAGAAGGTCTTTCAGGCGGATTGGCTGCCGGTATGGCCGGTGGCTCTTCTATGGGAGCACGCCGAACCGCTGACCTGCTTTCAAAAACCACCTCGGTACTCGCTGCTCTTTTTCTAAGCCTGAGCGTTCTTGCCAACTTTGCTATTGATCGTGGTGACACGAATCAAAGTACGATCCAGCAATCGGGATTAGGTGGTGAACCGATTGAACAAAACGACTTTACAGCTCCTTCTCAGACAGAAACTGCTGTTCCGCAGCAAGAAGATTTTGAAATCGAAGAGTAATTTGCTCTCCCGGTTCAGATTATATATTTCAAATGATAAAAAACCCTGTCACTCTTTGGTGAACAGGGTTTTTTAATTTCTGGTTTGGCAGTAACGTCCCTATACCCAGGGTGACTGGCCTTTTGCAGAGGCAATTTTTGCCGCATCAATGGCAATCACCAGCTCTTCATTTGTTGGAACAACATAAATCTCAGTTTTCGACGTATCTGAACTGATCTTTTCTAATTTGCCACGGGTAAGGTTTTCGTTTTTTTCGGAATCGATCTCAATTCCGAGCCCGTCCAGATTTTCAAGTGATTTCTGACGGATGACCGGTGAGTTTTCTCCAATTCCCGCTGTTAACAAAATGGCATCACACCCATTCAGCGCAGCTATGTACGAGCCTATATATTTTTGAATCGTATAGCAAAAAACATCGATCGCCTGTTGGCAGCGCCGGTCGCCGTTCCTGGCTTCCTCTATCAGATCCCTCATGTCGCTGGCATACCCGCTAAGCCCGAGCAATCCACTGTGCCTGTTTAGCATGGAGTGCAGGCTGTTGAGCTGTATCTCCTCTTTCTCCATGATGTAGAAAAGTATGGACGGATCCAGATCGCCGCTCCGGGTGCCCATCACCATGCCCGAGAGTGGTGTAAAGCCCATCGACGTATCGATCGACTCGCCGCCTTTAATGGCCGCAATAGATGCGCCATTCCCCAGGTGACAGGTAATTACTTTTGTATCTTTTCTGGGCTTGTCCGTGAGTTTATAGTATTGCCGGCTCACGTAGTAGTGCGATGTTCCGTGAAAGCCATATTTTCTGATTTTATGGCGCCGGTACAGACGGTTTGGTATTCCGTACAGATACGCGTGAGGAGGCAGAGAGTGGTGAAAAGCCGTATCGAACACGGCTACGTGGGGAATATCCGGCAGTCGTTCCTGGGCCGCCTGTATTCCTTTGAGATTGGGGGGGTTGTGCAGCGGAGCAAGATCAAAGGCCTGTTTGATGGCGTCTTTCACCACATCATCAATCAAAACAGAATCTTTAAACATTTCGCCACCATGCACAACTCTGTGCCCAACGGCTTTTATGTCTGACGGAGATGACAGGACACCCGCCTCATCGCTCAAAAGAAAATTCAGAATTTCCTGAAGCGCCTCGCCATGATCGTTGATAACCTTTGTCTCTTTAATCCGTTCTTTCCCGGCCGGCTCATGTTTTAAGATGGATGTTACTGCACCAATTCGTTCTACAATTCCCCGGCAAATATCTCTGCGCTCTTCGGTTTCTATAACATCATATTTCACGGATGAGCTTCCGCAGTTTATTACAAGTACTAGCATTTAACTTTTTATTTTATCGGCCCTGTGAATATTAAGGCCTGTTCTCTGTTATCGATTATTTCTCTGGGCTGATATGATTGGGTCTAACAAATAGTCCAGCCCGTTTGTCTTTATTTCGTGCATCGTGGAAAGATATTGCCCTAGATTTCCTGAGGGATATCCCTTACGATGTATCCATTCAAGATAAGAAACAGGAAGCTCTGTTATGTACCTGTTCTGGAACCGTCCGTACGGCATGCGCGCCTTCACCAGTCTGATAAGAAATGTACGATCAAACATCATTTTAAATTGGGGCGTATTTCGCATCAAACCAAACACGCCCCTTTCGTTTTTTAACCCTCAGAATCTGAATTCGGCAGCCACGGTTGCATGAAGGGGCATCTCCTCTTTCGGGAGCATATACACCTTGCTTCCCGTTTTAAATGCTTTAATGGAGAGCCAGTTCAGCAGCTCGACATCTTCGCCGTCGGGATTGGATGTATACTGCACGGTATGATTTTCTTCATCATAAAATCCCCATTTCTTCTCTCCTTTGGAGATAAAGATGGTTGATGATTTCCCCATAACCGTGGCTTCAACAATTTCACCCAGGTTGTTTGAAAATTTTTCATCGGACGTTTTACCCATCTTCTCGAGCGAGGCGTACATGTCGCTAAGGAAATAAGACTGAATAATTCCCCATCCTTTTTCGCGAAGCTCTTTATCAGAAAGTTCATCCGGGTTTACTTTCACAATGTTATCAACCAGGCGTTTATAACTGTTTACTTTTTTGTAGATACCACTGTTTTCATTCAGCCCAATCAGGATTAACGGATCACCCAAATCGTTCAGAAGGGTGGTTATTTCACGTTCTGCCTCGCGATAAAACTGTTCCACAATCACCATTTTATCCTCTTCATTGGAGTTATGGCCAAAATACATCGCTTTTTGTCCCATTGATCCTGAATGAAACTGAAGCTGCTTCTCCGGCTCAATTTCAAGGTATTCATCAACTGCCGTGGGGATAGAGTCGGGGGTAATATCTTCCTGGCTATCCCTGGTGCAGCGTAAAAGCTTAAGGTTTTGCCGACTCGCGGTGATTACTGTAAATGTTCCGTCAATACTCGTCATTGGCAGCAGGGGAGTAATAAGGAAGTGGTCGTTTATATATACCTCTTCATTCACGCTATATGGAAGCTTGTAAACATCAAATTTGCCGTCTGCAATGTAAATTGCAAGTCCGTTCTCTGCGTGAGCCCAGAACATGGGTTTATTCAGCAGATCGTATGCAGGTTTAAGGAGTGATTCTGCAAAACCATTTTTACTCTCTCTTTTTTTGATCTGCTTTTCAGCTTTGGTTAATAAATTTTTAAGCCGAATAGGATCTTGTTTTGTGTCTTCTCCTACTTTATGAGTTGGCAGCGTAATCGTAACTGCAATATTACTGTTATGGTCAATGAGTTCGTGTATTGTTTTTTCTCTTACCATTCTTTTTGACCTGTTTATTAATATTTCATCGTTCTCTATTTAAAATAAAAAAATTCCCGTTATCAAGGTTCCATTTTGTATACTTGCAAAAAGATTGCTTCGATATGTACTTTTATACTTTTTTGATTAATCAGACTTTATGAGCGAATCGAAATCCACCTGGTACGGCATTCGGCAAAGCCTGGGCCCCGGCCTTATTATGGCAGCCGCGGCAATTGGAGTTTCTCATCTCGTTCAATCGACCCGGGCAGGAGCCGATTATGGTTTTGCACTTGTGTGGGCTGTAATTCTGGCCAACCTGTTTAAATATCCTTTTCTTGAATACGGCCCCCGTTATGCCATTGCCACCGGGAAAAACCTGATTCAGGGCTACGCTAATATGCACCCGGCCGCGTATTGGATTTTTGGTCTTTTTACCCTATCAACGATGTTTGCAGTACACGCTGCCGTTACGATGGTGACAGCAAGTCTGGCCACGAACTTAACCGGTATCGAGTTGCCGATCCTGGCCTGGAGCGCCATTATTCTGGTTCTCTGCTTGCTCTATCTTGCCAAAAATACATATGCCATGCTCGACCGGGCCGTTAAAATTCTGATGGTGATACTTGCTGTTTCAACGGTTATAGCCATGGTGCTGGCCTTCGTCAATCTCGATTACTCGCCACCGCCACAAACTATTGCACCCGAAATCTGGACCGTATCGGGTGTGGCCTTCTTAATTGCGCTTATGGGCTGGATGCCCATCCCCATTGACGCCGCAGCCTGGCAGTCAATCTGGTCCATCGACCGGATCAAACAAACCGGTTACAAACCAAAACTGAACGAA
>DATGBT010000168.1:0-4068 GCA_035312505.1 Balneolaceae bacterium | reverse complement strand
CTCATCCATACAACAGATTCGTTGCTTACGTCTTCAAATAGCCCTTCGGAGTCGTCAATAAAGAGCCTGGCTCGTCCAAACTCTCTTTTCGAGGCTTTTTCCACACTGTTATTGACAAGCGCATGGGCCAGAGACTGCAGGCCATAGCAAACACCCAGTACCGGCAGTTCCATTTCCAGATAGAAAAGGTTCAGGCGCGGAGCATCTTCATCATACACGCTTTTGGGTCCGCCCGATAGAACAATTCCATTTGGGGGATTATCATCAAAAGTATGAATATCAGTATTGAAGGGATGTATTTCGCAGTAAACGTTTAGTTCTCGTATTCTGCGGGCGATGAGCTGGGTGTATTGCGAACCAAAATCAAGAATCAGAATCCACTCGTCGTGGTGAATATGCATAACCGTTTAAATTAGATGTGGTATAATTAAAAAATATGGAGCATTTGGGAAATGGTACACCAGATGGATGTATTCTATTTCGGCGAAAATTTTACATAAATAATGGTGAATAAATCAGATTCCAAACCTGGTTGTATGATGTTTCGGGCTCTGTGAATTCACATCAGTTACTCAATAATTTCTTTGTACGCTTCGGCACTCAGTAAACTATCCAGCTGGGATACGTCAGATACGCTAAGCTTCACCATCCAACCACTTCCATACGGATCGGAATTTACCAGCTCCGGTTCATCCTCAAGCTCTTCATTAATTTCCGTAATTTCACCGGCAACCGGACAAAAGAGCTCGGAAACTGTTTTTACAGCCTCAACCGTTCCAAAAACTTCATCTTTATCAAATTCGGAACCTTCCGGCTCCAGCTCAACAAAGACAATATCGCCAAGCTCACCCTGTGCAAAGTCTGTAATGCCGATCGTTACCGTTCCATCGCCATTATCTTTAATCCATTCGTGCTCTTCCGTGTATTTAAGATCGTCGGGTATGTTCATTTTGATGTGCTTTTTTCGGGATTAAAAGTAAATGAGTTTTCTAAATACTGAGTATTAAATTCACCACTCACAAAACCGGGGTCAGTCATAAGCTGCAGGTGGTAGGGGATCGTCGTTTTCACTCCCTCTATCACGAACTCTTCGAGTGCCCGTTTCATCCGGTTTATGGCTTCTGTTCTGGTAGGTGCGCTTACAATGAGCTTCGCGATCATGGAGTCGTAATGTGGCGGAATCTTGTAACCGGAATAGGCGTGAGTATCAACCCGCACACTTCTGCCGCCGGGAATATTGAAGGATGTAATGGTTCCTGCGGTAGGCCTGAAGTTATGCTCAGGGTCTTCTGCATTGATACGGCATTCAATAGCGTGACCTCGCATTTTGAACGGTTTTGTGGAGATTTTCTCACCTGCAGCTGCATGAATTTGTTCGCGTACAAGATCTGTGAAGGTAATTTCTTCGGTAACCGGATGCTCAACCTGTATACGGGTGTTCATCTCCATAAAGAAGAAGTTCAGATCTTTGTCTACAATAAACTCTACGGTACCTGCACCTTCATAATTTATCGCTTTTCCGGCGTTAATTGCTGCCTGCCCCATTTTTTCCCTCACTTCGGGGGTCATTACCGGAGAGGGAGCTTCTTCCAGTATTTTTTGATGGCGTCGCTGCAGTGAACACTCGCGCTCTCCCAGGTGTACCACATTTCCATGCTGATCGCCCAGTATTTGAATCTCTATATGCCGGGGATTTACAATAAATTTTTCAATGTAAACGCCAGCATTGCCAAAGGCTGAATCTGCCTCATTACGGCAGGTGCTGAATGCATTTTTAAAATTTTCCTTTTTATGAACCACTCTCATGCCGCGGCCGCCACCGCCGGCTGTGGCTTTAATAATTACAGGATATCCGATTTCTTCGGAAATTTTTTCGCCCTCTTCAACAGAATCTACAATGCCGCCTGAGCCGGGTACGACCGGAACGTTATTCTTGATCATTGTTGCTTTTGCAGTAGCTTTATCGCCCATTGTGCTGATCATTTCGGGCGATGGGCCAATAAATTTGAGGTCGTGTTCGCTGCAAATACGGCTGAATTCAGCATTTTCGGCCAGAAATCCATAGCCGGGATGAATTGCTTCTGCATTTGTTATTTCTGCGGCTGCAAGAATCGACGGTACCTTAAGGTAGCTGTCTTTTCCGGGTGGAGGGCCAATACAAACAGCTTCGTCTGCAAATTTTACATGGAGACTGTTTTCATCTGCAGTTGAGTATACGGCAACCGTTTTAATCCCCATTTCTTTACAGGTTCTGATAACCCGAAGTGCAATTTCGCCACGATTGGCAATCAATATTTTTTTAAACATAGATGAGGGGGATTATCCTTTTTTGATGATGAACAGCGGCTGATCGTATTCAACGGGTGAGCCGTCATCGACAAGAATTTTTTCCACTGTTCCGGAAAATTCTGCTTCAATCTCGTTCATTATTTTCATAGCCTCAACGATGCAGATCGTTTGGCCTGCCTCAATGCGGTCTCCAACAGTAACAAATGGGTCAGAATCTGGTGAGGGCGCTTCATAGTACGTCCCAACTATGGGTGACTTTACTACATCACCGGCCGGCTCGGCAGATTCCGCGTCGGAACCCGATTTTTCACCTTCGGTTGCTGCAGGCTGAGGTGCTGCGGGAGCCTGGGGCGCCTGTGGCTGCTGTGGCATTTGATAATGCACAGGTTGAGCGGCATTTTCAGACGTTTTCTTTACCTTGATTTTAAAATCACCCTCTTCAATTGATACTTCATTTACTTCACTTTCTGAAATAAGGTCGAGCAATTTTTTTACGAGTTTTAAATCCATAATTGTAGGTATTTATTTGGTTTTTAAGCAGTGGTTATATTGACAGCTGCCGGTAATGTAGATGTACCATGAACGATTACTTAACCCGTTCAACATATTCTCCGCTGCGGGTATCAACGCGTATTTTTTCATTTCTTTCAATAAACAGGGGTACCTGGACGACTGCCCCGCCAGCAATGGTTGCCGGTTTAGAACCGCCCTGTGCGGTATCCCCCCTTACACCCGGATCGGTTTCGATCACTTCGGTATTTATAATATCAGGGGGTTCAGCATATAAAATTCGTTCGCTGTCGACATCAATCGAAAGCGTGCATACGAGACCGTCGGTTACATATTCCACTTTCTCCACTCTCGATCGCTCCAGAGGGATCTGTTCATATGTTTCCTGGTGCATAAAAAAGAACATATCACCATCGGCATAGAGAAACTGATATGGATGTTTTTCAACCCGAACAGATTCTACATTTTCACCGGCTCTAAAGGTTTTATCAATATTTTTATCGTTTTCGACCCCCTTTAGTTTTGTTCGTACAAACGCACCTCCTTTCCCCGGTTTTACGTGCTGAAAATCAATAATAGTGTAAATTTCATTATCGAGCAGGATGTTCATTCCCGTTCGGAAATCGGATGTATCAATTTTGGCCATAGCTAGTTTTATTCAGTTCAACAGGCGAAAAATACCACCTGCTTGTTTTGATAACAAAAAGATTAAATAAAATTGGAAATAACATTATAAAGGATTGCCGCGGGGCATATGAATTTTATAAAAACAGGCCAGACTTTTGAAAATAGGCTGGTGCGAATCGTTGTATATCCATTTTCCATTTCGTCCAGAGCCTGATTTGTTGTCCAGAAATATCCCACAAAAACACAAATTAAGAAACCGCCCAGGGGGAGCCCCACGCTGCTGAAAACGTAATCAAACCAACCAATGAGAACGGGGAAGTAAGCCACCGCAATAGAAATCGCCAAAATCCCAAGCCCTACAGACCAGGCTGCTTTTTTTCGTTTTACTTCAAATTCATCTATCACATAAGAAACGGGAACTTCAAGCAGGGAGATGGTGGAGGTTAAAGCCGCAATACTAAGCAGAAGGAAGAACGTTACACCCAGAAGCATTCCAACACCTCCGCCAATGGTGTGGAAAAGCGCAGGTAAAATCTGAAATACCAGATCTGTACTTGAAGCAAGCGACCCGCCCGCATCAATAGTAATTCCCTGACTTTGAGCAAGATACATTGCAGGAATAATTAAAAGGCCGGCGAGAAA
>DATGBT010000167.1:0-10290 GCA_035312505.1 Balneolaceae bacterium | reverse complement strand
GTATGAGTTACAAAAACTTAAAGATTTGGCAATCTGCCAGAAAACTGTCAATTGAAATACATAAAATGACGATGAAACTTCCGAGGTTCGAATTTTATGAAGTCGGTAGCCAAATAAGAAGATCATCTAAATCTATTCGCTCAAATATCGTTGAAGGGTATGGTCGAAGGAGATATAAATCAGATTTTATCAAATTTTTGGTTTTTGCTCATTCATCAACTGATGAAACTCGAGACCATCTTGATACACTTTTTGAAACTGGTTCCCTAATTGATAAAAAGTATCTCAGAAAAAATAGATCAAATCGGAAAAATGATATACAGGTTTATCCAAAGCATAGAATGCCGGGACATTTAAATTGCCTGCGCCTTGCACCCTGACCTTAAACCGTGAGCCCTGAGCCCCGTACCCTGTTCCCATGAAACCATACACATCACACATGAAAGCGGCTATCGACATTGCCGAAAAGCATCAAACCCCATTCGGAGCCGTATTGGCGATGGGTGATGAGATCTTTGTTGAGGCCGCCAACCAAACCAGACAGCTTCATGATCCCACTGCACATGCAGAAGTGATGGCTATTCGAAAACTTGGAGAGCATCTTCAAAAAACAGACCTTAGTGGCTTTACGCTCTACACAACCTGTGAGCCGTGTCCCATGTGCACATCGGCAACCATTTGGGCGAAGGTTGGTACGATAGTATACGGGACCGATATACCAACCATCACCAAATTTATGCCACAGATCTCACTCAGAGCCCAAGATATCTGTGATCAATCATTTACTGACATAGAGATTGTCCATGGGTTTATGGGAAAAGAGTGCACTCAGCTGCTCCGGAAGTATGGCTGAATATAAAAAATGTACTTCTCAGAGTCGTTTCTCATGTCCTAATGCTGACCATAACCAATCCATTACATCATCTTCCGTATTGAGATTCTTTGGGAGGTCCTGCCTGAGTAAATTCTCGATTTCAGAAAGGTCATCTTTACTCCCAATTTCACTTTTCTCAGCATAATTGTTCAGCAGATGTAAAACATCATCACCGCGTTCACGATCAAATGCTTTTCCGGTTATTGAGTCTTTATCCACAGGTGTTTCTCCGGGCTCCGTTGACCAGTCATATTTTAGATTTAAGTCATTCTTTTCTATAAGTGTCATATCGATACTATTTTATTTCGTCCTTGATTTATTTACACAACAATCTTAACTGTTAGAATGTTTCATGCAGGTGTAGGATATAGTCGGCAGAGGCCTGTGAGATCTGTGTTTGGTTTCAAAGATTCGTTTAAAAAGCGGGTGGAGAGGGAATACGGCTTACTGAACATTGCATTTATTTTATAGCAGATTAGTGATACCTTTTATTTTATTTAATAAAATATTCTGATTTGAAGATTCTGATAGCGGGAGCCGGTGAAGTTGGTTTTGAACTGAGCAAAGTGCTCTCGGAGGAAAAGCACGATGTGACAGTGGTTGACGAGCGGCAGCGCTGCCTTAAAAGAGTGATGGACAGCCTGGATGTGCTCACTCTGCAGGGAAATGCCACCTCTCCAAATGTACTGGTAGAAGGTGGGGCACGGGAAGCCGATTTAATGGTTGCTGTAACCAGCTCTGATGAAGTAAATATTATCTCGTCGATGATGGCGAAGCGACTGGGTGTGAAAATGGTGATTGCCCGGGTTCGAAATGATGAACTTACACGGTCAGATTCACCTATTTCACCTTCCGAACTCGGTATCGACCTGATGATTCATCCGGAGGAGACAGCTGCCAATGAAATTTATCAGCTCGTAAAACGTGCATCAGCCAGCTACGTGGTCTCACTTGCAGAGGATAAACTGCAGCTCGTTGGATTTCGGGTTGAAGAAGAAGCGGAGGTCGTTAATAAAACCCTGTCGGAGCTGGCAGATATGTATCCTGAACTCTCCTATAGGGTGGTAGCGATTTCCCGAAGAGGGACCACCATCATTCCCAGAGGACAAAACAGATTGTTACCGCTCGACCACATCTTTATTGTAACAGATTCGAGCCAGGTAAAATTGCTGGGTACCATTACAGGACACAGCGACAAACCTTTGCGCAGAATCATGATTGCCGGTGGCAATGAAGTGGGACGGATTCTGGCAGCGAAACTTGCCTCTGAATCCCAAAAATGGGAGATTAAGCTCATTGAACCTGATGAGAGCCTGGCAAACGAGGTGGCGAACAACTACCGCGATATTTTGGTGCTGAACGGAAATCCAACCGACCCCAACCTGCTTGTTACAGAAGGGGTACAGGAGATGGATGCTTTTATTTCGGTAACCGACGATGAGGAATCGAATATCATATCCTGCCTGATGGCCAAGCATCTCGAAGTAAAGAAAACGGTGGCGCTGGTTTCTAAAAGCCAGTATGTACCATTAAGCCAAACCATTGGTATTGATGCCATTGTAAACGTGAAAGCGTCAGCTTCCGACGAAATACATCGCCAGATTCGCCAGGGGATGATGCTCACGGTGAAAGCGTTTCACGGTATTAAGGCGGAGATCATTGAAATTGTGGCTGGTAAAAACTGCAAAGTTCTGGATAAACCGATTGAAGAGTTGGAGCTGCCTGATGGCGTTGTGATTGGAGGAATACTGAGAGATGGAGTTGCAAGCATCGCCACCGGTACATCAACGGTAAGAAAAGATGACAGGGTGATTATCTTCGCCCTTCCACGAGCCATAAAAAAAGTTGAAGAACTCTTCGGATGATTGATCTGCTAAACGCATCAAAAAACCGGCCAAGAATTGATTTTCGTCTCGTTACGGGAATCATGGGCAGCTTTATTCTCTTTTTGGGATGTACGCTTTTTCTGCCGATGATTATTGCATTTATCTACGGGGAGCCCTCCTGGGATGCATTTTTAATAACGGGTTTGGGGGCAACGGCCCTGGGAGGGGTACTATTTTATCAGTTCAGGCCAAAAGAAGAATTACGAATGCGGGAAGCGTTTTTGATTGTCTCTCTCACATGGTTTGTAGGCTCCCTCATCGGTGCCATTCCATTCCTGCTATCCGGTTCGCTGGAAACCTATACGGATGCTGTTTTTGAAACAATGAGCGGGTTTACAACAACCGGCGCCACAATTTTTAATGGGGTTACCAGCGATGGGATTCAAAACCTGATGATCGAGGATCTGGATAAAAGCGTGCTGTTCTGGCGATCATTTACTCACTGGATGGGCGGAATGGGCATTATTGTTCTTACACTCGCACTGCTTCCACTGCTGGGTATCGGAGGTATGCAGCTCTACCAGGCCGAATATTCGGGTTCTACGTCTGATAAACTGACCCCCCGAATACAGGAAACCGCATTTTTGCTCTGGTCTATCTATGTAGGTTTAACGCTTGCACAGTTTCTGTTACTTTGGCTGCATCCCTCAATGGATTGGTTTGAAGCTATAAATCATGCATTTTCAACACTGGCAACCGGTGGATTTTCAACGAAAAATGATTCCGTTGCCGGTTTTGATTCGGTCTATATTGATACGGTAATCATCATATTTATGCTTTTAGCAGGAATTAACTTCGCCATGCATTTTAAGTTGTTCAAAGGTGACGTTGGCTCATTTCTTAAAAACCGTGAAATACGTTTTTACTCACTTGTTATCGGGTCATTTACCATCGCAATTTCAGCAGGGTTGTGGGTTCTTCAGGATTATTCGATAGGAGAGGCAATACGATATGGCAGTTTCCAGGTAGTATCCATCGTTACTACCACCGGATTTGGTACGGATGATTATGCACACTGGGTGCCTTTCACCTCATTTTTACTCTTTATCCTGTTTTTTAGCGGTGGTTGCGCGGGATCAACCGGAGGAGGAATTAAAATGATCCGCCTGATGATTATCGCTAAAAATATAGGTCGCGAATTCAAACAAATTATCCATCCTCAGGCCATCGTTCCGGTTCGGGTAGGAGACCGTGTTATAGATTCCCCTATTCTGAAAACGATTCTGGGCTTTTTTGTAGCTTATTTCCTGATTTTCGTATTCGGTGCCTTGGGAATGAGCCTCATGGGATTTGATTTTATGTCTGCAATGGGGGCAAGCATTGCAAGTCTCAGTAATATTGGCCCGGCATGGGGAGTGTTCGGGCCGGTTGAAAATTATGCAGGAGTTCCTTACCTGGGAAAGTGGCTTCTGCTTATATTAATGATGATCGGCAGGCTTGAGCTGTTTACCGTTCTGGTTCTGTTTACTCCGTGGTTTTGGAAAAATTAAATTGTGTGAGTTGAAAGTTTAGCTAATTAACTCTTCTCTTTTTCATATCGGTTTGAAAACTTGTTCTCACCTTCAGGAGAGCCTATCAGAATTAACTCTTCATCTTTATTCAGTATACGGTGAGGTGCAGGACTTACTTCCATTTTATCTCTGCAATTAACGGCTACAACTGTGCAGCCGGTCTCTTTTCGAATATCAGTCTGAATCAAGCTTTTATTTGCCAGGCTGTCGTTCACTTTGTGGTTAAAAATATTCAATCCTTCTGCCAGTACAAGCACCTCCTGCCCTTCAAGAATGTTAAAGATAGAGTTAGCTCCCATCGATGCATACGACATAACAAAATCGGCACCGGCCCGGTGCATGGTGTTAATATTTTTTTCGTATGTGGCCCGGCTGATGATTTGCATATTGGGACAGAGTTGCCGGCAGTAAATAGTGAGGTATATGTTAATATCATCACTGTGAGTTGTAATGAGTGCCGTATGAGCTTCTTTTAAACCTGCTTTTTCGAGAACATCATGGTCTGCAGCATCCCCTAAAATAAATTTATCACTATCTTGAATTCGCTGAGGCTCTTTATCGATGATTCGGTAATCAACCTGTCGTTCATCAAGTGATTTTGCTGCCGCCCGCCCAACACGTCCCGCCCCGATAATGATCACGGGCTTATCTGAAACATGATAAATGCTAACAAGTTCATCATAGTTTCGCAACTGCTGCACGGTTCCGGCCAAAACAAGCACTGTTTTTTCGGTAATGAGAGAGTCTGGAAGGGGTTGTTTGAACTTACCCCGCTCCCAAATCCCAACGACAGTTACTCCCGTTGCTTCACGCAGCCCGCTTGTTTTTAATGTTTTCCCAATGAGCGGGGTTTCCTGTGCAGTGGCTTCACCAATTACAAGTTCATCAATATGGCCAATAACATGAACCCGGGCGTTACCACCCAGCGTTCTTCGTGCCAGGGAACGCCCAAGAATCTCTCCAAGCTGTACAACGTGATTGGCCCCGGCAAGCTGTAAAATATCCACGGAATCGGCATGACTGGCTGTCGCAACGATATTAACCTCCGGGTTATACTCCTTTACCGTAAAAGTAACGTTGGTGTTTACGGTATCGGGTCCGGCCGCGACAACCATTTTAGCCCTGTCAATATTTAGCTGCGAATAGGCTTCATAATCTGTGGGATCAAGGTTAATCACATTATAATCCAAATCGGACAGGTCCAGGGCTTTCTGCAAATCGGGTTCGAGAATAACATAGGGAATTTTGTATGACGTCAGCTTTTTTATAAGGGAATCTGTTACAGCATTTAATTCGGTAATAATAACGTGATCTTTAACCAGCGGATCGATTTCCTTTGGTGCCTTTGCCTGGTTCATCGCTTTCATCCAGGGGGCATAAAAGAACTCAATAAACGTAAACGGCAGCATGATTAAAAGAAACAGAACCCCGGAAAAGAGAACCATCATCGAAAAAAAGCGGCCAACATCGCTCGTGAAAACAATATCACCAAAACCGAGGGTGCTCATGGTAACCAGTGTCCAGTAAAATCCGGTCAGCCATGAGTGGTTCTGCCCTTCATATAGCGCAATAAAGTGGAACAAAACACTGTACGTGATGTACATTACAAACAAAACGGCGACAAATTTCAGCAGTTTCCGAACGTTGGTTTTTGTGCGGCGATTCGCGAAAAAATATGATAACTGGGATGTAAGAAATTTCAATTGCAGGGCTTTTTATTGCGAATAATACAGAATAAATATGCTAAGCAGATTTTTGCAAAACATAAACAGTTCATTTTACAAACTGCTACATCCTTATATTGGATATTCTTGATGTGAATTGGTTACTTTTATAAGCTTATATATTAACCTTATACTCTCTGTAATTATTTTGTACCGTACAGGCACTGCTGTTTTATTTTTGTTGCTTCTTTTTACAGAAGTTATTGTAGCTCAAGGGGTAAGTCGTACTGCACCCATTCCAAATGTGTTTCTGGATTGCAATAGCTGTGATGTTACTTTTATTCGCACAAACATTACGTTTGTGAATTATGTTCGGGATCAGGAAGATGCCTCCGTCTATCTTCGTATCAACGATCAGCGCACTGCGGGCGGTGGAGTAGAGTACACCCTCGAGTTTTCAGAAATGGGAATTGAGTCTCCAAGGACAGATACACTCAGGTATGTATCTACGAATAATGATACTTGGGATGAGAGGCGCCGAGGGCTAAACAGATATATAAAAATCGGTCTCATCCCGTATGTAACAAATACGGAAGCAATGAATGCGCTGGACATATTTTATGAGGAGCCCGAAGATGCAGGTATTGAGGAAGAAGTTGTTGAAGACCCATGGAACAACTGGGTGTTTGATGTGGATGTAAGATCGAATGTAAGCGGTGAGGCGAGTGAGTTTAATTTTGGTTTATATAGTGGCTTAGAAGCGGAGAGAACTACAGAAACCTGGAAGATTCGCAGCAGGTTTCATGGAGAAGTCAGAAGACGGAATGTCGACATTAACGACAAAACCCTGAATGTGAACCGCGATTGGGGGAGTTTTTGGAATATGGCAGCATATAGCTTAAGCGATCATATGTCGCTGGGGCTCTTTGCCGGCGCAAGCTTTAATCGTGTTAATAATATTGCTTTAAGCACTTATATAGCGCCTTCTGTTGAGTACAATTTCTTCCCATACTCGGAATTTCAAAACCGGCGATTTCTGATTCAGTACCAGATTACACCGAATCATCGAAGATATTTTAACACCACAATTTTCCTGAAAGACAGCGAAACAATTCTGTCTCAGGAAATATCCACCAGGTTGAGGTACGATCAGCGTTGGGGGCGAATCGATATTCGTCTATCCGGCAGCCACTACTTCCACGACACATCTATAAACCGGATCGAAATAAATCCAACGTTCAATATAAGAGTAATGCGGGGGCTCTCGGTGAGTGTATCCGGCCGGTATCGTATTATAAACGATCAGCTTTCTCTTCAGCTTCCGGGAGATGTAGACCCAGACGATCCGGAATCCATTATCAGGGGGGTGCAGCGGCCCACCTCTTACGATTATTACTTCTCATTTGGGCTCTCCTATACATTTGGCTCTATTTACAATAACATCGTGAATCCTCGTTTCTAGATTACTGGCAGCCAACGTGATAAGAATGTGATATATTTGAGATGGCTATGTCTTATTTTTGAATGCTTCCCTGTAAAACAGGATCATTCCATATCAAAAAAAACAGAAGTACGCTAATGAAATTCACTGTCTGCTGCCAACTTTCAGCTCTTATAATATCTCTGCTTCTTACAATAAGCTGTTCCACACCTCAAACAGATGTTCCCATTAAACCGCAAAATGTATCTCCGCTGCTAGTAGGCAGTGAGGTTCCCGGCATTACGCTATCGGATCCTTATGGGGAGATGAAATTATTATCAGAAATAGCCGCACAGCATACACTCATTGTTTTTTATCGCGGAGGGTGGTGCCCCTTTTGTTCGGCAGAGCTGTCGGCCATCGCAGAAATTAAAGATGAGCTGTACGAAAAAGGCATAACTATTGTGGGAATAAGCCCCGACAGGCCGGAATACCTGAAAGAGTCATTGAATAATCTGGATACAGAATTTACGCTTCTCTCCGACAGCGATATGATAGCCTCCAAAGCTTTTGGAATTGCGTTTAGAGAGGATGAAGAGACCGTAACTCAGCTCAGGGAGAATGGAATGGATCTCGAAGAGCGGTCGGGCAGAGACCACCACTTGCTTCCCGTGCCGTCTGTGTTTCTCATTAATAATGAGGGACGTATTGAATTTCAGTACGTCAACCCCAATTATAAGGAGCGGATAAATCACAATATTTTGATGGCGGCAGCAGATGCCATGCTTGTCGGTTATTGATTTCGCAGCATAGTTTGTATCTTTTAAGAATGAATATCGATACAACCGTTACCCGCGAAAAGAAAGACCTTAAAGCACTCACTAAAGAAGAACTTTCAGCTGCCCTGGCAGATCTGGGTCTTGCTTCCTACCGGTCCGACCAGGTTTTTCAGTGGCTCTATCAAAAGGGAGCGTCATCATTCGATGAGATGACAAACCTCTCTAAAGACCTGCGGGCCAAATTAAATGATCTTGCAGAAATCCGTAAGGCAAAAGAGTACAGCAGGCAGGAGTCGAAAGATGGCACCATCAAGTTTTTGTTTCAGCTCGATGATCCCGAAGAGTACAAAGTAGAAGCTGTGCTGATTCCTGATTTTTATGACGACGGAACCGTAAACAGGCTTACGGTTTGTGTGTCATCACAGGTGGGCTGCATGTTTGGGTGTTCGTTCTGTGCCACCGGTAAAATGGGGTATTTCAGAAATCTCACACATGGTGAAATTGTAGATCAGGTACAGCAAATTAATGAGCTGGCTGAAGAGAGGTTTGGCAAGAAAATCAACAATATTGTGTATATGGGAATGGGCGAGCCGCTGCACAATTACAAATCGGTTGTGGAGTCTGCAGCTATTATATCTGATCCGCTGGGCGTGGATCTTTCACAGCGAAGAATTACCATTTCTACCGTAGGGCTCACCAAACAGATTAAGCAGCTCGCAAAAGAGGAGATAAATGTGAACCTGGCTATCTCACTTCATGCAGCCGATGATGAAAAGCGGAACAAAATTATGCCGATAAATGAGAGCCTGAACCTCAATAAACTCGAAGAGGCGGTCAAGTTCTACTTTCGGGAAACAGAACGTCCGGTTACCTATGAATATCTCTTATTTGATGGATTTAACGACACCACACAGGATGCAAAAAACCTGGTAAATATTGTTAAATGGGCTCCATCCAAGGTGAATATCATCATGTATAACAATGTGGCAGGCGTTGAGCTGAAACGTGCACGGGAAGACCGGCTGAACCGGTTTATGAAAACCCTCACCAATAACAGCGTAACGGCTACTGTACGAAGAAGCAGGGGAGACGACATTGATGCCGGTTGCGGACAGCTTGCTATTCGTGAAGGGCAGGAGAGAGGCAAATCGATGGCGAAAGGCTAGTCAAGGACATCTCCGTACTTACCGGCCTGTTTCATTAGATTATCAGTGGTAAGTGCCAGCGCCGGAGTTATAGGATATCCTGTTTGCCGGAGTGCACGAGCTGTCCATGTGTTGGACGTTCTTGGGAAAAAATAGAGTTTTTCTGCCTCAAAAAATGAACTGTTCGGATAGAGGCCGCTCTGCAGATAAATAAACTCCCCATCTGAATTTTTTCGGAGTTGGCGTGCAAGAAAATCACTCAGAGCTGAAACTCCCTCCCGTGTTACATCGACCTTAACCGTCTTACTTTGCCTAAATATTAAGTTTGGCTGGTTGCTCAAACCTGTAATCTGTATCACAGAGCCGGTAGGTAATAAAGCAGCTCTGAGCAGTAAACCTACCCCGGGGTCATCGTGCGGAAAATAGCGGGCGTCACCCCATTCAAACATCAGGTAGGTACCATGTGGAATCTGGTCGTGTTTGGAAATTCTTTCGGTAAAATACTCACTTTCGATTACAATACCCGTATGCCAGCCATGACTAATGATGAACACCGGGACCGTTCGTTGTGAAGGATCATCGGGGTAGAGGTTACGATCCGGGGTAGTACAGGCAGAAAATATAAATAAGCAGAACAACAGGCTTAGTTTTCTCATAAGCTTCTCTCTTTTTCGTGAGTCAATACTTATGATCCCTGCTTACAGGATGATTTAAATCCATCCCGGATAGTAATCGCTTATAATTCTCTACAATGAGTTTGGCAGCCTCTTTTTCATTTGTTAAAGCAGCTACATGAGGAGTGATGGTAATTTTATCACGGTTCCAGAACGGGTGCGATTCGGGAAGCGGTTCATCTGTAAATACATCCATTGTGGCATGCCGAATTCTGTCGGTATCCAGGGCATAAATGAGATCTTCATCCACAAGATGCTCTCCGCGTGCTGCGTTGATGATGAACGCAGGCTGCTTCAGCTTTTTGATGGTTTCGAGATTTAAAATACCTTCAGTTTC
>DATGBT010000166.1:0-5196 GCA_035312505.1 Balneolaceae bacterium | reverse complement strand
GATGCTTCAATCACGTACTTACCGATAGGACCAAAACTCAGCACCGCAATTTTTTCACCGTCTCTTATTTTTCTGCCCTTCCCGATCTCAGTAAGCTTAAAACCTTCCCGAACCACCATTCCGGTTGCTCGGCCACGCGGGTATCGAATTGCCCATGCCGCATCGTTATATTCCGATGCGGTGTAGAGCATATCGCGAAGCTCTTGCTCGTTCATAGGAGATGAAACAATCATATTAGGTACGGAACGAAGGTAGGAAACATCATATAGACCATGGTGAGTAGGACCATCTGCACCAACAAGACCCGCTCTGTCGATAGCAAAAACTACCGGCAATTTTTGGATAGCGACATCATGTATAACCTGATCGTAAGCCCGTTGTAAAAAGGTAGAGTACAGTGCAGCGAACACTTTTTTTCCCTGCGTTGCCAAACCGGCCGCAAAGGTAACTGCATGCTGTTCGGCAATACCTACATCAAAAGACCGGTCGGGAAATGTATTCATCATTGGCCATAGACTGGAACCGCTCGGCATGGCTGGCGTTATGGCTACGACATCTTCATTTTTAGCGGCAATCTCAACCAGCGCCTCTCCAAATACGTCCTGATATTTAGGTGGCTGTTTCAATTTTGTAGCTGAGGTTTTCAGGGGTTTACCCGTAATTTTATCAAACGGACTGCTTTGGGCGTGCCATTTAGTCTGCTCCCTTTCAGCCGGGGCAAATCCCTTCCCTTTTACAGTAACAATATGTAGTAATTTTGGTCCGTTTACGGTACGTAAATCTTCGAGGTGACGGCGAAGTGCATCCACATTATGACCATCAACCGGACCATAGTATTTAAACCCAAGCGCCTGGAAAAGTGCTCCCGGGGTAATAGCAGCAGTCATAGCTCGTTCAAGCCGTGATGCCGCTTTTCTCATTTTTTCGCCCGCCGATTTAAAATGCCCGAGCACGTCGTAAATCTCATCGCGCATTTTATTGAATGTTTTACTGGTCGTGATCTCGGCCAGGTACTCTTTCAACGCGCCTACGTTGGGGTCGATCGACATATTATTGTCGTTCAAAATTACAAGCATGTCGCTTTCGTTGGCGCCGGCATTGTTCATCGCTTCGAATGCCATTCCACCCGTCATGGCGCCATCACCGATTACAGAAACAATTTTCTTGTCAGATTTATTAAGATCTCTCGCAATTGCCATTCCAAAACCGGCCGAAATGGATGTACTGGAATGGCCAACACCGAAAGAGTCGTACTCACTTTCAGATCGCTTCGGAAAGCCGGACAACCCCTTGTACTTGCGATTTGTATGAAATTGTTCGCGACGGCCCGTTAATATTTTGTGCCCGTATGCCTGATGACCAACATCCCAGATAATTTCATCTTCCGGTGTATTGTATACGTAGTGAAGTGCAACAGTAAGTTCAACGACGCCAAGGCTTGCCCCAAAATGGCCTCCATGAATAGAGACTGTATCAATAATATATTCTCTTAACTCATCACAAACCTGCTGCAGCTGGCCCGGTTTTAACTTTTTCAGATCTTCAGGAGATGAAATATCTTTTAGCAGTGCTCCCGGGGTTGGTTTATAAACATCCATTCAACTAGCTTTCTGATTCATTATTATTCGTGGTATCTATCTGTTCGATCTTAAGCATTGCCTGATCCAATGTTTCTGAACAGATTTTTGACAGCTCAAGTCCTTTTTCGTAGAGCTCAACAGATTTTTCTAATGTAATTTCATCGTTATTCAGCTCTTTAACAATTTCCTCTAGCTTTTCTAAAGCTTCTTCGAAGGATGGTCGTTCCTTTTGGGGCATAATTTATCAGTTCAACTCTTTTATAATACCAATTGAGCCATTCATAATGGCAGACTCACTAAGTTAATGGATTTATAAACGATTTGAAATGTACAGGCTATTCTTTCCAGTTTAGTTGATTTATCATTTTTCCATCGGTCTGCAACACTACTGCCCCATGCAAGCTGGTGTATAACGGTTTCGCGCCAACATCATGCATTCGCGTTACTGTTTCCCTGCCGGGGTGTCGGAATTTATTTCTGAAAGCGAGGGAACCTACTGTAATATCTGGCTGAATGGCTTCAATTAACGGTTTAATTGTGCTTGTATTACTAACGTGGTGAGCTACCTTGTATACATCCGATTTTAAAAACGTACCGTAACGGCGTAAAAGTTCCCGCTCCTGCTCTTCCTCGGCATCACCCGTAAACAAGAATGAGGTTTCTTTGTAAACAAGTTTAAAAGCCAGAGAATTATTGTTTGGGTTACTGTATGATGTGCTTGAACCGGGACCGAGAACAAAAATTCGAATCGTTGGATCCACGGTAATCATATCTCCTGCGCCGGGGTAGTAAACAGGAATATTTTTCTGCCTGAGCCTTTTTTGAAGAGTTTTGAACAGAATGGAGTCGTATTCAAAGTCACTTTGATAGACGGCTTTAATATCCATGTTTTCAATCACTGATATCATTCCGCCAATATGATCGGCATGTGGGTGGGATAAAATTATGGCATCCAGTGAATGCACTCCCATCTCTTTCAGGTAGGGAATGATGATTCGCTCTCCGCTGTCAGATCCTGGAGTCCACCGCCCTGCATCAATAAGTATGTGGCGGTTTTGTGGCGTTTTTATGTGAATGGCATCACCCTGCCCCACATCCAGCACGGTAACCACAAGGTTTCCGGTATTGGAATGCTTATTCATCAGTATTTCAATCAATCCAAGGTTTACAAATAGCAGTAACCCTATAAACATTTTCCACCGAATCTTCGCTTTATGGATTATCGCTATAAACCCCACTGCAAATAACCAGCAAGCAAAAAGGGAGACTGGAACAGAGTCAATCGTTAGATACGTTTTTGAATTAGATCCGAGTGTTATAGCCACGAATTCAATCCACTGGAGGCCAAAACCAATAAAGAACGAGCCTGACTGCAAAATAGACCCATCGGTAACCGGCAGAAGTGATACGATTAACCCCGCCGGCACGATTACCGACATCAGCGGCAATACAAGGGTGTTGGCTACCGGGCCAATGATCGAAAACTCTCCAAAATAGTACACAAGAATTGGAAACAGTCCCGTCTGTACCACTATCGATACGGTCACTATAGTAATCAAACCACCTTTTACTCCAAATCGATACTTCGCTGGTAAAAGGGCCGTAACTCTCGGCATCACAAATAGAATAACGAACACAGCTGAAAAAGAGAGCTGAAAACCTACGGTAAATAGCTGAGATGGATCTGTGATCAGAATCAATATTGCCGCAACCGCTGTTAAATTAATCGAATTTCTTACTCTGTGAAAGAGTCTGCCATATGTTAAAAACCAAGCCATGAGGGAGGCCCGCGTCACAGATGGACTAAACCCGGTAATTCCGGCATAAAAAAGTAACAGCAGGGTTATTGCTATCAACCCAAACCACTTGCCATGTCTGATATTCCACAGGAATGGAATAAGCATCCAGAATGGAGCCACTATAAAGCCTACATGCAGCCCCGAAACGGCCATTATGTGAGATAAACCTGACCGTGAAAAATAAGTTGACGTTTCGGGATGAAGATCCTCCTTGTATCCAAGCAAAAGAGCCTTTGCAAGGGGTGCTACATCCTTGCTAAATGCTACATCTACGTTTTTCTGAATCTTGTTTCGCACGTCGTTCCAGCTTAACCCTCTTTTCGAGGTAATATTCACAAGTTCAACCAGCTTCCCGTGAGCAGCTATTCCATTCTCATGCAGCCAATTCCCATAATCAAATTCGTGCGGATTTCTTCGCTCCGGGAATTCATAAACCGTTACTTTCCCATGCAGGATCATCCCCGGCTGAACTCTTCCATCATATCTGCCATCGCTATAAAGCCGCACCCTGTAGGGGTCATGCATCCTTATATCACCGGGTAATGATGTATAGATAACATCTACCGTATAATGCTCATACCCCTCCCTGTTTCTGCCTTTTCTGATGATTTCTCCCTTAATGGTGAGCTCTTCCCAAGCCAGAAGATTTAACTTTTCTCCGATTGCAACAGATTTATGGAGTTTGTATTCGTGCTGCTCATGGTGTGCAAACCCGAAACCCATTACAGAGACCAGGTATATGAAGGTGGCTATATGAATGGAAAAGAGTGGAAATGCTCGTTTCAACAAAAATTCTGCCGATATCCACCCAATAAGAAGTGCCGAAAATAGCGTCAAAATTATCCATAATTCAGGCTCTGTATGCCGAGAGACCACAATTCCGGTTGCCAGAAAAATCATCAGGCGAAAAGCCGGAAATGCTGGATATGGTATAATTTCTGTTTCAATACGGTTCATATTTGTATGAACCGTATTAATTCAATCCCTTACAGAATTTCTTAAGATGTGCCTACTTTATTTTTCCTGGAGCCCCAGCTTTTTACACATGGCAGCCAGCTGTTTTTTTTCAGAATCAGTAAGTACACTGAATTCTTTTTTTATTTTATCGAGGTGCTTTGGAAAGAACTCGTTAATAAATTCATCCCCTTTTTCAGTAAGATGGATAAGAACGGCACGGCGATCCTGCGGATCTTTTTTTCGGGTTACATACCCCGATTTTTCGAGATTGTCGATCACCATCGTAATATTTCCGCCGCTTTTGAGAAGCTTTTCTGCAATAGCTCGCTGATTAAGTGGCCCCAGATGATATAAAGCCTCCAGTGTTCCGAACTGGCTTATGGTTAAATCAACCTCAGCCAGATGCTTATTTAAGCGGTTATTGATAGACTCCGTCGCCCTCATCAGCTTGATGAACGTATTAAGCGTGGTTTTTTCTGAAGAACTTCCCGTATAGTGAGTGCCCATGTCGAAATAGTTATAGATAAAACAGTGTTATAAACATACACAAAAAAATTTTAACTGTTTGCAATAAGCTTTGCAAACTTTCTCTTTCCTACTTTAAGATCGAATTCATCTTCGGCTTCAAAGGTTATTGTATAACCCGGATCTATTATTTTTTTATCATTCAGGCTTACCCCTCCCTGCTTCATCATCCGTTTGGTTTCTCCATTACTTGAGGTTAGGCCTGCATCTGCAATAATATCCAGTAGTCGATATTCACTCCCGGTGTCGAACAGTAGTTCAGGAGCATCATCCGGAATATCTTTTTTAATCACCGTTTTCTCGAAATGTGATTTGGCCTGTTTTGCCGCCTTTTC
>DATGBT010000165.1:0-10438 GCA_035312505.1 Balneolaceae bacterium | reverse complement strand
AGTTTAAAGTAATCATATATACAACTTTGTGCAATCTCAGCTTAGGCAATATCGCAACGATTCTATTTATGACTTTATATCTATATGTTCATGAATAATAACATCACATAACTAAAACCAAAATATTAGAAGCATCAATATGGAAAAGAAAATCATATATACGGGTAAAGCACCAGAGGCTATTGGACCTTACAGTCAGGCTGTAATGTACAAAGATGTTCTTTATTGTTCCGGACAAATAGCGCTGCTGCCTGAAACCATGGAAATTGTTGAGGGAGGAATTGAAGAACAAACCAGGCAGGTTATGAACAATTTGGGAGAGGTGTTGGAAGCAGCTTCTACGTCTTATTCAAACGTTTTAAAATGCTCAATATTTTTGCATGATATGAGTGATTTTCCTGTAGTGAACAGAATTTATGGTGAATATTTTGATGATTTACCACCTGCACGGGAAACTGTTGCCGTAAAAGAGCTTCCAAAGTCAGTGTTAGTTGAAATAAGCTGTGTGGCAGCCTGCGAATAGAATACCAAAGTCAGGGTGTGTATCGAAAGGAAGATGTACGGACTGAGCGGTTGCCAACCCTGTCGAAAACTTCGATGCTGGCTTCGTTTACTTTTTGAAGAGTAAAACCGGGTTTGTAAAAATAGAGCTGCCGTTTATCGGGATCATAACCGGTGAGGCCGCGTTCTCCGTTTACAGTAATTACTGATTGAGTGTAGTCGATTCCCGATTCTTCATCTCGAACCGGGAAAATAACGAGTTGATTGCCAGCCAAATCTTTTCCAATTCTTGCCATGCCAATCCACGGATTGGTATTGTCTTTCATTATATAGACACTACTGATTTCGTTTAAATTTGCCCGTAGAATTCCGTCTGATATCGAAGATCCTAAATAATAAGTCCGGTTGCGAAATTCATCAATGGAGTAGAGGCCCAGGCCATCGGTATTTTTGAAATATTTTGATAGCAAAATATGAAGACGGGCAGGTGTGTGAAGCGGCAGCCTGTCTGGGTTGAAGGTGACCCTCAGACCATCGTTTTCTTCAATTATCGACATTTCAAGGGTTAGCGAATCATATAATGATCTTTCAGGAAATTCAAGCCAAACGGTTTTGTCCGGACTTGAGAATACAGACCGACGATCGGGGGCCAGTTCTTGTATGGCAATTCCTTCTGGTTGAATTTGTTTTGTTTCTACATTTTCTCTTAAAAAAGGTAAAAAATCAGCATTAGCAGATGCCAAAACCGGAGAACTGTTCAGTGACTGTGCAGAAACCTTAATATTAAATGTATTTTTCAGACTGATATTTTCAGTATTAGGATATGTTGGAACATGTGTAATAATTTTATTGGCCTCAGAATAGGTGTCGTCAACCTTGAGCGTTACTTCTGCAACGGCCGAATTCCCATAGATATCTTCAGCAATTATCTGAATATCGTGGGACCCACTATCCAGCCATAGTATTCCCCTGTTTTCAACTTTTTGATAGAATGGCAGGTTATTTCCATTTACAATAAAAAGCCGTTGAAAGCCTCTTCTTGTTTGTGCAAGGATTGGGTAAGATCGGTCCAGGAACATATGAGATGAATACTGATAAGGAAAATAATCTGCAACGGAGTGAAATAGTGTATCGCCATCAGCAACCATGGTTAATGAGTAAACGGCATAGGAATTTGGCGTAGAGTTTACTTTATCAGATACATTAACTGACAGTCCTACCGGCCCGGAAACATTAATATCTCCAAATTTATAGCTATTTCCCGAACTGAATGCATTAAATATTTCAAATCCGGTTGGATGAAGTGTTTCATGGTCTTTAAACTCCAAAGCTAGCTGCTGAAAAACGGGAGCTAGAGTATCATTCACAGTAAGGTTGGTGAGCAGCGGGTTAAAAGGTTTGAAATCAGGCGTTCTTAGCTCAAAGTGAAGGTGAGGCGGGCCTATCCCGGTAGAACCAGTGTAGGCTATCACATCTCCCCGTTTGTACTCAATTTCTTGCTTCTCAACGACTCTATCCAGGTCAAAACGTAACGTTTCCATACGGATTGAATCTGCAAATGCCTGTAATTCCGACTCAAAACGGTTCAGGTGTGCATATACTGAGTAAGAACCATCGCTATGTTTCAGATAAACAACATTTCCATAGCCGTGCGGCCCCATACCAATTCGATGGACGGTACCATCTCGCGTGGCATACACTTCAAACCCTTCTCTGCCAAATGAACGAATATCCAGCCCTGCATGGAGGTGGGCAGAACGGGTTTCACCAAATGTTGAAGAGATTTGGCGACTTGAGTTGGTAGGCCAAATGTATTCTTCATCACCGGTTAAAAAGTTCAGCTCTTGTGCTTCTGCAGAGAAAGAAGTACAGAAAAAAATAATAATTAATAAGCCGGGTATACATTTACCCATCAACAGAAAGTTCAAGAAAAGATTCCCCGTTGTTTAAAGATGCTTTGATTAGATCACCTTCTGATAACTTACTTACCCCTTCCGGCGTACCTGTAAAAATCAGGTCTCCCGGATGTAGTGTAAATTGACTTGAAAGGTACGATATGAGCTCAGCTGCTGAAAAGATCATATCTGAGGTGTTGCCATTCTGCCGTATTTCATTGTTTACCGATACAGATAGAGAGAGATTAGAGAAATTGTGATTGTGCCTGTAGGTAATAAAATTCCCAAGCGGAGCAAATCCTCGGAAGCCTTTAGCGAGGGTCCATGGAAGTCCATTCTGCTTAGCGTGCGACTGAATATCCCTTGCAGTAAGATCCAGTCCAATCCCATAGCCAATAATATATTGGAGTGCATCTTTCACTGGCACATCATTGGCTGTTTCTCCAATTAAAAGCACCAGCTCAACTTCATGATGGACATTATTAGAAGAGGAGGGTAGTGTAAGAGTATCACTATTAAGAAGAATACTGTTTCTTGGTTTAAGAAATACTACCGGATCTGGGGTGCTCTCAGATTTCATCTCTTTTATATGTTCGGCGTAATTCCTGCCGATACAGAAGAGTGAACCAAATTGTAAATGCGGAAAAGAAGGTATTGTAAAATCCATACCCGAAAATAAAAAAAGCTCCGGCAAAACAAATTACCGGAGCTCATAAAAAAAAGTAAAAAAAATTATACCTGTTCTACGGTAACGTATTTTCTTCCATTGGCTCTTCTTCGAAAATTAACTTTCCCGTCTGAAAGTGCAAAAAGTGTGTCGTCACCGCCACGGCCAACGTTTTCGCCGGGATGAAACTTAGTTCCACGCTGTCTTACAATAATATTACCAGCACGAACGGTTTCACCGCCATATTTTTTAACGCCTAAGCGTTTCGATTCTGAATCTCGTCCGTTTCTTGTTGAACCTTGACCTTTCTTATGTGCCATAACTATATATTTTTAAGAAATTTTGTCAATTTTTAATTGCGTTATTGCTTGCCTGTGTCCGTTTTTAACACGATAACCTTTTCGTCGTTTCTTTTTAAAGACGATCACTTTATCTGCTTTAAGATGCTCTACTACTGTCGCTTCCACCTTAGAACCTTTCACAGTAGGAGTACCAACTTTCACTTTTCCTTTCTCATCTTTAATAAGAAGGACATCGTCTAAAGTAATCTTATCTTCATCAACGGATAATCTGTTCACAAACACGGTTTGATCTTCAGAAACTTTATACTGATGCCCGCCAATTTTTACAACCGCGTACATAATTTCATTCATTAGATTATAAATTTTTCAAGATTCGTAAAATAAATGTTTTTGCGTTAAATTAAAAGAGTTCGTTTTCATTTAATTTTTTAACCGGAACTCTTATTATCAGTGAGATGTAAATTATACTGATAAAAAGTAAATTTTCAGACCTATGAGTAAATTACCCGACCTTCATAAACAAGCATTTAAATATAAAAACAAAAAAAAGCTGCAACACGACGGCGGCAGGGCGTGGATTAAAGATTCACAACTGTTTGAATCGAGAAAGGGAGCCAATGGAAAGCTCGAAACTGTTTCCGATAAGGATAAAAGTAACTAACTGGCTTTTCTTGTTGGAACAGCCCGGTGTATACCGGTTCGGTTTACATGCCCAATATATTTGCCAATTATCCGAACCTCCTCAAAAACATCGGGTTCAATGATTATGTTATCATACTCTTTGTTTGCCGGTTCCAGCCTTAACCCGTTTTTATCGTGATAGATCTTCTTAAGGCTGGTTTCTCCGTTGTATAGCACGGCTCCTATATCGCCATCCTTTACATCACTATCCATCAGGAGAACAAAATCACCGTCATAAATACCAACCTCTTTCATGCTCATCCCAGAAACCCGAAGAGCAAACATATCATCAATATTAGGAAAAATGGTTTCGAGCGTTATTCGTCCCAGGTCTGCCTCTACGGCTTCCTGTAGATAACCTGCAGCTATCAGCCCCCTTACCTGAATACCCGATGTTTTTCGAATTCCCAGGTTTTCTTCAAATTCCGGATGTATATCATACTCTTCATCATCTGTTTTAATCAGGTACTCTTTTTTTAGCAGCGCCTGTATATTCTGAGTAACGCTGTTTGGTGACTTATAGTCGAAAGCGTCGGCAATTTCTCTATACGTAGGCCATACGTCATGTTCTTTTTTGTACTCTACAATAAAATCGAAAAATTCTTTTTGCTTTCTTGTAAGTTGAGCTTTGTCCATAGAAATTAGATTTATGTAAGATATATGTGTAAGAAACGAAGATATTTTATAAAAACAAAAACTCCTTATTCAGTTTTATTTTTTTCACTGATGTTGCTTTTTGCTTTCCCCGAAAGAACTGAGGCTCAAATTACTAACGTGCTCGACGACACTGAAAACCGGTTGAATACCGCTGTAATTGAGCGTGACTTTGATACTCTGTGGGCAATGAGAAACCATAGTGACACGGGTATTTCTTACCGCGCTTCAATGGCACTTATCCACGCAGATCCTGTTCATTCGGAATGGATCTTTCAGCAGGTTATCCGATCTAAAAGTGTACGGGACTGGATTCTTTTAAGCCACACAGACCTTAACTCAAATTTGCTCACTGAGCTGCAACAGCTATCCTCTGAGGAGCAAATATCGCCTGAACTCGCTTGTGAAGTTTTTTATCGCAAAGGAGATAAACAGAGCCTGTCTTTTCTTCTAGACGATTATGAAAAGAGAACAGCAGGAGAACGGTGTGCCATGGCTCTTGGAGGACTCATGGCCAGGGTGGATGCTTCTGATGACGATGTTCACAGGTTGCTGGATTTATTTGAGCAAAGCTCAAACCCGGAAGTTAGGAGGAATTTGTTATATGGTTTTTACAGGTCTGGGCAAAACAGGCCTCAGCCTGGAGACGGTATTCATATGAGGATGCAGGATCTGTTTTTGCATCATACAAAAACTAACGCTATCTCACGCATTGATGAGTATTTTGTAAGAGCGCTTGGTTCGGATGGGGTGCGTATCGCCATTGACGGGAGATTATCCGAGGATCTTACATCACATGTGCAGTTTGCTGTCGAATTAGCCAGGGGAACTGCATGGGCCAGCAGCCAGGAAGAACTTTTATTTTTTACGGAAACATTAATTCAGCATCCAAACAGACACGTTCAAATAGAGTTGATGGAATCTCTGAAAAGTTCTGATAATTTTTCTTCTGAAATACTATCTACCCTGGAAAATCATCTGAATCCCGAAACAGATCATCCTGAAATTCTCTTGTCATATCTTGATCTGTTGAAGCTTCTCGGCAATGATATTTCCAAATATATAGGGTCATTACAAGTCATTTCCAATGAAAACCCCTACCTGCTAAATCGCGTCTATAATCTGATTCAGAATATGATGGATCAAAATGAGTTTAGAGATTTACTGCTTGGTGATTTGAATGCGGAGGGGATCACGAGCTACCGGGCAACTGAAGCACTGGGAGGGTTACTCGATAGCGATTCCCTGAATGACGAAAGCAGGGGCATCATCAAGCAAGAAGTTCTGAACCAGATTTTTGAACAAAACAGAAGTGTTTTATCTAATGCCGTTCAGATTTTTAAAAAAATAGACTTAACCGAAGGGGAAATAGTTTCACTCAATGAGCTTTACAGGAACGAATACAAAACTCCAGACTCTGGTTTTGCTATGGAGCTGTACACGCTATTGTCTGAAGTTGACGCACAAAATTATTCAGAACTACCTGAACCTGTAAAGAAGTCCTTTCGAAAACCAGATATGAATCTTTTAACCGAATTGGGAGATCAGCCGGTGTGGATTTTGGAAACCAACAGGGGGGAGATTCGAGTTCGCCTTTATCCCCAAGAAGCTCCTTTTACGGTATCTTCAGTTGTGAATTTAACAAATAGCGGTTTTTATGATGATGTGGCATTTCACCGAGTGGTAAAAAACCATGTAATACAGGGCGGAGATTTTGATCGGAGGGATGGGTATGGCGGGCCAGCCTATCGAATACCTACAGAGCCCTCCATCGAAACGTTTTCGAGAGGTAAGATTGGAATTGCCAGTTCGGGCCCTGATACGGAAGGGAGTCAGTTTTTTATTACGCACACCTGGAGGCCTCATCTGGATGGGCTTTATACAATTTTTGGCGAGGTAATCCAGGGAATGGAAGTTGTGGATCGCATTCAGATAGGAGATAAGGTTATTTCAGCAGAGTTGGAATAACAATCACCTTTTTAATTGTTTCCTTTTGGAGTAAACGCCTGAATACCCGTTATTTCGCGACCCAGTATCAAACCGTGAATATCATAGGTTCCCTCGTAGGTATTTACTGACTCGAGATTAACGACATGGTGAATCACACGATATTCGCCCGAAATGCCGTTTCCACCGTGCATGTCGCGGGAAACACGGGCGATATCCAATGCTTTGCTCACATTGTTGCGCTTTGCCAGTGAGACCATTGACGGATGCAGGCGTCCTTCATCTTTTAGCTTTCCAAGCCTCCAGGCAAGCATCTGCATGGAGGTTATATCGGTTAGCATATCTGCCAGCTTGGTCTGAGGAAGCTGATTCGCGGCAATAGGCTTCCCGAACTGATGACGTTCTGCTACGTAGTTTCTTGCTTTGTGGTAGCAAAACTCAGCAGCGCCAACGGCTCCCCAGGCAATCCCGTATCGGGCACTGTTCAGGCACATAAAGGGGCCTTTGAGTCCGCGTATTTCGGGGAACACATTTTCATCCGGGACAAAAACATCTTCAAAAACAAGTTCGCCTGTTGAAGATGCACGCAGGCTCATTTTATGTTTGGTCTCGGGGGCAGAAAATCCTTTCATCCCTTTTTCTACGAGAAATCCACGTATTTCCGGTTTGTCATCTTTCGACTCTTTAGCCTTGGCCCACACCACTGCAACATCCGAAATCGGTGAGTTCGTAATCCACATTTTAGCACCATTAAGTGTCCAACCGCCGTCGGTTTTGAGGGCAGTTGTGGTCATGGAGCCCGGATCAGATCCGTGGTTTGGTTCAGTTAAGCCGAAACACCCAATAATTTCGCCGGTTGCAAGTCGTGGCAAAAATCGCTGCTTTTGCTCTTCGGTACCAAAAACTGAAATAGGGTACATAACCAGAGATGACTGAACCGACATAAACGAGCGGTACCCAGAGTCAACGCGTTCTACTTCACGAGCTACAAGGCCGTAGGCTGTTTCACTTGCACCCACTCCGCCATATTCCGGATCGATGGTAGCGCCCAGTAATCCTAAATCGCCCATCTCTTTTGCAATATCGAGATCAAATATCTCGTTTTGATTTCCCTCCAGGGCTCTGGGTTCCAACCGCGTTTGTGCATATTCGCGGGCTGTTTCCATGATCATTTTATCATCTTCAGTGAGTTCAGACTCAAAAAGGTAGGCGTCGTCGATGTTGAATTGATTTTTGGGCATAACTGTAGGTCTGTTCGTTTAAATCGAGTGTACTTCGAAGGTAAATAATTCCTTGCCATCAGTCATAAATAAATACAGGTTCTCAAAAAATTTATGTCTTGTTTAAGGTCATCAGAGTTAGCAGATGAAATTCAACATACCTGACTCGAACTTCCATAAAATCCATATTCATCTCAACTCGGTGTACTGCTATCATTTGATAACGGGTAATACAATACGGCTTGGATATTCTGAGGAATGATGGATGGAGTTTGTGGCCGTAATGCCTTCCGTTTCATCATAGTTATTACCCCCGGTATTCAGATTGCGGTCGAACCTTGGGAAATTTGAGCTCGATATTTCTATCCTTATTCGATGTCCCTCTTTAAAATAGTTGCTGGTAGACATCGGGGTTAGATTTACTTCGTAAATGTTTCCTTCCTCCATGAAAACCTCTTTATCGTACCCTTCACGATAGCGTACGCGCTGAATGGTTTCATCCAGATTGTACGCTGTGCCGTCGGGATACACATCAATCAGCTTGATAGTAACGTCGGTATCTTTGGCATCGGATGACAAATAGAGTGTGGACTCGATAAATCCGCTCACTTCAATTCCTTCCTCAAGAGGCTCGCTGGTGTACACAAGTATATCTTCACGAAGCTCCATTTCGCTTTGGTCAAAAGCACCGCCCTGTACGGCGTTACCCGTGCAGCATACATTACCGCCATAGGAGGGGACAGGCTCCATGGGATCGTATATAAACGTATCCGGGATATCCGAAACAGGCGGATTAGCAGCCAAAAGACCATCACCTAGTCTTGAGTTGGCACTGCCGCTGCTGCTAAGGTACCAGGTTGTCATTTCTGCCTGTTTTGGTGGCCACTGATCTGCCGTTTGCCACTTGTTACTTCCCATGGTGTAGTATCGAACCCTGGGAAGTTCTTCGGTAATTTGGTTTGGCTGACCTTTAAGCCAGAAATCGAACCAGTCGTATATCAGCTCGCTGTAGGGCAGGGTGGCATCTCCTACATTTCTTTCGCCAACAACTGTATTTTCGGTAGCACGTGTATATCCACAGTGTAGTGTTGGAGCAATAACCAGGTACTGGTTCTCCCGTACTTGTGGGTTGGATGCGTTTTCCCGTACATGATTAAAAAGTGCAAGATTTGGACCGGTTGATACATCGTACCAGGATACAAACCAAAAACTTGGTACTCCAAAGTCCATGTTGTCGTGGTAAAGACCTCCCTGATACCATTCCGGGTCGTTTGGCTTACGCGTAATCATATCTTCATAGATACCCTCAGGACCATTTACATTCTCGATGATATCTTCTATTGGCAGGTGAGTAAGTGCGTCCGACCAGTCGACAGATGGATAACGCGGTGCCATGTCATAGAATCTCTGAAGACGAAGCAGATCTTCCTGCGATATTCCGCGAGGCAATTCAGGTGCCAGTGGATCGTGCTGTGTGGAGTAAAGCCATGCAGTGAACAACATCTGTCCGGCACCGCCCCTGTACCAGTTACCCTGCTCGTAAAACTCTCCCACACGGCCTACACCGGCCCCGTATCCCTGTGGAACCATAGCAGCATGCGCGGGGTGATCCATCGCCGCTACGGCCATTTGCCACTCTGCAGTAGACGAGCACCCAAGTGTGCCAATTTTACCGTTGCTCCATTCCTGATCCGACATCCAGGTAAATGCATCGTAACCATCGGTGAGTGGCGTTCCCAGTATGTTCCAGTTACCCTCAGAAAAGAACCGCCCACGTTCGTTCTGAACTACATAAGCGTAGCCACGCTTTACTACATCATATGCGGTGTTAAGGGTACGATTTGAGATCTGACCGTTTCTGTAGGTGTTAAAATTATATGGAGTCCTTGAAAAGATAATGGGAACCGGCTGATCGGTTTTTGGCCTGTAAATGTCCGTTGCAAGACGAACGCCATCTCCCATAGGCATCATCACTTTTTGTTCAATGATGGCAATTTCTTCGAGCTCCTGTAGCATATTCAAATCCTGGGCTAAAGAAACATCAGCTATAAACAGTAAGCAGAAAGTAAGTAGTGGGGTAATAAGAGATTTCATAAGGAACTGGTTTTAAATAAGGGGATATCTGAATGTACAATTTTCAGTATATAGAACACATTCAAATTGCTAAAAACAGGTTGTTTGATGACCTGCTAATGCGATTCAATTTTTGAACGGGTACCCATTTATCCAAAAGTGGGAGGAAGACAAAGGGGATGGGTGCATCCTCCCGAATTTCTGTGATAATCCATTGTCAGGCCAGTTTTCTTACCAGCTGATTTTCGATTTCTTCGAGTGTTCTGTTTTTCGTTTCGGGCACAATCTTTAATACAAAAATCAAACCGGCAAAAGCGAATAGGCCGTAAATCAAAAATGTGATGCTATTTCCAAGAGTGGCCAGCTCCCATGGGAAAACAAGCTGTACCAAAAAACTGACAGCAGAATTGATAAACCCTGCAAATGAGATGGCAAGTCCGCGAACCCGAAGCGGAAAGAGTTCAGAAAACATCACCCACATTACCGGACCTATTGAGA
>DATGBT010000164.1:0-7685 GCA_035312505.1 Balneolaceae bacterium | reverse complement strand
AAAGATCGCCAGCATAATCATGATTTGATACTGTATGGCGGTCATCGGGGAGCTTCCGCTCAAAATTTGTCCCGTCATCATTCCGGGAAGTGAAACAAGCCCAATGGTTGCCATCGATGCCAGCGTGGGGTTTGCTGACTTTTGAAGCGCCTGCCGGAAAAACGGATAGAGTGCCTCATTCCGAGTGGCCCCGCAAGCCAGGAAAAACTGGTATCGCTCCTTGTTATCTTTCAGGTTGTAGTAAAAGTCGTTAATGCCTATTACATTACTGCGCAGACAGTTCCCAAGAACCATTCCGGTTATGGGAATGGCGTATTGTGCTTCGAGAAACGTGCGCAGCTGAATAACCAGCTCCAGAAAGAATAGGTTGATGAGGATAATGCCGAAAAATGTAGCTCCAAAAATAGGGAGAATCAGCGACCAGGTTCGGTTCAAATCGCTTCGGTCTATGGTAGCAAAGTCGGCAACCACCACCATGATCATAATCCAGGCGGTGTTTACCCAGGCGCTGTCGTACTCAAACAGGTATTCCAAGTAGTATCCTACAAACAGAAGCTGGAGTGTCATGCGTATGGTCGCAATCGCCAGTTGCTTGTTGAGCCCGGTTTTAAACCACCAGAGAATGGCAGCCGGAATAATGAGAATCAGGAAACCAATGGACAATTGCCACCAGCTTAAATCAATAATATCCATAAATCGACACCGATGATTAAAGTTCAATGATTCTGTCACATCTCTCAATCCAGAAGGGATCGTGAGATACCGAGAAAACCGTTCTATCAGGATCCCCCAGCAGCAATTCTGCTGCCTTATCTTTTGACGACCGATCCAGCGCAGATGTCGGTTCATCTAAAAGCATCAATGGCCTGTTGAGAAGAGCGCAGAGAGTAATTCCAACCCGTTGTCTTTGACCGGTGGACAGGTCTGTAAACTGTTTGTCCAACACCTCTTCCTGAAGCCCGAGTTCTTCAAAGGTTTCCAAAATCGTGCTCTCTGAAGGCTTTGAAACGGCGTTATGTTTGAATGAAAACGGAATGGTTATCAGCTCTCTCACACTGTTTTCGCCCATGTTCAGATCCTGTGGGAGCCACGCCGTTTTTTTGCGTAATTCTCTGAATGCTTTTGTGTCCATAGGGTTGCCTTTTAACGAAATCTCACCACGATCGGGCTGCAAAAAACCGAGTATTAATTTTATTAAGGTAGACTTTCCGCTGCCCGAATCACCTTTTAAAACCAGATTCTCGCTCTTATGTAATTCAAATGAGAAATCATCGAAAATGATTTCTTCACCAAATGAAAAATGGATTCCTGAAAGTTTAAGAAAGCACATAATATTGTTAATTATCTGGCTTCAATGTAGGCATGATCGTGGTTATCAGAAAATACAGAGTCTAATTTTTCTTATTACACGGTTCTATTAAGATATTCAGTCGCAGCGACAATAATTATTTACCGAAACGTTCTTGATGACTATTGACCAGAAATCTGGTGGTCTTTTATAAAAGCAGATAGAAAATTATATCAGAAATGAAGTAGAGGGGGGTACATATGATGATGCCGGTTTTTATCGAAAGAGCAGGATCTGGTCCAAAAATTTGATGTTTCAAGAAATACGGAGCGTCAGGGTATTGCCAATCTGGTACATGAGGGCATTTTAAAATGAACGGCCTGAAAAGAAACTGCGCTGGCCGAAAAACAGATCACGACCCATCTTTTGGAGTAGAAGAGCTTTAGCGAGGAGATGCTTCGCAAAGGGGTAGAGCTCAATACTATTTCATAAAGTAGACTATGAGTTTGCTCCAAAATAAAGTGTATCAACAGTTACAGTTGAAAGAGAAGAAATAACCTTTAAAACCTGAAAGAATGAGGGGAGATGTCTCAAACCCAGTTGCATATTTAATCTTCTGGTATCATCATAAAATAAATTTAAACGAGGGGGATGGTTTCTTTCAGCCGTTATATTCCATACTCTGCGTTAAATATTCGGTTACACCTGTTCACTCCGAAGAAGAGCTTACAGCCGTCCCGGTATCCGAGATATATCTGGAAATAATGAAAAAAACACCGATATTGCTCAGAAAATATGTTGGTTTTTAAGGTGGTAAAAAAACCGATTGAGTATGATATTGGCTACTATCTGAGCGATAAATGCTCTTATTCTATCCGTTTTAAAAGAAAATAGTTGGAATTTTAAAATCATTTCACCATAATGTTTAAACATTTAAACATTAATAATTTTTATGTACCATTACATTGGTATGGATGTGGGAGGAAGCCACCTTTCCACCTCAACTGTTTTACAAAAAAATGATTCGCTGATACCGGGATATATTAGCCATCGGAAAATCAACAGCAATGCACCTGCCAAAGATGTACTGTCAAATATATTGGCGGAGGTGGAAGCTGCCCTTTCATCCCTGAGTACTAAACAGATTCGTGGGCTCGCCTTCTCTATTCCAGGTCCCTTTCTGTACGAGAAAGGAACGAGCAAAATTTCGGGTCTGGGTAAATATGAGTCGTTCTTTGGAATGGATCTCAGGACAACACTGCAATCCGCTTTGCAGAAAAAGGGTATCGTTTGTGATAGAATATTCTTTCAGAATGATGGCGAATCGTTTTTGCTGGGGGCGGCAGACCGGTTCGGTCTTGGTGATAAAAATGTACTGGCGGTTACGCTGGGTACCGGACTGGGAAGCGCAAGCCTCTGGAACGGAGAGCTGCATCAGGGATTGCCCGGAATGGGATATCTTTATAATACAGTCTTCAGGGACGGGGATGCAGAGGACTATTTTTCTACGCGATGGTTTTTAAAAAAGGCGGCTCAGTCAGGCATGGGTGGGGATGAAAATCTGACAGGTGTAAAGGAGCTATTGACTCAGTATGATCAGAATCCTGTTGTACGCCAAATCTGCAGGCAGTTTTCAGAGAACCTGGCCGAATTTATGAACGAATTGTTTCAAGAGACTCAGCCGGACTCACTCCTGTTGGGCGGGAACATCATGAAATCATTTCGCTGCTTTAAGGATGATTTTGAAAAGAACCTGGAGTATGATCTATCCGTGGAATATTTTGGTGAAACCTCGGGCTATGCGGTTTTAGGAGCAGTTTCCGGGATGAAACGTCAGGGTCTTGGAAAAAAGCAGATCAGAAAAACAAAATCGCCGGTATTACCGCTGAAAAAAGAGACTCCACCGCATGGATACGATATCTATCCGTCATTTCCCCTGGATGATGGTCATATTTACGAGGGCTTCGCTTCATTGGCCAGCTATATTGACAATCTTCCAGGAAACAGGGTGGTTATTGATGGTGCCACAGGTACGCTTTGGAGGGATTTTATGGAAGATTTAAATAATGAACTGTCAAAGAAGCAGAGTGTTGTGAGCTGGTACAGCGCAAATGCAGCGTTGAAACCTGAGCAAGAAATTGATGAGATGCTCAACGAATCACTGGGTGATGATGAAGTGTTTGGGCGCTTATATGAAGGCGATTTGAGTTCCTTCTTTGATAATGAAGCCCTTAAGAAAATAGAGCCGGGCTCAGCGGGGTTATCCATTTTATATGGAACGGGAGCAGCGCTGGCCGGGTGGGACGCTCCAATTATTTACATTGATGTTCCAAAAAATGAAATTCAGTTCAGATCTAGGGCAGCTTCCGTAACAAATCTGGGCAAAGACAATGCTGAAGACCCAAAAAAAATGTACAAGAGGTTCTACTTTGCAGACTGGCCTGTGTGCAACCATCACAAAAAAGAGCTTCTGCCAAAATTATCAGCTATTGTTGACGGACAGAGAACAGACAGTATATCCTGGATGCGGGGATCAGATTTTCGAGCAGGACTTGATGAGATGGCGAAGAGCATATTCAGAGTTCGTCCCTGGTTTGAGCCCGGCGTATGGGGCGGACACTGGATGCAGGAGAAGTTTGACGGACTTGTTGAAGAAGAAAAGAATTATGCATGGTCGTTTGAGTTGATTGCACCGGAAAACGGGATTCTTTTTGAAAAGAACGGACTTTTACTGGAAAGCGGCTTTGAGTGGCTGATGTATCAAAACAACAGCGCTGTTTTAGGCGATGATGCCAAAGTTTATAACCACTACTTTCCCATCCGGTTTGATTATCTCGATACCATGAACGGTGAGAACTTGTCGCTGCAGTGCCATCCGGTTAAGGAGTACATGAGAGAGAACTTCGGGGAGATCATTACGCAGGACGAAACCTACTACATCACCGATGCCAAGCCCGGGGCACGTGTTTATCTTGGCTTTCATGAGGATATTGACCCGGATGAGTTTCAAGAAGTACTTCGACAATGTGAGGAGAATGGAACCGAACTATCCGTGGAAAAATATGTGCAGTCGTTTCCTTCCGAAAAACAGCAGCTATACCTGATTCCCGCCGGGACGGTTCACTGCTCAGGCCGGGATAACCTGGTGCTCGAAATCAGTAATACACCCTACATTTATACTTTTAAGATGTACGATTGGCAACGGCTTGGTCTGGACGGAAAACCCCGCCCTATCAATATCGGGCGGGCAATGGAGAATCTTAATTTTGAGCGCAAAGGAGAGCGGGTGCCCGAAGAGTTCATCAGTAAACCGGTTTCGGTATATTCGTCGGATGAAGGAGCCATCCTGGAGCTTCCCACGCATCCCACTCACATCTACCGAGTTCAAAGGCTGGAAATTAAACAGACGATGGAGATTAACACCGGAAACAAGGTTCATATTCTGAATGTAGTTGAGGGCGATAAAGTAGAAATTACAACGGGGAGTCGAAAACTGGTTGTACATTTTGCTGAAACATGTATCATACCTGCAGCAGCTAATTCATATCGAATTAAAAACCTGGGCTCAAAAACTGCAAAAATCGTGAAAGCCTGGCTGAAATAAGAATTCATGGAAAACAGAAACCCATATTACTTGACGATTATTACCGCCATAGCGGCCCTTGGTGGTTTTCTTTTTGGTTTTGATATGGCGGTTATTTCGGGTGCAGTGCCATTTGTTCAGCAGCAATTTGATCTTAGTGCTGTCCAGGAGGGGTGGTTTGTCTCCTCGGCACTGGTTGGATGTGTAATTGGAGTCGCTTTTTCGGGCGAACTAAGTGATCGGTTTGGGAGAAAACCGGCCCTCAACCTAAGTGGGTCTCTGTTTTTACTGTCCGCGGTGGGAACGGCTTTTGCTCCGGAATTTTCGCTTCTCGTGATTGCAAGAATCATGGGGGGCATTGCTGTGGGGGTTGCTTCAAATGTGGTTCCCCTGTACATATCAGAAATTGCCCCGCCCAAAATTCGCGGAAGGCTTGTTACGTTTTATCAGCTGGCAATTACGGTTGGAATTCTCCTTGCATTTCTGTCTAATGCCTGGGTACTGAATTTCTCGGAAAGCAGGCCCGATTTCCTCATATTCGGTTTTCTGGAGAAAATTTTTATTGAGGAGGCCTGGAGAGGAATGTTTGGGGCTGAGACGATTCCGGCATTTATTTTCCTGGTTTGTCTCGCCATTGTACCGGAAAGTCCGAGGTGGCTGGTACAGCAGAACCGCAGTAAAAAGGCACGACAGATCCTGAAAAAACTTATCGATGACAATGAGATCGACAGTAGTATAAACGAGATCCGTGAAACACTTAATGACGTTGCCGGATCATACAGGGAATTGCTAAAACCTGGCCTTCGAACAGCGGTGCTGATTGGCATCCTTCTCCCCTTATTTTCTCAGTTCAGCGGAATAAATGCGATAATCTATTATGGTCCGCGAATACTTACCGAAGTGGGCATTGATATGAATAATGCCCTTAAAAGCCAGGTTCTGCTGGGTATCGCCAACATGGTCTTTACCTTCATAGCCATCTGGAAAGTAGACAGCCTGGGTAGACGTCCGCTCTATCTGATCGGAACGGCTGGAGCTACCATCAGCCTGATTATAACAGGCATATTTTTCTATGCCGGGGAAACAGGAAGTATCTTTCTGTTAATCAGTGTGGTTCTGTTTTTGGCATGTTTCGCTTTTTCAATCGGGCCATTAAAGTTCGTAATTGCATCCGAAATTTTTCCCAACAGAATTCGCGGTCGGGCTCTTGCCCTAAGTATCATGGTGATGTGGATTGCAGATACAATCGTGGGTCAGTTAACCCCCATTCTGCTTTCAGAAGGTGGCGCAGCTGTAACATTCTGGTTCTTTGCACTTTTTTGTGCAATCGCATTCTGGTTTATCTACAAAAAAGTCCCGGAAACGAAAGGAAAAACGCTTGAAGAAATTCAGGCGATGTGGACTTCTGCTGATGACGATAACGTCAATATGAAAAAGACGGAGAAATGAGATGAAAACTATTGAGCCTGTTCTGATAGGATTGCTGTTTTGCTTGATAAGTCTGCTGGTCGTGCCGCGAACCGGTTTTTCTCAGGAAACGGGTGTAAACCGGTATGTAGACCCAAATATCGGGACCGCTCATTCCCGTTGGTTCTTTTATACGCCGGCAGCCAATCCCTTTGGAATGGCAAAGCCTGCAGCATCCACAAATGGCCATTACGGTAATAAATGGGGCTGGGAAGCCGTGGGGTACGATTCGAGGCACGAATCTATTGAAGCGTTCGTGAACCTTCATGAATTTCAAATAGGAGGAATCGCAATGATGGCAACTACGGGTGATTTACAGACGACACCCGGCCTTCTGGAAAACCCGGATCAGGGCTATCGGTCACAATTTTCAAAAGAGAGTGAAGTTGCCAGTCCCGGCTACTACCGCGTAATTTTGGATGATTACGGAGTGGAAGCAGAACTTACATCTACACCACGGGTGGCTTTCCACAGGTACACTTTTCCCGAATCATCCCGGGCAAATCTTCTCTTTGACATTGGAAACCGACAGGGTGAAAGCGGAGCCGTGAGTGATGCCTATGTTCAAAAAGTGTCTGAAACTGAAGTTGAGGGATATGTGGTGACCCTGCCGGAATATGTAAAAAACTATCAGCCGGGTGGGGTGGTGGCAATTTACTTTGTGGCCGAATGGGATAAGCCCGCTGATGATTTCGGGTCGTTTAATGGTAAAACTGTTCGCCAAGGCTATAATGTTGCCCAGGGGCCTGGAGCGGGTATCTATATCCGGTTCAGTACGGAAAAAGAGGAGTCAATCACGGTAAAGGTGGGACTTTCCTACACAAGTATTGAAAACGCCCGCCGGAACCTTGAGACAGAGGCTACAGATGTAACGTTTGATGATGCATTAGAAATGGCGCAAAACAAGTGGGAACAGATGCTGGGCCGGATAGCGGTTGAGGGCGGTTCAGCTGAAAACAGGACAAAATTTTACACCGGGCTGTACCACGCCATACTTGGCAGAGGGCTTGCAAGTGATGTGAATGGAGCCTACAGACAAAATAACCACACAATTGGTCAGATTCCCCTCAACAACGACGGACAGCCGGAATATCACCACTACAATACGGATGCTGTATGGGGTGCATTCTGGAACCTCGGCACACTCTGGGCGATGGCTTACCCGGAATATCTGAACGATTTTGTAAATACACAGCTCGATATCTATAAAGAAACAGGATGGCTGGCGGACGGCATTGCCACCTCAAAATTTGTATCAGGAGTTGGAACCAACTTTATGGGGCAGTTTATCGCCTCTGCATTTAACAGGGGTATACGTAATTATGATATCGAAACCGCCTGGAGCGC
>DATGBT010000163.1:0-3062 GCA_035312505.1 Balneolaceae bacterium | reverse complement strand
AATTTTATGGTTCGATTTTATCAATATTCTTCTTACTTTTAAAGTCTATCAAAAAATCAGACAAACAATTTTTTATAAGATTTAAACGGTTATGAAACGTACATACCAGCCAAGTAAACGTAAGAGAGCTAACAAACACGGCTTCAGAGAAAGGATGAAAACCAAAGAGGGCCGAAGAGTATTAAGCCGCCGAAGAGCAAAAGGCCGGCACAAGCTCACTGTAAGTGATGAGAAAGGATCAAAGTAGACCCCCTTTAAACACAAGATGCAATTCGTTACCCCGTAGTAAAATTTTGCGGGGTAAACGAAATTTTGAACGGCTTTTTAAACAATCATCTGTGCTCCACTCATCATCTCTCCAGTTTCGCTACCATCTGCTTGAGGACACTGTAAATGAAATAAAAATAGGTTTTATAGCTCCCAAGCGAATCATGAAAAAAGCGGTCAGCCGAAACAGAACAAAGCGCAGGCTCAGAGAATCCTACCGAAACCATCAGCATATTCTTACTGACTTTTTTTCTGAACGTCCCGGCGGCGTTCATGGGGCTTTTATATCAAAAAAAGAGGATATACCTTTTGGCGATATCGATGCAGAGGTAGAACAGCTTCTTTTGGGACTCACAAAAAAAATAAGTTCTCAGAGCAAGCAAAAAGATCAGAACGAACCATCAACCAGCCATAAAATAATTTAGTTTTGGATAGAAATACTGTAATCGGACTTCTTTTGATTTTTGCCCTTACCATTGGATGGGCATTTTACACTATGCCATCGCAGGAAGAGATTGATCAGAGAAGAGCAGAGCAGGCGATGCAGGATAGTTTAGCCGCAACTCAGGCTCAGCAGCAGGCGGAATTTGAAGGGCAGCAGGATAGCCTGCAGTCCGGGAGTGATACCGAGATGGAGATAGGTGGTGATTCGATGACCGATCGTGGCGCGCAATCCACAGCTGAAATAACAGAATCTGCACGAAATCTGGGGGTATTTTCAGCAAATTCGGCTGAGGATACCGTGAAAACCGTTATCCAAACGCCCCTTTACGAAATTGAGCTTTCAAACCTGGGTGGAGGTCCGGTAAAATATACGCTCGCCGATTATAACACATGGGACCAGGAACAGGTGCAGATGATTCGGGATACTACCCGTTCGGCATATTCCCTGGGCTTTTTATCGAGTCAAAATTACAACATTGAAACCAATAACCTTCTTTTTGATCCCCTTCAGGACACGGATGTTATTTCACTTGACGGAAGCGACAGCACACAGGTTTCTTATGCATACAGGGTTGATGACACATCAGAAATAATATTTACCTACACATTTCATGCCGATCACTACTCCTACACCATGAACGTGGAGTTTGTGAATATGGATCAGTATATAAGCGGTGCAATTGTGGATCTTGGGTGGATGTCGGGGCTCAGGCTCACTGAAAGAGACCGTACGCTTGATGTTGCAAGTACCGCTGCGTATGTATTTGCCGGTGGGGAACTTGAAAAGTTGCAGCTTGAAGAGGAAGGTGAAGCTGAACAGCAGATCAACGGTACTATTGGCTGGGTTAGCACCCGAACGAAGTTTTTTGGGCAGTATATAATGCCTCTCACTAATTCCACGGGAGCTCTTTTGATGGGCGAGGTGGAAGGCGTATTGGGAGAAGCCGGTACCGAACATACGTACAGATCTGTTGTGCAATCGAATATTGCTGAGTCCAGTGAGCTGTCGTATGAAATGTTTTTAGGCCCCCTCGAATATTACAAGCTTCGTGATTATGATGAGCACGCTTATGATGTTGTTGAAATTGGTTATGCCCTGATTCGCTGGTTTGCCGATCCATTGGTTCGATACCTGGTGATACCATTTTTTACATTCGGGAGTATGTTTATTTCGAACTACGGGGTGCTGATCATCCTCTTTGGGGTGATTGTAAAACTGGTCCTGTTTCCGCTTACACAGAAGAGCTTTAAGAGTATGGCGGCCATGAAAGATCTGCAGCCGCAGATGAAAGAGATTCAGGAAAAGTATAAGGATGATCCGCAAAAACAGCAGAAAGAGACGATAGCTCTTTACAAGCGGGCGAAGGTGAATCCGCTGGGAGGCTGTTTGCCGATGTTTTTACAGTTTCCAATTTTAATTACGCTGTTTTTCTTTTTCCAGAACGCCATGGTTATTCGACAGAAGTCCTTTTTATGGGCTAATGACCTTTCGGCTCCGGATTATATTCTTGACCTGCCATTCACCATTCCTCTGCTGGGTGATCAGCTTGCCGGATTTGTACTGTTTATGTCGGCAGCGATGTTCTTACAGACAAAAGTATCTGGCGGGATGAGTGGCGGTGGTGCTCCAAGTGGAGGGCCTAACATGAAGGCATTTCAATATGTAATTCCTTTTGTTTTGCTATTCGTATTTAACAATTTTGCGGCCGGTTTAAGCCTCTACTATCTTGTTTATAACGTGCTTTCAGTTGCACAGCAGTGGATTATCAACAAGCAGTCTGCTGCGAAAAACACAGAAGCAGTTGCGGTTGAAACGAGCAATAACAGAAAAGGGCGCAAAAAGAAAAAGTAACAGTCACAGAAAATCAGGGATAGCCGTAAATGAAACAGATCTGGCTATCGGCTGCCAATGCGGTTTAATATGTTGCCTCTATGAAGAGTGCTTCTCTATATCACTTTCCGCAGGTAATTATTGAGGACGGCCAGAAGTGGCTGTTCAACCCTGTTCTCAAAAAACGTTTTAAGAACAGGCCCGAAGAGAGAGTGCGCCTGCAGTGGGTCGATTTTCTTCTCAATCAGACAGATTGGAACAAAAACAGAATTGGCTTTGAAACTCCTGTTCAGCTTCGTCGTGAAGACCGTGCTTTGCGCGCAGATCTTCTTCTATACAGTGATGATGTTGCCCCATATGCTTTGATCGAGTGTAAATCGGATCAAATCAAGCTTTCCGATTCAACAGCCGTACAGGCTGCACGTTACAATAGCTTGCTGCACGCTCCTTACATCATCTTAACAAACGGCAGAGAAGACCTGGTTTATAAAGTGGAAGACGGAACGGCGAAATCGACGAA
>DATGBT010000162.1:0-3294 GCA_035312505.1 Balneolaceae bacterium | reverse complement strand
AAAACAAAATAAGAAGTCCAATCTTCAACGCAGGTAGGACAAGCAGAATCAACGTAGGTCATTTCATGGTTAATTTATTAGTAAATGAGAGTTTATGGGAGGAATGGAAGTACAAGACTCCTGTCATATACAACAAGGAGTGAGTATACTGTAAACAGCCTTACAGAGCGCATTAACGGTTGACATGGCCTCGCCGTTGGTTTAATCTCTTGCTAATTCAAATATTTGTACCCTTATTTTAGTAAACAATCTCCGTGAAGGTTATGCGCTGGGTCGTTAGTTAAACTCCACTAAAGCCAAAATGGTATCATACAAGTCCAATAAAAGAAACCAAGTTTTATGAAAAAAATAGTGTCGGTCATTCTGGGAATTGCATTTATTTTTGTGGGGCTGTTACATTTTGTTCGCCCGGAAGGATTCCTGTCAATTATGCCCTCCTGGATACCCTTTCATCATTTTTGGGTGTATGCCAGCGGAGCCGTTGAAATTGCAGGAGGGGTTGGGCTTCTGATTCCCAAATACAGAACAATTGCGGGCTGGACGTTGTTTATACTGCTTATTGTGGTTTTTCCGGCCAATATCAACATGGCCGTCAACGAAATCCAACTTCCGGGGCGAGATCCATTGCCGGTCTGGGCGCTATGGGCACGCTTGCCGCTCCAGTTTGTGCTTATGTATGTGGTATATTGGGCAGCTATCAAAAATAAGAAAGACGTGGGTTAGGAGGGAAAAGAGGTGCCATTGAACTTGTTTGCAAGGAATTAATTTCGCTACTTCAAAGAAACTGTAATTTCCGCGCCGTTTAACGCCAGGTCGTTATACCCTAATCTGAGATCAATGAACTTACTATGATTCTTCATTTCCAACTTTTGATATAAGTGTTAAACTATTAACTGTATTTACCCTATGGCTCCATCACTGCTATTTACGTACACAGCTTGTGGAATTTTCTTACTCATTGGTCTATTAACCGGCGTTTGGAAGTTCTATCACATCCATGCATCTAAGGAAGCACAAGCGCCTGTCTATGTGGATATTGCGCATCGGTCCTCGCTGATGTATAGTTTTGCCACACTGGTTGTTGCAAAATTTGTGGAACTAAGTCCCTATTCCGAAACAGTGACTTTCTGGTCGGCAGCAGCGCCGATCTTGTTTTTTGCCCTGGCGATTTCAACATATGTAATTCATGGAGTTCTGAAAGACACCGATAATCAGATGAAAAAGCCCCACAAACTGGGGAAATTCACACTTCCTAATTGGGTGATTATCACATTTATGGTGGCTCTAATCATAGCTGAGATCGGAGGATTTGGAATTTTGTTTGTGGGATTCTTGAGCACGCTTTAGCTTACTTTTGGGTGATTGAAGTTATCGTATCAGTACGGGTATTATCTGAATGAAGGTGCATTGTAAAAGTAATGACTATGCCAAGCGGAAAACCGTTATACCACAGTAAAAAAATGTCTGCCAATCCAAAATAAGTGGGTTGATAAGATGAGACGCTCCCTTTGCTGAGAACTTATTACCTATAGCCGCAACTCCACATGCAGGTGGTCTGCAGTACCCACATGCCGGATTGTCCGGAAACCCATCAGCTCGAGTGAGCCGCGAAGCAGTGAGTTTCGTAATGTGCCACGACCGATCGTTCGGATATCAACCGCATGAACATACCCGCTCTCCTGACGGTAGTGGAGTGAAGTTGGGTTTACCGGCAGGCCCATCCTGGCATAGTCTTCCACAAGTCGCTCAATATCGGTGATCACCAGGTCATTGTCTGCAAGCGTGACTGTAGAGACAGCAACCCGTAAAATCGGATGCATTGAGCGGTAGACGCTTTGAACGTCTTCACTTTTTGCATTTACGCCCGAGAGATAGAAGAGCGAAAAAAGACAAAAACCAAGTACCATAGTACTAACGGCAAATCCGCCAAGTTTTATCAGCAGCTTCTTGTTTGATATCCAGAAGGAGAGAATAATCAGGTAGAAACAGAGAAGACCTATCGTTGCCAGAATGCCTCCCGAAAGGGAGCTCCATGCTCCCAGGCCATGCGTCAGTGTCAGATAGACCGAAAAGCGTATCAGCAGAAAAAAGGGGAAGGCAACCAGGAAAAGAATGGCGCCAAGTGCGAGTGCCAGCAGGATTATCCATCGCTTCCAGCTCCGGCGCTTTGCTTTATGGCCGGGTATATTTGTGCTGCTGCTTTCATCGCTCTTGTGCAGATTCAGCAGCCATTCGATATCCTTTTCCGAGATGTTTTCCATGCGCTGTTTAACGAGTATTCAGTGGCTGAGTTTCGGGATTTGGGAAGAAAGATGGGTTGTCTGGATAATCCGGGATCCTAAAAACAGGTGAGGTTTCTGATGGGCAGAGTAGCATTATTCTATTAAGAGAGATCAGAGTCTCCCAAGAAGTTAAACATAATAAAGTCCGTGATTACGCGAATGGAGAATCATGCCGAAGAAATCAAGCTTAGTACACTCACCAAAAATGCGAAGGCATTAGGGAAAAAGGTAAAGATCGAAATCCAGTAATCGGAAAACATAACCATGGCTTCCTGCTGACCAGTATTGACTATGAAGTCGAAAATTAAATTAAGAGGCTAGCAGCACAAGCCAAGAGCCGTTAGGCACCAAGAAGGTTTGATATCTTCTTTTATTATGAAGAAAAACACGGTGTGCCGGCATAGTAAAAACAGGTACTGTGATGATAACGCCGAAGGAACATGTAAACCTTAACTCCGGGTATATTTTTAATTTGTAACATTACTTCAGTTAATCGTACAACACCGTATTCCATAACCACCAACTAATTTTAATTCTTAATCTTACATAATAATGAATCGTAATTTACTATTCGCTTTGTTTGCTTTCAGTTTTCTTATCTCCGGCTGCGGTAATTCCGGCGCTTTTATAGCAAGTAATTCAACAGAGGTTCAATTGCGTGAAGGCAATTACCATATTGTTGCAAAAAACGTAACGGGTTCAGCCAAATCAGCATTTATTTTGGGTGGCAGTCATTCCTGGGGCATAACCACACAGTCATTCGGCCTGATCCCCCTGAAAGGCTCAAAAACATTGTACAAAGATGCCCGCGAAGCCCTCTGGACTGCTTTTGAAGAGGAACACACATCTGTAGAGGGTAAAAAATTAGCCTTGGTAAATGTACAATATGATGCAGCGACAAGTAACTATATCCTTTATACCCAGGCAAAAATAACGATTACCGCTGATGTAATTGAATTTGAGTAAGCACTGAAAGGATATTGATGGGCTGCAAAAGAGCACAAGACGCTAA
>DATGBT010000161.1:0-4074 GCA_035312505.1 Balneolaceae bacterium | reverse complement strand
GCTCATGATGCACATACTGGATCTGCGATCCTCTTCCAGAATACAGTACCCACAGCTAAATGCATTAATCCCTAAGTTCTGGATCTCAAGAAACATCAGGTTGGCTACTTCGGGCAGCTCTTCACTGGACTGCATTCCCATAGAGCGTGAACGGACCTTTTCGAGAGCGTTCTCGATCTGAGCTTCCCGTGCCTGAGCTTCTGCACGTTTAAGATCCAGAAAACGGGTGTAGGTTTGTGCAAAAACCTTGGTGAACCTGGCCAGTAAAAGTTCTTCATCATTTGTTAAAAGAGATCCGCCTACAGTGTGCAGGTACCCGTGGGGGAAATTAAAACAATAAAATACCGTCGGGTCAGGAAACTGGCTGCGCACCATTTCCTCCGCCTCTTTGGAATTAAAGGTCGTTATGGCATATTCCAGGTGATTAATTCTGACCTGGCCGGCAATCGACTGATGAAAGATCGGTTGTTGGTTTTTCCACGCTGCATATCGTGCATCAAACGTGTCGTCGCCTGTTAAAGGAAGGTGAAATAAGCCCATAGTATCTCCGCCGGGAGCGGTGACCCATGTATGTTGCCTCCGGATATCTTCATTTACCTCGACGTATCCGCAGGTAACAAAATTGGTAACTCCCAGTGCAATGAGCTCTTTATACAACAAAACGGCCACTTCCTGCAGCTCTTCGCCCTTTTGCATAGCCATGGTTCGGGATCGAATTTTTTCGAGTGCCGTTTCGATCCTTGCTTCACGGGCCTGCTCCTCTGCTTTTTGCAGGTCCAGGAAGCGTTGATAGGCTTGTTCAAAAACGTTGGCAAACCTGTTCAGAATATCTTTTTCATCATTCGTTATGGGACTTAACTTTGTTGTAGCTACCGTTCCGTATTTATGCTTGGCCCAGATTTGGTACAAATCATCCGGTATGCTGGGTATCCTGAAGATGGGATCTGAGCTCACAGAATACAGATAGTCAAACCATTCTCTGACCTCATCTCCATGGGCTTCTAATTCAATGAATTTAGAAGGGGATTTATAATCTCTGTAGAAGTCAGACATCGTCTCGTCGAAGTCTAACGGAAAAGTAGCGGGGTTTGACTGAAAATTTCCTTCAAAGTCAGTTGACCAGGTCAGTACGTGCCCTTCTTCCACATGAAAAATATCGATCCATGACCGGTATACATCAACCCCAAGGACTCTTAATTGCTCAAAGACAGTACGGGCAACTGAAGCCAGTTCCTCACTACTTTGCATCGCCATAGACGCCGAGCGTACCCGGTCAAGTGCAGATTCAATCTCCAGCTCCCGGTTTTTGTTTTCCAGCTCTGCGGTACGCCTCTTGATGGCATCCCTTAATTCCTGATTTTCTTTTGATACCTGCTCAAAACCAATTGTTTCACCTTCCTGCGTTTTTGAATCGGGAACGGAAAAATGCTGATAAATAAACCGCCAGCCGTCGCTCCTTTTCCTAAGCATGGACGAAAAGCGAAATTTTCCGTAAAAAGTCCATTCATCGCCGAAAAGAAGATATGCATCAGCCAATTCAGTAATAAATACAACTCCATTGTAATATTCTGTAGTAAGTTTACTATTTCTTTTTTGTGTTTTACCCGCAAGCTGATCCGCTGTTGCATTAAAGAATTGTGTGGTATCCCGTTTATTTAAAAAATCTTCAGCTACCGTGGAACCTACAAACCGGTAGTCATCATCCAGGTAATGTTCATAGGTTTTCACATCACCGTTCAGATAGCTGTGCCACCACTCCTTGTATATAGGTATTATTTCCGCTTCCTGTTCTTTTGTTAATTTCATGGCTTCATTCATTTTGGCAATTCAATAGTGAAGGTGGTTCGTTTTCCTGCCTGGGAGGCTACCTCCAGGTTACCCCCATGCGCCTTCACAATATCGTTGGTAATACTGAGCCCAAGACCCGTACCCTGAGTCCCTTTTTTCGTGGTAAAAAACGGCTGCAAGATTTTATCCTTCATCTCCTCCGGAATCCCCGGCCCGTTGTCTTCAATCTCGATGGTTACGTTTGTGTTAGATTGCATAGTCCGAATTGTAAGCTTAGGGGAGTAATTTTTAATTTTTAATTCTGAATTCAGAAGCTTTTCCTCGGTCGTCGGTCGTCCGTCCCCGGTCAGCTTTTCCCGCATTGCGTCAAACCCGTTATTGCACAAATTCAAAATTACCCGTGAAAAATCTTCGCCGATCAGCATCACCTCGTCAATCGAATCATCCAGATCAAACTCCATATCTACATTGATTGGATCTTTCCCCGCCCTCATGCCATGGAAGGAGAGGTTGGTAAACTCTTTGACCAGGTCATTCAGGTTGGTCGGCTCCATCTTCCCGGACCCGCCCCGGCTGTGCTCCAGCATGGATTTGACAATGGAGTCCGCGCGGGAACCGTGTTTGTGGATGGTTTTTAGATTGGCTTCGATGTCGTCGAGGATGTCGAGGATCAGGTCGGAGTCTATAGTATCATCAGTTGCCTCATCAGACACCCCTCGCCTGCACTCCGCTTTGGCACTCCCCTCAAGGGGAGAACTCTCCTTTTCACGTTTCACGTTTGACCTTTCACTTTCTGTATCACGTCTCATATCTCGTATTTCATCTCTGACCTCCTCAACCAGCTCCAAACTCAGATCCGAAAAGTTGTTCACGAAATTTAGCGGGTTTTTTATCTCATGGGCAATTCCGGCAGTAAGCTGGCCAAGAGAAGCGAGTTTTTCTTGCTGGATGAGTTGCGACTGTGTGGCCTTGAGTTCGGTCAGTGCCTCCTCGATTCCCACTTTGGCTTTTTCCAGTTTTATGAAATCCTCGTATCGCGCATAAGCAATGGAGAATGCTTTTGCGAGAGATTCCGTCAGACTTATTTCCTCATCATCCAGCAGACCGGTTGATCCCACGTAGAGCATTCCCTGACTGAAGGGTATAAAGTGCAGGTGCAGGGATTCAGGTGCTTCTTCGGAGCCTTGGTACGATTCCAGGTCCGAAACCTGTCCCTGTTTCATCATGGATTGGCCCCATTCCAGAAACTCTTCCAGAGACCAGTGCTGTGTGTAGACACTGCCCTGTTGCCAGGCATCAACGGTTCGGCTGACCAGGTCACTGGAACCGAATGGTAGGTGCATTACTGCCAGGGAGGCACCATTGGGTTTCGATAAATAGACCTCGACCTGTTCTTCCTCTTCGTGGATTATAAACACGCCACATCGGATAAAGGGAATGCCCAAGTTGGTGAGTTCATCCCATACCAATGGGGTAATCTTATTGAGATCTTCCGCTGATCGCATGGAGGAGATGTCGGCGCGTACCCGGTCAAGCGAAGCCTGCTGCCTCGACCGTCGGGCGCTTTCCTCTGCTTTTTGCAGGTCACTGAAACGGGTATATGCAAATGAAAACGCGCCGGTTGCACGCCTCATCAGGTCCCAACTCTCATCAGAAATGTTTCCGGGAGAGGCTGCCCCTAAGAATCCGTTTGAAAATTTATAGAGATGGTAGGAACGTTCCGGAATGGTGTCCCCATAGAACTCACTTGTCCCAAATAAATCAGACATCTCCTCACAGTAACGAATCCACTCAACCCGGTGATCGCCTTTCATCAGGATGGACGTGCTGTCCTGACCAGAGCCATAAAATTGGTTCATCTGCCGGCCAACCCAGGTGTCCTGCAGATCGATGGTCATTTGATCGGTAACGGATTTGCCCGGATCATCTGCATCTTTAATAGTGAACCAACATTGGGTCAACCCGCTGGTATCATCGTGTATGTAGATAGAGCTGGTTTCAAGTTCCTCCACACCCAGAGCTCCCATCTCTTCGCGGAGAAGCTGCACTACCTCGACTAGTTCATTGGGGTGCTGCATGGCCAGTGACCGGGAGCGTACTTTCTCCAGTGCATTTTCTATTTGAGCTTCACGGGCCTGTTTTTCCGCTTTTTGTAGATCGAGAAAGCGGGTATACGTCTGTTCGAAGACGTTGGCAAAACGCTTAAAGATGGAATGAAACTCAGGCGTTTCCTCATAGGTAATAAACATCAAATACCCGTGCTTAAAATAAGCGGCGTGATCAACC
>DATGBT010000160.1:0-12974 GCA_035312505.1 Balneolaceae bacterium | reverse complement strand
TCTCATTCAGATGATTGGTCCACTTATCTTCTAAGGGTCCTTCCGGTATTTTTGGATCTAATTTCATAAGTCGATAATTAAGCTTTAAAAGCGTTAGTTACAATTGATAAGCGCAGCTTCGCAACCGCCGCCAAAATAGATATAGAGAGGAATAAATAAGAATCCAACTGCAAGCAGAAATGCAGCTACAGCTCCCACCGTATAGATTATTGCAGACGCCTTTTTGCTCTTGACGGTTAGTGATGTAAAGGCGCTCCAAATGCCATGCCCAAGATGAACACCGAGCAGTATCATCACAACAGTGTACCCAAATGCATAAACGGGATTTTGAAATGTATCCAGAACCAGCGTTTTAATATCATGGGTCATCTGGCCATCAATCATTACCTCGCCCATATCTCCCAGCGCAAATGTATTGATATGAATGACTACAAAAACCAGTAACACGACTCCGGTAAAAGCCATACTCCTGGAGCTAAGGCTTTGCTTACTGGGCCCGCCTTTGCTACTGTAAACTTCATAACCCTGAGGACGAGCCTTCCGTTTTTTGAGCCAGATTGAAATCCCAATCCAGGCATGAATTACAAACAGGGCAAGCAGCCCAATACGGGCTACCCATAAAAGAGGGCCCAAACTGTGCAGAAACTTTGAGTACGCGTTCATTGCATTTGGCTCACCGAAAACAGCCAAATTTCCAGCAAGGTGAAAAATGATAAAAAAGACGAGCAATAGTCCGGTTAAACCCGTTAAAATCTTTCGTCCAACCTGCGATTGAAAAGCTTTAATGATAGATGGCATATGATTTTCTTCAGTTACGTAATTATTATCAAAAAGGGTTTTGTTTCACTAAATCCTATTTACATAAGACTATAAAATTCGTTTTATTTGCCGTAAAAGGCAAGGTTAATACGCCCAATCCTTCTGCTAAATGCTTATTAAGAAACGATCTAAATTCAACACATTACACAATTAACACAACCCACTTTCTTGGATACAGTTACATCAACTTTTCGCTCTGATTACAGGATCAAAAGCTCCAAATTTATAGGGTATATGGCTCCATGCCCCCACACAGAAGAACTAAATAACGTTATCAACACCATCAAAGATGAGCATCCTACAGCCACCCATCACTGTTATGCATACCGCATAAACCCCGAACAGCCCCACGAATTCTCAACAGATGATGGCGAACCAAGCGGCACAGCGGGCACACCGATCCTAAATCTTCTCAGATCCCGGAACCTTATTAATATTGTGTGCGTGGTTGTTCGATACTATGGAGGAACCAAACTTGGAAAATCCGGACTGATACGTGCATACACCCATGCCGCCGGTTTGGCTGCAGAAGCTTCACGAACGAAAAAAATAGTACCGGTTGCCAACTATCGTTTAGTATATGATTACGAGCATCAGTCAGTTATTAATTCTCTGAAACATATGTTTGATTTTATAGAGCTCGAATCCACATATCTTGAAAAAGTCAGTCTAACATTTGCCGTACCCAAAAATCAGTCCCATACACTTGAGAAACAGTTGGCCGCATCAGTTCATCTTTTTGAGAAATTTGAGAAACTGGAGGTATTGTACCGCGTCATGGAATAAACTTTTTTTGAAACCATGAAATGTAACCACAAGCTTCTTACATTTGGAGCAGTGAACGAAAGTGGCCTAATCTCTCTTTCATTTTCTGATTCGTTCAACCTTAACAAATAGTTAATAAAACTTCATGAAGATTTATACAAAAAAAGGAGATCAGGGAACAACTTCGCTTTTCGGCGGCAAGGAGGTTAAAAAAAATAATATTCGACTACATGCTTACGGAACAGTAGACGAACTGAACTCTGCACTGGGCATTGCTCTCACACACGATGTGAGTAAGAAAGGAAAAATCATTCTTGAGGAGCTGCAGGATCAGCTTTTCGTTTTGGGCGCCGATCTGGCCACACTACCCTCGAAAAAAACAAAGATCGACCGAATTAATGAAAATCATGTTGACCAGCTTGAAATGTGGATCGACGACCTCGATCGGGATCTGCCACCTCTTACTTCTTTTATCCTTCCCGGCGGTGCATCAGCAGGTGCCAATCTCCATTTTTCCCGAACGGTCTGTAGAAGAGCTGAGCGGTTTACGGCAGAATTACTGGACGCCGGTGAAGCGAATCAGTATAGTCTAGTTTACCTGAACAGGCTTTCTGACCTTCTTTTCGTTCTGGCCCGTTTCGAAAACCGGCACAGCGGTATTGGCGAAACGCAATGGATATCAAAAAAATAGATGTACCTTTACACACTATTCTTCAACAGATATTAAATAATAATTTACCAGATTAACACTCTCTATGGCTTTAATGATTTCAGTTTCCGGTATTCGCGGAATATTTGGCTCTCATCTGAACCCGGAAAATTTAGTTCGGTTTACTGCAGCGTACGGAACCTGGCTTAATGGCGGCACCGTTGTAGTGGGCCGCGATTCGCGCGTAACTGGCCAGATCTGTGAGGACATCGTTTGTGCCACACTTCAAAGTGTAGGATGCTCTGTCATTAAAACAGGGATTGCACCCACACCCACCGTTGCAATGGGAGTTTTAAGACACCAGGCAGCAGGCGGTATTATTCTAACTGCGAGCCATAACCCCGAACAGTGGAACGCCTTAAAGTTACTGAATGACAAGAGTGAATTTCTGGATGCCGACCAGGGAAGCGAAGTGCTCAAAATTGCCGATGAAAGCTCTTTTGATTACAAATTATTTAATGAAATTGGTTCTGTTCAAACGGATGATGATATCATCAACTATCATATTGATAAAATTATGGCGCTTCCCTATATCGATAAAGAACAGATCAGAAAAAAATCATTCAAAATTGCGGTGGATGCCGTTAACGGAGCAGGATCTCACGCCTTGCCTGAACTATTGAGAACGCTGGGTGCCGAAGTTCACAAACTGCACTGTGAACCTACAGGCCTGTTCCCTCACAATCCTGAACCGTTGCCTGAGCATCTAACCGAAATTTCTGAATATGTAGTTCAAAACAACTGCGATTTTGGTCTTGTTACCGACCCCGATGCCGACCGGCTTGCTATTATCGACGAAAATGGAGATATGTTTGGTGAAGAGTATACACAAGTTGCTGCTTTTGATTTTTTATTGAGTAAAAAAAGTGGCGACACTGCGACCAACCTCTCTTCATCTCGAGCGGCTGAAGATATCACCAAAACGTATGGTGGAACCTGCTACAGAACGGCTGTGGGAGAAATAAACGTGGTAAAAGGGATGCAAAAATACGGTGCGATTATCAGTGGCGAAGGCAACGGTGGTGTGATTAATCCTGACCTCCACCCCGGCCGGGATGCTCTTGTGGGATCGGCTATGTTTCTACAGCTTATGGCTGCGAACGGGATGCAGGTTTCGGAGTACAGGGCCAGCTTGCCACACTATAAAATGGTAAAGCAGAAAGTGGCGCTTGCCGACCTGGGCATGGATGCAGACGATGTTCTGAAACGTATAGCTGAAAAGTTTGCCGAGCATAAACCAAACCTCACCGATGGGGTGAAAATTGATTTTGAAAACGGCTGGGTCCATTTTCGAAAATCCAATACGGAGCCCATCGTGCGTATCTACAGTGAAGCAGCAGATGAAAAAACAGCCAGGAAACTCGCTTCTGATGTGCTAAGCCATGTGCAGCCATAGATTCAAAAAAGCATCAAAAAAGAAATTTTAATAGCTTAGAAACAATAATCCCCAATTATTTTTTGATATGATCAAATCCATGACAGGTTTCGGGCGCGGAGAGTCAACCGCAAACGGCTTTCAGGTTTCTGTAGAAATTAAAACGCTGAACAGCCGCTATCTTGACATTTCTATTCGATCTCCGCAGAGTTTGCAACAGCAGGAGTTTGATATCAAAGAAATTGTGCAAAAACATATCTCCCGCGGAAAAGCGCACATCAGTGTCTATGTTGATAAATCAAATTTGGGCAAACCCGACATTACATTCGACGAAAATCTTGTGAAAGCGTACGGAAAAATGCTTGAGCAGATCAAATTCCTGGCCAACATACAGGAGCCCGTTCAGATCAAAGATATTCTCCATTTTGACGAGCTCTTTAAACCATCTGAAGTGGATGAGAGTGAGGTTGAGGTGATTTGGACAAACGCACAACTGGCACTCGAAAAAGCAGTTGACCTGATGAACAGTATGCGTATACAGGAGGGAAAAGAGCTGAAAAATGACCTTACCAAACAGATAACCGGTATATCTGATATGATCACTGAAGTACGAAATCTATCCGATAAGCGTGCACCGGAAGTTCGGGAAAAACTACAGGTCAGAATTCATTCGATGATTGATGAGGAAAAGGTTGACAAAGACAGGCTGGAAACAGAAATAGCTCTTTTAGTTGATAAAATGGACGTGAATGAGGAGATTATTCGTCTCGATTCGCACCTTAAATTTTTCCTTGAAGCGCTTGAATCCGACGAGCCGGTTGGCAGACGGCTAAACTTTTTGTGCCAGGAAATTAACCGGGAGCTTAACACCATAGGTGCGAAATGCAACGATTCAGAAATTTCACACCACATCGTACTCGGAAAAGAGAAACTCGAACAGATACGAGAACAGGTTCAGAATATTGAGTAAAAAAGGTAAAATTATCGCTCTTGCCTCACCCAGCGGCGGCGGAAAATCGACTATGACAAAGCGCTTGCTCCTTGATTTTGACAATCTTCAGTTCTCGGTTAGCGCAACAACACGTTCACCGCGAAAAGATGAAGTTCATGGAAAACACTACTATTTCATCAGCAAGGCCGATTTCAGGAAAAAAATCGAGCAGGGAGAGTTTTTAGAATGGGAAGAGTTCTATAATGGAACCATGTATGGTACCCTGCGCAAAACCATTGAAAATGACATTGAAAAAGGATATTTTACTCTGCTTGACGTGGATGTGTTAGGTGCATTAAATGTAAAGTCGAGTTTTGGAGAATATGTCAAAACCATATTTATTGCACCACCATCTCTCGAGGTTCTAAAGCAGAGATTAATTTCTCGCGGCTCAGAAACAGATGAGTCACTGAAATTAAGACTAGAAAGAGCCGGCAAAGAGATGACATATAAAAACAAATTCGATAATGTTGTAGTAAATGATGACCTCAATGAGGCCTACAGCGAATTAAAATCGATCATTACAACCTTTATAGATAAATAAGCATATGCCCATTAAAACGCTTGATGTTGAAAATCTTGGAAAAAGCAGCAACAAATATGAGAAGCTGGTTGCCCTTTCAAAAAGAGCCCGGCAAATTGCCGCTCAGGAAAAACTCGAACTCGAAGAGAAATTAAAATATTTCGAAGGGTTTGAAGATGAAGATGAATTTACCTTCAACGAAGAGCAGGAAAATATCTCCAAGGCATTTGAGAAGCTTCCGCATGCCGCTCGCCGCGCAGTTGACGAAATGCTCGAAGGAAAAATAACCTACCGTTATCCTGATAAAGAGATCTGATTATGCTGACCGGTAAACGCATTATTTTGGGCGTTACTGGTGGAATTGCTGCCTACAAAGCAGCTTATCTATTACGATCTTTTCAAAAACAGGGTGCCGACGTCCGCGTTACCATGACTCCCTCAGCTACGAAGTTTGTGGGAGTAGAAACCTTTTCTGCCCTCAGCAGGCACACTGTAGCCACAGAAGTTTTTACGGATAACAAACAGGATGACTCCTGGACAAAACACATTCACTGGGGTGAATGGGCAGATCTTTTTGTGATCGCCCCCTGCACGGCAAATACACTGGCCAAGCTCGTTACCGGCCAGTCCGATAATATGCTCACATCTACCGCACTTGCAGCCAGGTGCCCCCTCCTTATCTGCCCTACTATGGATGGAGAAATGTATGAGCATGCCACAGTGCAAAACAATCTGAAAAAGGCTGAAGAGCTGGGCTATTATACACTGGAGCCCGACAGCGGCTATCTCGCCAGCGGGCTCGATGCCAGGGGCCGCCTACCCGAAGACGATGTCATTCTTCAAAAATCATCGGAAATTATTCAACAACATCAAATTAAGGGTCCCTTAACCGGTAAAAAGGTTATCGTTACAGCGGGACCTACGCGTGAGTTTCTGGATCCTGTACGGTTTTTATCAAATCCAAGCTCCGGCAAAATGGGGCTTGCTATGGCTGAAGCGGCAAGGACTCTTGGAGCAGATGTAGAGCTGTTTCTTGGCCCGGTGTCGATCGGGGTTCCCGATCGTATCCCTGCCAAACGATTTACATCGGCTGACGATTTGCTTGAACTGGTTAAAAACTCAAAGAATGCCGATATATTCATCATGGCGGCGGCTGTTTCCGATTACAAGCCGGCATCGGTATCAGAATCGAAAATCAAAAAAACTGAAGAACATACCGACCTCCGTTTTGAAAACACTCCGGATATACTCCAGTGGCTGGGTGATAAGAAACAACCCCATCAAACGTTGATTGGCTTCGCCATGGAAACCGACAATGTGATTGAAAACGCATCAAAAAAACTGGAAAAGAAAAATGCAGACTATATCTGCGTAAACCAGCTAAGCAACTCGAACACCGGATTTGGCTCAGATAAAAATACGATTACTCTATTGGCGATTGACAAGCCTCAAAAAACCTTTTCCGGCTTGAAGTCAGAAATTGCATTCGAAATTCTGAACACTATTTTTCCTGAAAGCTAAGCGACAGTTTCTTACCCATCTCCTTGTCAAATTCATCAGGATCAAAACCGATGAATCCGCTTCCCGGAAAGTTCGTCAGCTCTCCAACATATATTTTGCCGTCAGTCAAATATAGATCCACGCGAATAAAGTCAAAATCTTCTGCCAGTTTCTCAGACAGCTGTACTGCATCATCCCAGAGCGCAGGCTTTTCCAGTTTACCGTCATACTGAGGGTAGAGAAGTTTCACGTCCAATAGATTAAAATCACGGTCGTAGAGATTGCGTTTCTGATCATTAAAACGGCCAATATCAACCTGAACGAGCTCTATTCTTCCATGAATACACGTAAATTTATAGTCACGGGGAATTTTACCCGCTTCACTGAGCAATAACTCCTCTGCAATAATCAACCGTGGCAGATCTTTGTACACCCACTCCCGCCCCAGTTTTGAATAATCCTGACCCTGCCAGAACTTCGTGAGCCGTTTTATCTCCTCAAACTTCTCTGCAGGTTTGTCCCTGATAATTTTTACAAACCCACATCCATGATTGGCTTTTAATACAAACTGGTTTGGTAACCGGCCCCAATCTTCCTTTTTTAAGGTGTCATAAACGCCAAGCACGGGGATAAGATGATCTGCTGTGCTTTTTTCCGATACATAATCGCGCATTTTTATTCGATCGGCTACGCGTTGTCTTAACGGGTTTCTGTCGAACAGTTTTAACTGCTGAATCTTTTCAGTTAGCCTTTCAGAATTATTAAGATCGGGAAAGAATCCCTGCTCCAGCTTATACCGGACTCTGGCATAGGCCTTATCGGACAGAATGTGCCGAAAAAACCCCCAAAACAATTTTCTGGCAATGAAGTGGATCATGGAAATCCCTACTCCTTTCTCACATAACCCGCAATCGCAAAAACTCCAAGACCCACCAGCATTAGTGTGCCCACAAGCGACATCCATCGTCCGGCAGTATACCAAACGGGTTCCAGTTTCATTTCGAGAACGTGGTTACCCGCAGGAATTTCAAAGCCTCTGAGAATATAGTTGGTGCGTATAATTGGAATCTCTTCTCCGTTTAGCGTGGCTCGCCAGCCGGGTGGATACCAGATTTCTCCCAAAACCAGGAAGCCGGGCTCACTTCTGGTAATGTCTGCCTTTATCTGGTTCGCATTATATTCGGTTATGACTACAGAAGCCGTTGAATCGGGATTGGATGAAATAGCAATATCTTCTGCAACAAATGCCGTTTCTACAGGGTTAAATCCGGCCTTTATGCTTTCCAATACGTCCGCCTGATTCAGATGAACAGCAACGGAATCAGCAAAAAACGCTTTGGCCATGACCCTCTGATTTTCGATCACCGTTCCGTTGTCAGACTCAAAAACGGTTTCGTACCCCGGCAATGGAATGGGCTGCTGAAGAGTTAGATAGCGGATATTGAGCATGCTTAGCACCCCGTTGTTAAGGCCGGATGTGCCTGAAAAGAATGCTTCATCTATAACATCCTGGTAGTAGCTGAGTTTTGCACCGGAATACCCACCAGCTGATGGGTAAAAATACGACGGAACTGCGTTATTGAAGGCGTTATCAAGAATTGGCAGTACCCTGTAGGGCCAGCCCTCCCGGTCAGAAATGTTTTGCTGAATAAATTCATCCAGGTCCCGCTCTCTGCGTTCCAGAATGTCTTCGCGTTCAAAACGCTGATCTACCAGTGAGTTCTCACTGAGATAGCGCTGATCGACCCGGGTAAGATCATATAGTAATATGATGATCAGAAGGGATGCCCCCATATAAACGGGAATTTTTCGAAAAAGCATGGCAGCAATAATCGCGGCTCCAAGTCCCACTAAAAGAAAAAAACGAAGTGTATCTGATTGGGCCAGCTCCCTCCTTTCAGGCTTTAATTGTGACTCAAGAACACGGGTAACAGTCTGTGATACCCGTGGATCATCAGGTGAAACATTGTTTTGAGATGCGATCTGCTGAGCAATTAGCTGTCGCTCCCCCGGCTTCTCGTAATCCATAAACTGAAATACAAACAGTCCCGCTATGGCAGCTATTCCAAGAGCGTAGTAAACGGGTTTAAGCGATTCACCCTTTTTTTCCGCCCGCTTTACCTGCTGAATCATCCATTCAAACCCCATGGCGGCTGCCACTGCAAAGCAGAATACGGCAATCATTAACCACATTTCAGGAACCCGAAATTTGTTAAAAAGCGGTATATACTCGAACATAAAATTATTAAGCAGGCCAAAATGCTCCCCTAACGAAAATAGTGTGGCAGCAATACCAGGACCAATAAAAACCCATTTTAAACTGTGCGATGACTTCACAGCCCCTATCACAAAAAAGAGAAACCCAAGGGCACCTGCATAGTGCGGTCCGCTCGTAAACGATTTTGGTCCCCAGTATAGCTCAGAGCCGCCAAAGGCTCCCGGTATTAACAGGGTGAGGAGTTCACCCCACCCCTGCGACCATGCAAATGCATAATCCCTAGCAAGCCCCTCGGTTCCCGACAATTCGGACCCTCCCCGCATACTGAATGAAGAGTACTCCAGTGTACTCCAATACATCTGGGCAACGATCAGCCCAGCGATGATCGCCCCTGCAGATAACACAGCCGTATTTATGGCAAACTGTTTACCCTTACCCGTTTTAATGGCTCGAATTAAATCAAAGATAAACAGTGAGAGAAGTGGCAGCAGGAAAAAATAGGTGACCTGGGGGTGGTACGCACGTAAATGTAGTGTAAGAGCCAGGGTAAAAATAAATATGCCAGCTCTGTTCACATCGGATTTATTCCGCATTAGCAGATAACCGGTATAGATCCAGGGAATATATAGGTAGGCTAAAAATTTTGCATTATGCCCGGCTCCGATGATGATGGGGATGTAGGTTGTAAAACCCATTATAATTGATCCGAATAGTGCAGAAAACGGACTCATTCCAAGAAGAATCAGCATTACATAGGCACCGGTAAGCAGGATCCACGTCTCCACTGCAGGATAGATAAAATCAAGCGCTTTTACGAGGGTGTCAAGATTTACAACCTGTGGCGGATGTGAAATGGTTGTGGCAGGCATACCCGAGAACATGTTCGAAGCCCAGTGCGCTACCTCGTTAAACTGCTCTTCATACTCTTTTAATGACTCAGCACCTGCACGCCATTGTATATCATCATTCCCCATGTACTGATAGCCACCCAGTACCGTGGCATGGTAGAGAAAAAGTGGCGCTGCAAGCAGAAACAGTATACAAACGATATGTTTTTGATTGTTTGAAAGACGGCTCCAAACGTTATCGCCCGAATTTACTGATTTCTTTTTCTTTTTGGAGGCCATTAGGTTATAGAATGAGGATTGGTATTCGCCGCTATGCAGCCGGTTGAAAAGCGATATAGCCATAATCGCTTATACTGGTACTTCACTCGATTACACGGGGTACGCGGAAATAGTCAGAATCAGCATCAGGCGCATTTTTCAGTGCGTCTTCGTGGGGCACCGGTTCTTCCGCTTTATCTTCTCTGAAGGTTGATGCCGTTATTTCATTTACGTGTTCAAGTGGTTCAACATCTGTGGTATCCACTTCATTTAAAGTGTCGATGTAGCCCAAAATTTGATTCATGTCTTCCTTGAGCCCCTCTGCCTCATCATCTTCGAGCTGAAGCATGGCAAGATGAGCCACATATTGAATATCTTTTTTTGTTACTGACATATCATCACTAAATCATTGTTTGTTTGAATTCATGAAGGTAACAAAGATTTATTAAAAGCAGTAACCAAAAGCACTTCTTTTGTTCTTATGGGGATTGATCAGCAGTCATCTTCATTGGTTTTTTCATCTAAACTGTTTTTATTTCTGTAAGGCCGATATTTAAAATAAAACTCATAACAATATGCTGATTGGAATCTGCTCCGACTCCCACGATAATGTAAGGAATATTAAAAAAGCTGCGTCTTACTTTAGCTCACAGAACGTGTCAAAAGTAATTCACGCCGGCGACTACTGCAGTCCGTTCACGATTCAGCACTTTAAAGGTTTAAACCTGCACGGTATTCTTGGTAATAATGATGGTGATATTTATCTGCTGATGAAGAAATTCCAAGAGAACGGTGCCACCCTGCACGGAGATTTCTACCGGTTTAGTACAGATAACCGTACCGTCGCCGTGTATCATGGAACAGTACCTGAGATTACTCAAAGCCTGATTGAATCAAAAAGGTATGACGTGGTGATTTCAGGTCATACACACGAAGCTTCTGTAATTAATAGAGGGGGAGTATTATCTGTTAATCCGGGCACAACTCATGGCTTTGGAAATCGCGGAACCGTGTCGGTTTACGATACCGAGCTGCATCGGGCTTCGATTCAACCACTCATCTGACTGTGTTTTTTTGTTAAACCGTTCTACATTTTAAACATAAAATAAAGTATACTACCTGATCTACACTCAACTAAATCATCAATTATGCAGGTATATCTGAACGGATCTTTCGTAAATCATGAAGAAGCAAAAATTTCAGTTGGCGACAGAGGTTTTGTCTTTGGTGATGGCATATATGAGGTAACGCGTGTTGTAAATGGCAGGTTCTTCAGAGAGAAGCAGCATATTGAAAGATTGAAAAAAGGGCTTGACGGTTTAAAAATCGCCGTTCCGAACAGTGTGATAGACAATATCCCCGAAATAAGCCGGGAGTTGATTAAAACGAACGGTCACCAAAGCGGAGAGGCGTCTGTTTACCTGCAAATTACCAGGGGGGCGGCCTGGCCGAGAACTCACACCTTCCCCGACCCTGAAGTGGAGCCAACGATATACCTTTCATCTGCATCATTTTCCCCACACACTGAACTGCACCAAAGAGGAGAGGATACAATTACTATCGCAGACATACGATGGGCCCGTTGTAACCTGAAAACAGTGAACCTGTTGCCAAATACACTTGCCAAGCAGCAGGCAAAAGAAATGGGAGTAAACAGTGCGGTTATGATCCGTGATGGAGTAGTGACGGAGAGCCCCAACGCCAACGTGTTTGGCGTTAAAGATGGTGAACTTTACACATATCCTGCAACAAATTACATTCTTGATGGCATCACTCGAAACGTTGTTCTCGAGATTGCAAATGAGTTGGAAATACCGGTTCATTTTGATCCAATCCGTCAGGAGGATATCATCCATCTCGACGAACTTTTCTTTTCCGGAACAACAACAGATATTCAGCCAATTATAAAAGTTGACGGTCATGAGCTGGCAGATGGTAAGCCGGGGCCTATTGTTCGTTCCATTCAAAAAATGCACAGAGAGCTGCTAAACAGCTAATGAAATGCATTACCTCGCGGTTCACGGAGTAGTAATTAGGCTCAACTGCTTTTGGGGAATTCCCTGATATTGTGGTGTTGGTGGTTTTGGTATTGTTAATCAAAACAATTTAAACCCTAATCCTCAACATTATGGAAGCGCTCAAGAATAAAGAGAATGGCGAAAGAAGATTTCAAACTACATTAAATGAAGCAGAACTTGCCTACTTCGAAGCCATTATTTTAAATAAAAAAGAGAAAGCTCAGGAAGAGCTTGAGTATTTAATTCAGACCCTGGAGGATATTCGGAATTCAGACGATGATGACGCTTCATCTATCGATCATCACATGAGTGATGTTGGCAGTATCGAAGAGAGTCTGGATTTAACAAACCGACTTATAGAGAGAAATATTAAGTTTATCGGTGAATTAGAACGAGCTTTGGAAAGAATAGAAAACGGAACGTATGGAATTTGCCGGGCTACGGGAGAGCCTATAGAGAAGGGCAGACTCGAGTTTGCACCCCATACACGCTACAGCATTGCCGCAAAAAACAAGGGACTCGATAAAAAGCCTGCAACTGCCTGACTTTTTTAATAAAGAGAATTTCTGGCCGGGGTTCCGGAAATAAAAAAGCCCGTTTTGGAGATCCAAAACGGGCTTTTAATTTTTAATCAAAAATTAGTGCCTATTCGTAAGTTAGGCTCACTACATTGATTGCACTCAGTCCTTTAGGAGTTTCTTCTACTTCAAACTCCACTTCTTCATTTTCTTCAAGTCCTTGGTTGTGTCCCAAATTCTCTACATTATTTCTGTGTACAAAAATGTCTTTGCTTCCGTCAGCTGGTTTGATGAAACCGAAACCTTTTTCAGCGTCAAACCACTTTACTGTTCCTTGTTTATTCATTGTATTACTTGTATTGGTATTGTATTAGGTACTCAAGAAAAGATTCGATAGAGAAGAATTGTTGTTACGCGCATCATTCAAGAGAA
>DATGBT010000159.1:0-8663 GCA_035312505.1 Balneolaceae bacterium | reverse complement strand
CTTTCGGATAGCGAACTTACAGATCTGAGCAGAGATATCGGAGCAGACGTGCCTTTCTTTGTAAAGGGAACCCCCGGCCTGGGAACCGGCCTGGGCCAGGACATAGAACCACTCGATATTCAACCCAGTGCATGGATTGTTGCAATTTGGCCGGGTTTCGAATCGTCAACCGCCGAGGCATACAAAAACTGTATTCCAAACTCTGACCCCGAATTTTCGATCCGGGACGTTTTAGTGAATGAAGAACCGGATGAGTGGCGATATCTATTATCAAACGATCTTGAGCCGCCGGTGATTGCGTATAATGAGCTGATTGGAAATATTAAGGATCAGATTTATGAGTTTGGAGCATCCTACGCGGCTATGAGTGGTAGCGGTTCTACAGTTTTCGGTATCTTTGAGCAAGATTTTGTTGCTATTAACGCCTATGAATCGTTTCATGATCTTGGCTTTAAAACCAACATAACCCGGCCAAATTTCAAACCGGATCACGGTATTTATCGAAAAGAGTAAGATTATCTCTATTTTAAGGGCCTAAATACGATTTTTGAACATATTGAGAGCCCTCAACTACAATTTTTTTAATGATACACTATTATGGCAAAAAATGAATTGAACCCACGCAGCGGTATGGATGCAGACTCTTTCAGAGAGGACATTAAACAGCATATGCGTTATACGCTTGCAAAAGATGAATATTCAAATACACGGTGGGATAACTACAAAAGTGTAGTTCTGTCTGTCATGGACCGTCTGCACGACCGGTGGCTCAATACCCAGCAACAGTATTACACCAACGATACAAAACGCGTCTATTACATTTCTATGGAGTATCTCATTGGGCGACTCCTAGATAATATGCTTGTAAATCTCGGCCTGCAGGATGTGGCAGCTGAAGCAATGGAAGATCTCGGGCTCGATTACGATGATGTACGCAGTGCTGAGTGGGACGCCGGACTTGGAAATGGCGGATTGGGCCGGCTTGCAGCCTGTTTTCTCGACTCCATGGCCACTCTTGGCATCCCCGCTATTGGATACGGTATCCGGTACGACTATGGTATTTTTTATCAGTCGATTGAAGATGGTTTCCAGGTTGAAAAGCCTGACCTCTGGCTGAGATATGGAAATCCATGGGACATTGTTCGTCCAAAAATTCAGTATAAGGTTCCTTTTTACGGAAACTCACACGCTTACCACGACGAAAGCGGTGATCTGCGATTTAACTGGAAGGATACCCATGACGTTCTGGCTGTAGCCTACGACACACCTATCCCCGGGTATAAAAATGAGATTGTAAATAACCTGAGGCTTTGGAGAGCAACATCCTCATCTTCCATCGACCTGAAAAGTTTTAACCAGGGACAATACATTGATGCCGTTCGTGACACTCAGCTCAATGAAAACATCTCCCGTGTACTCTACCCAAATGACAAGGTTTTTGTAGGCCAGGAACTTCGACTAAAACAGGAGTTTTTCCTTGTAAGAGCATCCATGCAGGATATCCTGAGACGTTTCAGGAAAACAAATGACGACTGGAGGAAGCTGCCCGAGAAGGTTGCCATTCAATGTAACGACACACACCCAAATCTTGCTATTCCGGAGCTCATGAGAGTTCTCGTAGACGAGGAAGATCTGGATTGGGACCTAGCCTGGGACATTACGGTTAAAACCATGGCATACACGAACCATACGTTGCTGCCTGAAGCATTGGAAAAATGGCCGGTTTCATTACTCAGAAACTTGCTGCCACGCCACCTGCAGATCATATATGAAATTAACCGCCGGTTCCTCCAAAAAGTACAGGCAGAAGTTGGAGACGACCGTGGAAAGATAAGCCGTGTATCTATTGTGGGAGAAGGTGAAAACCCTGTAGTTCATATGGCATCATTGGGTATTGTGGGATCTCATAAAGTAAACGGAGTAGCGGCTCTTCACAGTAAACTTCTCAAGAAAACCCTGTTCCGGGATTTTTACGAAATTTTCCCGGAACGCTTTACCAATAAAACCAACGGAATAACCCCGCGGCGCTGGTTACGGCAGTGTAACAGAAAGCTGTCTGAGCTTCTGATTGGGAAAATTGGCGAAAGCTGGGTTACCCATCTTGATGAGCTCAAGAAGATTGAGAAATTTATTGATGATAAAGAGTTTGTGGATCAGTTTATATCCATAAAACAAGAGAATAAGCAGCGACTTGCCGACTACATCAAGGAGAAAAGAGACATCGATGTAGACACCCAGTCGCTCTTTGATATTCAGATTAAGAGAATTCATGAGTACAAGCGTCAGTTAATGCTTACACTCTATGCTATTACTCAGTATAATCGCATCAAATCGAATCCCGATATGGATGTGGTTCCCCGCACTATTATTGTGGCCGGAAAAGCAGCGCCGGGATACACGATGGCAAAACTTTTCATAAAGCTGATGAATGACGTAGGCAAAAAAATCAATAGTGACCCGGACGTAAACGGAAAGCTGAAGTTCCTCTTCCTTGAGAATTACAGTGTAACCCTGGCGGAAAAAATGATCCCCGCAGCCGACTTGTCAGAACAAATTTCAACAGCCGGCTTTGAAGCATCGGGCACAGGCAATATGAAGTTTGCACTGAATGGCGCCCTTACCATTGGCACACTTGACGGTGCAAACGTGGAAATAAAAGAAGAAGTGGGTGACGAAAATATCTTCATCTTTGGCAACACGGTTGATGACGTTGAGAAAATTCGGCACGAAGGATACGATCCATGGGATCATTACAACTCAAACAAAGAACTAAAGCACGCTCTGGACCAAATAAAGGACGGGTTTTTTAATGATGATAAAGAGTTGTTTCAACCCATTATTGATGCTTTACTGCACAAAGGTGACTACTTCCTGGTACTCTCAGATTACAAAGCCTACGTAGACAAACAGGCTGAGGTAGATGAACTCTACAAGAATCGTGATGAATGGTTCAGAAAGGCTATACTCAACACAGCCAGAGTGGGCAAATTTTCATCAGATCGCACGATACGCGATTACGCCGACGAAATCTGGAATGTGGACGTTAAACAATAAGAGTTTACATACGCTCTGTTTTCATCGCAGAAATTTTCTGCTGATGGAGACAGAGTAACTCAAGCTCCTTTAGATTTACCGGTTCTTATTTGAAGAGTTCATCCTCAGAATATTAATTCAGACAGGTTGCACATGGAATTAAGTGACTACATTGAACAGCTGAGAGAATTTCTTAATCTCAGGCTTTTCACTCTGCAGGACGACCCTGTGACCATCATGTCACTCATTATATTCCTGTTTTTTATATCTCTATTTCTATTCCTGGGTATTTTCACCCGAAAAATGCTTCGCGGCAGAATTCTGGATCGGTTCGATATTGATCCGGGACTTCAATACACGCTCGCCCGGGTTTCGCAGTACATTATTGTCGTAATAGGTTTTCTTATCTCTTTTCAGTTTGTAGGGATTGACCTCTCCAGTCTGGCTGTTATTTTCGGTCTTCTCTCGGTAGGTATTGGATTTGGCCTGCAAAATATTACAGCAAATTTTATTTCAGGACTTATTATCATGTTCGAGCGCCCTATCAGTGTGGGAGACCGCGTTGATGTAGCCGGTATAGAAGGAGATGTCACTGAGATCAATATTCGATCCACAAAAATTCATACCCTCAATAATATTTCCATTATTGTGCCAAACTCACAGTTTGTGGAAAATAATGTGGTTAATTATTCTCACGGTAATCCTACCTTCAGGCTTGATCTGAACGTTGGCGTGTCTTATTCATCAGACCTGGATTCTGTTTTAAAGGCTCTCAATGAAATAGCCGAAGAGCATCCCAAAGTGATGAAAAATCCAAAACATCAGGTACACCTTACAGAGTTTGGCGACTCCTCGTGGGATATGCAGATCCGTGTCTGGATTCCAAACGTGAAGGATCGCTACGAAATGAGAAATGAACTGAATCAGGCCATTGTGCGGAAATTCAATGAGAATAATATCGAGATTCCATTTCCACAGCGCGATCTGCATCTCCGTTCCGAACTCAATTTCCGGAACAAAGAATCGAAAGAGGATTCATCAGACAAAAATGAAGAGAGCACCTGATCATCTTTTCTGTTCAGTAAGTTCTCTTCCAAGAAGCATATCTGTAAACCGGTTCCTTACCTCCGGCCCCGCATCCCTGATATTCACAAAAGGTGTTGGAGAGTCTGTATCAGATCGATCAATTCTTATACCCCAAAGCGGCTCAATTCTGGTTGGCAGCATAGCGTAGCGTGCATCGCCCAGAACGTTTTTATCCCGCGGATGCCAGGCAAGATAGCCATCAGAAAGGCGCTCAAATCTTTGAATATCCCTCCACTTCTGTGTTCCTTCAATTTCAGAGAAATCGGTTGCAGGAGTAATACGCGGTGCAGAGTCTCCCTCGTAATAGTTGATTCCGGAAAACCAGCCCGCACGTATTCCGTCTGAATAAATATTTCCATCACTAATGTAAGTGAACCGCCAAAGCAACCTGTTTCCTATGGTGGGCTTGGCTGTGTAATCATCGACTGTTCTGTTTTTTGATTCCACAAACTGCATCCCGGCATTAATTACACGCTGTTGCTGTACATATCCGCCAATTAAAAAGAGAATGAGCCAGACCAAAGCTCCAATGGACCACCTTCGTTTTTTTCTAATGAAGGAGAAGGCGATCAAGATACCCAGCCCCACCGTAACCAACGGATCTACGACAGAAATAAGATTCCAGGCAACTCTCGTATCAAAAAAAGGCCAAAGCAGCTGTGTACCGTAACTTGTGCAAGCATCCAGCAAACCGGCCGTTGAATACCCCAGTAATGCAAAGAGGCAGAGTGTAAGAAAGGAGGTTTTACGCCGGAAAAATGGCCAGATCAGCACTGCGCCGATCAAAGCGCCTGCAGGTATAAAGAACAGCGAATGTGTAAATTGGCGATGCATTTCAACAGCGAAAAGCGGATCTGATGCACTTCGAAAAAGCACGTCCAGATCTGCCAATGTTGCGCATACGAAACCAGTTGTAAGTGCAATTTTATGCAGCTCCTTCTTCGTATTGGCAGCTCCCGCAGCAGCAGCCCCAACCAGTCCCTGCGTTATCGGATCCATAATTTTGCCTGTTTATTCACCCCTAACCGCATCGGCGGGCTGTACATTCGATGCCCGCAGTGCGGGATACCAGCTTGCCAGAAGGCAGAGTGTCATTGTTCCAAGAAGAACCAGAATAATATCTGAAATCTGAATGGCAACCGGATAGGCATCAATAATGAACGATGATGAAAGCTTAACCAGGCTAAACTCCTTTTGTGCAAATGTTATAAGAAGTCCTACAACCCCGCCAATACCGCTGCCAATCAAACCGATATACAGTCCCTGGTTTCTGAAGATTTTTTTAATTTTCTTTTTAGTCATACCCATCGACATCAGCACGCCAATATCCTGTTTTTTCTGAAGAACGATCATCGTGAGAGAGCCAACAATATTAAGTGCGGCAACCAAAACAATAATCATCAGAATAAAGTAAGATCCCCATTTTTCCAGGTACATTACATCATAGAGCGGTTTCTGAAGGTCGTACCAGGTAGAAATTTTGTAATCGCCTCCCAAAACAGAAGCAAGATCCTGTTTTACAACGTCGGCAATGTCGGTATCTGTTAACTTTACATCAAAACCAGATACTGTATTTGGCATGTTAAACAGCCGTTGTGCGGCTGCAATATCCACATATACGATATCCGTGTCTACGATTTGGTGTATGTTGTAACTCGATCGCACGGTAAACCGGCTGGCCCTCGGAGCCGAAAACTGGGTAAGTGACCTCCGCATACCAGACGGACTAAGCATCGTTAGCTCGTCTCCCGGCGACAGACGATAGCGATTGATGAGTGATTCACTTAGCACGGCCCCAAGCTTCCCATCTTTAATTGCGAGATCGATACTGTTGCCGCTTTCCTCCTGTAGGTTCATGATAAATGGATCCTGTGAAGCATCAATACCGCGAATATTTAACACTTCGTTGTTTCCTGTCTCAAACACGAGCATGGCTTTCCCTTCCACGTATGGAACAACAGTAACCACTTCCGGATGTGCCGTAATCTGATTCGTAATATCTTCATTGAAAATAATTCCCTGCTCTCCGGCCGCTTCAATGCGAATGTCCGGATCGAAAGTAAGCAGGTAGCTGCGAATCACATCGTAAAACCCATTAAAAACCGATAATATAATGATAAGAAGTGCCGTGCCGATCGTAATTCCAATAACACTGATAGACGTGAGTATTGAGATCAGGGAGATATGTTTCCTTGAAAAAAGGTAGCGCTTCGATATAAACTGAGTAACATTCATTTTTTCAGGTTTCAGGCGAATCTGTACAGAAATCGTATTAAAACAATAAATTTCGACATAAAATTTATATCTTAAATAGCTGACAATTTAAAATTGATGAGGAGAACGTGACACTTAAAATCGAAGAAATACGCGCAATATCCAACGGAGAACACGGAGATCTTTTTGCAGTACTGGGTCTTCATAATGTACAGGTGGATGGCAAGGAAAAACTGGTGCTTCGATGTTTTCGTCCCGATGCAAAAGAGGTAACCATTCTGCCCGACAGCGGTAAAGCCGTAGAGATGAACCGTGCATCTGATGAGGGCCTTTTTGAGTATGTGTACCCTCGTAGAAAAAATCGTTTTTCATACAAGCTTAAAATCCATCCCTATGTTGGCGAGGATTATGTGATAGAGGATGCATACCGTTTTAGCACACTTTTAAACAGTTACGATCTGCAGCTTTGGGGTGAGGGTAATCATCACCACACCTACCGTTGGATGGGTTCGCATACCAAAACTGTTGACGGTGTAAAGGGAACACACTTTGTAGTCTCGGCCCCCAGTGCGCGAAGAGTAAGTGTTGTTGGCTCATTTAACAATTGGGACGGACGCATACACGGAATGCGAAAATATCATGATCAGGGAATTTGGGAAACGTTTATTCCACATGTAACAGATGGAGATCTGTATAAATATGAGATTAAAACCTACGGGGAACCGGAACTCCTGAAAAAGGCAGACCCCTATGCCCGGTTCAGTGAACTAAGGCCGGGAACCGCCTCAAAAGTATGGAACAGCAGTTACGAATGGGAAGATTCCAGGTGGCTTGAGGAACGCCCCATAAAACAGTATCAGGAAGTTCCGGTATCGGTGTACGAAATACATCCCGGTTCATGGAAAAGAAAAGTGGATGAGCAGAACAGTTTTTTGAGCTATCGGGAACTTGCAGATGATTTAGTCCCCTATCTTAAAGAGATGGGATTTACTCATGTAGAGCTCATGCCTATTGCCGAGCATCCATACGATCCCTCCTGGGGCTATCAGATTACCGGGTATTTTGCACCCACAAGCCGCTTTGGCAACCCTGATGATCTTCGCTACTTCATCGATAAGTGCCACAAAGAAGATATTGGCATTATTGTCGACTGGGTTCCGGCTCATTTTACCAAAGATGAGCACGGTCTCCGCAAGTTTGACGGTACGGCACTTTATGAGCACGAAGACCCCCGGCAGGGAGAACACAAAGACTGGGGTACCAACATCTTTAACTTCGGAAGGATTGAGGTAATGAACTTTCTCATATCCAACGCTATATACTGGATTGAGGAGTTTCATATCGATGGCCTTCGCGTTGATGCAGTCGCATCTATGCTCTACCTCGATTATTCCCGTGAGGAGGGCGAATGGATTCCAAATCAGTATGGCGGACGGGAAAACCTGGAAGCCATAAATTTTCTGCGAAGGTTCAACGAAGTTACCCACGAGTACTTTCCCGGAATTCTTACTTTTGCTGAGGAATCCACTTCCTACGGAGGAGTATCCAAACCAACATCAGCAGGTGGCCTTGGATTCGACTTTAAATGGAATATGGGCTGGATGAACGATACTCTTTCCTATTTCGAAAAAGATCCCATTTATCGGAAATATCATCAGGATCAGCTATCATTTTCGCTGATTTACGCTTTTTCTGAGCAATTTATACTCCCGCTTTCGCACGATGAGGTTGTTCATATGAAGCGATCCCTGCTTTCAAAAATGCCGGGAGATGACTGGCAGAAATTTGCAAACCTCAGACTGCTCTTCACCTATATGTTTGGTCACCCCGGTAAAAAATTATTGTTCATGGGCAATGAAATAGCCCAGTGGAACGAGTGGACTGAGTCGAAATCGATCGACTGGCATCTTCTGGAGTGGGACAACCATACAGGCATTAAAGATTTGGTTAAGGATTTAAATCTGCTCTATCAGACTGAACCTGCTTTTTATGAAGTAGACTCTAAATGGGAAGGATTTGAGTGGATCGACATCAGCGATGCGGATAATAGCCTCCTTTCATTCATCAGAAAAGCAAAAAACAGGGACGACTACCTGATCTTTATTCTTAATTTTACACCGAAATATCATGATGTTTACCGTTTCGGGGTTCCTGAGGAGACCGAATATGAGGTAATTTTTAACAGCGACTCGGATCATTACGGAGGGAGCAATGCAGGTATTACCAAACTGAAAAGCGAGTCCGGGCCGTGGCATAATCAACCCTGCCATATCAATATCCCAATTCCTCCGCTTGCAGGAATGATTCTAAAACCTATTAAATAAAAATCA
>DATGBT010000158.1:0-3779 GCA_035312505.1 Balneolaceae bacterium | reverse complement strand
CTGGTAAAATATTCCCCGCTGGGCCCAAACTTTTCGTCCACAAAGTTTTCGAGCTGTCTGCTTTTCTGATCAATTTCAGCCAAACGCTCGCGCCTTATTTCATCTGTAAAAAGAATTTCACGAGCTTCGAAATCTTCTTCCAATTCCCTGAGCTCACTTTCAAGTTCACTAATCTCATCGCGCCAGTTCTCGCTTAGCAGCTGCAGCTGCTGTTCAATTCCGCTATACTCCGGCATGTTTTGCAAAATTACATCTGAATCTATGAAACCAATTTTCTGATCCTGTGCAGTTAAAGGCGTGCCAATCAGAATTAGAAACAGTGTTGTTAATAGTGCTGTTTTCTTAATACGTGATCCAGGCATCTTACAAAGCTGCTGATTGCACCCGACTTTATGAGTATTTATATAACTCATTGCTAGAATGGTGCACCTATATTAAACAAGAACTCCCACTCTCCGGGTGCAAGCCCCGGCCCTTCTGTTGATGCCGGAGTGCCGTCGAGCCTGTAACCATAGCTTATATCAACGAGCCCGAGAATGGGCAGAAATATCCTTGCTCCCAAACCTACAGCTCTTTTCACTTCAAACGGATAAAACTCATTCAAATTATTAAATGCATTTCCGGCATCACTAAATACATAGGGAATCAGCTGTAACTGGTCGGAGCTAACGGCCGGATACCTGAGTTCAAAAGTATATTTGTTGAATACACGTCCGCCTACCAGGTTCTGATTCTCATCAAGCGGTGAAATAACACCATTAAAACCACCGGGAAAACCACGGAGATCAATATTGTCATTCAGGAAGTTTTGCCGCTGCTGAATTTGTGTACCACCTAAAAAGAACCGCTGAAAGTTGCTTCTGTTTCCACCAGCGAAATATCCCATATACCCATAGCTCGCTGAACTGCTCAACGTAAGCTTTCCTATAATTGTATGATGGTGCTGATATTCCGTTCTCAGTTTATAAAACTGATTAAAATCGGGCACCGGTAAAGCAAATTCACCGGATACACTAAACTTTGAGCCACTTCGGGGTGATATAAAATTATCAAGCGAGTTCCGCTCTATTTCTCCTTTCAGAGTAAGTAAATCGGCGTTCCCATCTTCAAATACGTTGCTAAAGCCTAGCACATTAAAGTGGTTGTACGTTAAAACAAGGCGCTGTGAGAAAAAGTCATCCGGCCAGGACATTCGGCGTCCAACGCTTACGCTGGCAGAAAAAAGTTCGTTTCGCCTTTCGGGCTGCTCAAAACCGAGAAACGTTGAGCGACTGTTAAAGTTTAAAAAATTGTACGATAGACTAACTCCCAGTGATGTTGGGCGCCCCCTGAACCACGGCTCCGTAAAGCTAAACGAGTAATTTTGGTAACCACGACCTGTAACCTGTACTCCCAGGGAAACTTTTTGGCCATCACCAGAAGGAATAGGCCTCCAGCCGCCCGGTTCAAACATTCTGCGAACGGAAAAGTTATTGAAATTTACACGTGCTGCAAGAATAATACCTATCTGGCGGCCACCGAAGCCCCCTGAAAACTCAAAGTTATCGGTTCCCTGTGTCTCATCAAGATCATACCTGATATCAACCGTACTCTCTTCGCGGTCGGGCACAAGATCGGGTTGAATTCCTTCAGGATTAAAATATCCAAGTGTTCCCAGTTCACGTATCGAACGAACAATAGCTGAACGGCTGTATGTATCTCCGGGTACGGTTCGAATCGTTCGCCTTACAACATCATCATGCGTTTTCGTATTACCGCTGAACGAGACCCGGCGAATTGTTGCTATTTCGTCCTCTCGTATTTCGAAAGTAATATCGAGAGAATCGCCTTCTTCAATTGATATATTTGGCTGGACTTCAAAAAACAGGTAACCAATATTTTGGTACAAACTCGTAATATCCCTGTCGTCCTGTCTAAAATTCAGATTTTCGTCAAATTTACTTTCGTTGAATACATCTCCTTTTTCGAAGCCGAAAAATTGAGTAAGCTCCTCATCAGTGTAAACTGTATTACCTTCCCAGTCGATATTCCTGATTCGGTACTTTGGCCCTTCCTGAACGTCCACATCTATATAAACCCCTTCTTTACTTCTCCAGTCATCAACATATACAGAGTCTGACAAAATTCTCACATCTCTGTGGCCATTATCACGGTAGAATTGCAATACGTTGTTGATTCCCTCTTCAAAATCTTCCTCAGTATACACATGTCGCTTAAAAAGTCTCCACCAACGGTCTTGTTTGATAGTATCAAACTCTTTTCGGACATCCTTTTCAGAGAACTCTTCAACCCCGTTAAAGGAAATTTCCCTAACTTTTATGCGTTCTCCCGGTTCGATATTAAAGGTAAGAGTTACTCTGTTTCTCTCTTCGTTGGTTATTTCCTCTTCAATCTCAACATTCGTATACCAGTACCCTTTTTCACTATAATAGCGGTCAATGGTTTTCAGAGCCTGCTGTTTAACGGAGTTTGTCACCGCAAAACCATTAATAAGATTAAGCTCTTCCCGCAGATCACGTCTGTGCGATCGTTTACCCCCTTCGAGTATAAAGCCGGCAAGGCGGGGCTGTTCCTCCACTTGAATTTCTATATTAACCCCGTTAAGCCCAACACGTTCATGCACAACCTGTACATCAGAAAACAGGCCCGTTCTGAATAATTGACGAATGGCATTGGATATGGCTTCGCCTGGAATTGTTACAGTTTCTCCAACAGTTAACCCGCTGGTACTCAATAAAAAAGATTCCCGTCCGGTTTCCAGCCCTGTAATAGATAGTTCACGAATCTCATATTCGCGTGGGGGATTTTGTGTAGGATCTTCGATAACGATTGTGTCGGTATCCTGTGCAGTAACCTCTTGTACGAAGATCATTCCAAATAACAGGATAAAAGTACTTGCTAAAACTTGCTTCAATTTGAACACTTGTTGCGACTAACCTTCAGTTTTTTACTGTGTGATATGATTAATAACTGATGCCGTTACACTTTTCTTATACCCGTTTTTCACTTTGCCGAATCTTCGGTCTCTTTTTTGATAAGAAAGGATCGCCTTATAGAGCTCATCTCTTCTAAAGTCGGGCCAGTATGTTTCGGTAATGAACAACTCTGAGTAAGCAAGCTGCCATAATAAAAAGTTACTGATGCGGTACTCACCGCTAGTTCTGATAATTAAATCGGGGTCAGGCACAGATGCTGTTGATAAATACGAACCAATTAATCCATCATGTATATCTTCGGGGCTGATGGTCCCTTTTTTCACTTCAGATGCAATCTGTTTCACAGCTTCCGTAATATCCCAGCGGCCCGAATAGCTCAAGGCAAGACAAAGCTGCATCCTTGAATTATCTTTTGTCATCTCCATTACTTCTTTCAGCTGGCTTTGGCATTTGCCGGGCAGCCGTTCGATCTGCCCGATGGTAACGAGCTTAATATCGTTTTCTTTGAGACGCTCGGCTTCATTTCTCAGAGCTTGAACAAGCAATTTCATGAGTCCGTTAATTTCGTGCGAGGGCCGGTTCCAGTTCTCAGTTGAAAAAGCGTAAAGTGTTAAATGCTCAACACCAAGTTGAGCGCAGGACTCAGTAACATCACGTACAGATTCCACACCGGCTTTATGCCCGAAAAGTCTAATATTACCTTTTTTCTGGGCCCATCGGCCATTACCATCCATTATGATTGCGATGTGTGAGGGTATGGATCCCGAGGATATTATCCGGGATTGCAGCTCTTTATCTTCATCTGTTTGGTCTATGTCGGTAAGTGATAAAGGTTTATCAGCC
>DATGBT010000157.1:0-17177 GCA_035312505.1 Balneolaceae bacterium | reverse complement strand
AACAGGTACAACCTTTTACAGTGATTAAATTTATCAGAACAGTTCAAAAAGGAGGATCAAATTTTGTACCTTAAACGTTTGATTAAGACAAACAACGGATGCAATTTGTTTCCGTTAATACCCTCTTAGCAAAGATTTCTTTAAAATTTCATTTTATGGCCAATTACAGAGCTCTAACCCGAACATACAGACCCAGCACATTCGACGATGTTGTGTCGCAGGAGCATGTTAGTAGTACGCTGAAAAACGCTATTGCTCAGAACAGGCTGGCTCATGCATATATGTTCTGCGGCCCAAGAGGAGTTGGGAAAACCACCATGGCGAGGGTTCTTGCACGGGCTATCAACCATATCGACCAGAATGTGGATGGTGAGGCTTTAAGCCAGACCATGAATGTTGTTGAGATTGATGCCGCATCCAACAATAAAGTAGATGACGTGCACCACCTGAGAGAGATAGTGAGGGTGCCGCCTCAAACGGGAAGCTACAAGGTTTTTATTATTGATGAAGTTCACATGCTCTCGAAACAGGCGTTTAATGCGCTTCTGAAAACACTTGAGGAGCCGCCCCCTCACGCCATTTTTATTTTTGCCACAACCGAGCCGCATAAAGTGCTCCCAACAATTCTATCCCGCGTACAGAGGTTCGATTTTAAGCGAATTAGTGTTGAGGAAATTGTATCCCGGCTGCGCAGGATATCAGATAAGGAGAATATACAGATTGATGACGAGTCACTGCATACAATCGCTAAAAAAGCTGATGGGGCGTTACGTGATGCGCTTGGTTTGATGGATCAGGCAATTGCGTTTTGTGGAACAGATATCCGTTACGACGAGCTTGTTAAAGCACTGAATGTGATTGGCAATGACGACCTGTTTGAGTTTACAGAAGCCGTGGCTGCTCAAAATCCGCAGGATGGACTTCTTTTTATCGACAGAATTTTGAAAGACGGAGCCGACATACAGGAGTTTCTGGTGTCGCTGACCCACCACCTGCGCAATCTCTATGTAGCCCGCCAAAAAGAGGGAATGCACCTTATAGAAGCGACCGAGGAGACGAAAGACCGCTATGTTGCTCAAGCTAAAAAATTTAACGACGCAGACCTTATGCGTATGATGCACCTGGTGAGTGAAGCACAGATTAAAATGAAAGATGTGCAGCAACCAAGAGTTCATTTCGAGATTTTGTCGCTTAAGCTGGTGCACATGACAAGAAATGCCGAGCTTAAAGAGTTACTGAAATCGGTTGGTGGGTTAAAAAAAAACGGCAGTAACAGGGTAACCGATAAAAAATACTCAACAGATTCTGACTTTTCTGAGGGGTTAATGGAGTCGTCAGATGAAGTGAATAAATCTGCTGAGAAAAGTGGAACATCCATTTCAGCATATTCTGATAATGATGAAGCTCTCAATAGTGAGGTGAATGAGAAATCAGGTAATACGGATCAGTTTTCATACCCTGAAACGAAGAAACGGGATCAAAAAAATAAGGCTGAAAGCAGATTGAAAGCGGAAACAGACCTTGCGAAAAGTGAGGATTCTGACACTGATAACAGGGATGATGCTGATGATGATCACCTGGAACTGCTGATGGGCAAGCCCAGCCTGCAAACAGATCGTAAATCTTCTGTCAACAATACCAAGACTGTTCGAAACGAATCAAAATCGACAGCAGATACCAGCGAAAACAAGACCTTGCAAAGCCTGAGTGATGTGGAAGAGTGCTGGGACGCTGTTTTGGAACTGGCCCGGAAAAAGGCGTCAAAAACGCTCTATTTACAATTGGCAGATGTTCAATTAAAAGACCTGAAAGGAACGGAGCTGCTACTTTCAGTAAATAATCCGTTTGCCGTAAATATCCTGGAGTCTAACAAGAAGAAAATTGGTGTTTTTTTTAAAGAAGTAACCGGCGCATATCTGCGTATCAAGTGCGTTGTAGATCGAAACGGCCAGGATAAAAATGCCTATTTAAGTCCATTTGAAAAATTTCGGGAGCTTCAAAAAAAAGACAAAAACCTTAAAACGATCGTGGATCTTTTTGGAGCTGAAATTGAACATATTTGATTCCGTTTTGGAAGATGCAACGTTAGGCGGTTCCTAACTTGTTACATACTCGAACCCTAAAATAATTACAGAACAATGAGTGATTTTAATATGGCCGATATGTTCGGCAAAATTTCCAACATGCAGGCGAAAATGAAAGAAGCGCAGGATCAACTGGCTGATGTGGTGGTTGATGCTGAAGCCGGTGGCGGAATGGTAAAAGTAAAGGCTAACGGTAAGCGTCAGGTTATCAGTATAGATCTGGATAAGGATGTGATTGATCCAGAAGATAAAGAGATGCTTGAGGACCTTGTTGTTGCCGGTGTTAATAAAGCACTTGAGAAAGCTGAAGAGGCCGGGAAAAAGAAAATGCAGGATATTTATAAAGACATTCTTCCCGGCGGAGGAATTCCCGGTATGGATATGAGTAAACTGGGCTTGTAGTCTTAATAAATCCCGGCAGATTAAGCGTTTACCAATTGGATTAAAATTTCGAAATAGTCTCTTTTCTACCGAAGGAATTACTTCGTGGAAAGGAGGGCACTCTTCAATACAATCTTAACCGGTAAACGCGTGTTAGATCAATATCGAATATCCCTTTAGAATTATATAATAGATGCAAATAACCTCCGAAGCCCTTGAAAGGGCGATTGAAGAACTTGCCAGGCTCCCGGGAACGGGGCGCAAATCGGCTCGAAGAATTGCAATATACCTGCTTAAACAGTCAGACGAACGAGTGGTTACTCTCGCAGATGCGCTCATTCAGCTAAAAAAATCTGTAAGCCGCTGTTCAATCTGTGGAACGATTACGGATGATGATCCATGCTCTATCTGCAGGAATACAAAACGCAAAAACGGGGTCATTTGCGTTGTTGAAGAGTTTCAGGACGTTGATATCATCGAAAGGACCAACGAGTTCCGTGGGCGGTATCACGTATTGGGCGGTACAATTTCTCCCCTCGAAAACATCGGTCCCGATGATATTCGGGTGAAAGAACTTCTTGAACGTCTGGCGGACAAAGAGGAACCCGTTGATGAAGTGATTCTTGCACTCAATCCCGATTCCGAGGGAGAAGCCACAGCCTACTATGTAAATAAACTGCTCCTGAGTTACGATGTGAACGTTACCCGCATAGCGTATGGAATCCCAATGGGTACTGAGCTTGAGTTTATTGACGAAGCCACTCTGAGCCGAGCCTTCGCCAGCCGCACCTCTTTTTAGCAAAAGTTTTAGCAAAAGCTTATCAAATCAAAAATCAAATATAAACCTGTACGAATGCTTTCGATTTTTAAAAACTCTGTCTTTTATGTTTTTCTAACACCTTTTTTGCTGATCTCCTCACTCAGTGAAACAAGCGATGCACAGCGAAAGGGATATTGGCAGCAGGCCGTTGACTATACTATTGAGATTGATATGGATGCCGCAAACAATCAGTTTGAGGGGCATCAGATATTACGATATACAAATAATTCGGACGATACGCTGGATAGGGTCTTTTACCACCTATTCTTTAATGCATTTCAGCCCAACAGTATGATGGATAAACGATCCAGAACCATCGCCGACCCTGACCGGAGAGTGGGCGATAGAATTGTTTCGTATGATGAAACGGAGATCGGCTATCAGAATATTCACTGGATAACCCAGAATGGTGAAGAGGTTGAATTTACAATTGAAGGGACGATAATGGAAGTTCGGTTAAATGAACCCATTGAGCCGGGCGAAACCGCTGAATTTGAGATGGGGTTTGATGCACAGGTGCCTCTGCAAACACGGCGTTCCGGCAGGGATAACCGCGAGGGAGTACGGTTTTCTATGTCGCAGTGGTATCCAAAAATTGCGGCTTACGATGAGAACGGCTGGTACGCAAATCCATACATTGGCAGAGAGTTTTATGCCCCTTTTGGAACATTCGACATCACTATTCATATTGACAGCAGTTACGTAGTTGCCGCAGGAGCCATTCTCGAAAATCCCGAAGACGTAGGGTTTGGGTATGAAACGGAAGGCATGAGTGTAAGCCGCCCTGATAGCGAAAAGCTCACATGGAAATTTACTGCCGAAAACGTTCATGATGTAATGTGGGCGGCCGACCCCGATTTTGTCCAAAAAACAAAACAGGTGCCCAATGGACCACTTTTAAGGTTTTTTCATCAGGCTGATACCGTTGCTGTGAATGCGGATGAAAGCCGTCAGGCTGAACTCTTGCAAAACTGGGAGGAGCTTCCAGGATACACCTCAGATGCGTTTGAATACATGGCAGAAAATTACGGAGAGTATCCACATGAGGAATACATAGTGATCCAGGGAGGTGATGGCGGCATGGAATATTCGATGGGAACTTTGATTACCGGAAACCGATCACTGAGTAGCCTTGTAGGCGTTACTGTGCACGAATTTGTCCACGCATGGTACGAAGGTGCCGTTGGCAATAATGAGGTGTACGATCAATGGATTGATGAAGGGTTTACTACATACGTTTCTGCTTTTATTATGGATCACCTGTTTGGTGATGGTGAAGATGACCCGATGAGTCGCCGGTACGGAGGATACTTTCGGGTAGTGGAGGCCGGTCTTGAAGAGCCAATGCATATCCATTCCGACCATTATGTAACCAATACCGCTTACGGTATGGCGGCCTATACAAAAGGTGCTATATTTTTGCATCAGCTTGGATACGTGATTGGCAAAGAGGCTCTCGACAGAACTCTGAACCGGTTTTTTGAGGAGTGGAAATTTAAGCACCCAACAGGCTATGATTTCATAAGAATTGCCGAGCAGGAGAGCGATATTATTCTTGACTGGTACTATGAATATTGGGTTACCACTACTAAAACCATCGATTATGGAATTACCTCCGTTGAGAATCATGAAAATGGTTCGGTGGTGAATCTGAACAGGATTGGGCTGATGCCTATGCCCCTGGATATTGAAGTGGAGTATAGTGATGGTTCTATAGTTCACCACTATATACCGTTACGAATAATGTGGGGCGAAAAAGAGAATGAGTTTGCCGATACAGACCGTATTGTTGAAGAAGATTGGCCGTGGGTTTTTCCTGAGTATCAGCTGAATCTGGGTGTGTCTCTGTCTGAAATTACACGAATAGAGATTGATCCGACGGGTAGGATGGCTGATGTTGACAGGAATAATAATACCTGGACAGAATCAGACGAAACAGAGGGGCAGGAGTGATGCCTGATCAAAATAAGAAGAGTCCGTTTGGAGAAGAAGCTATCAAGCGCCATAAGCAGTACGGCGGTAAAGTTGCGATTACATCAAAAATGCCGCTCGAAACGGAAGAGGATTTGAGTATAGCCTATACCCCGGGCGTGGCGGAGCCGTGCCTTGCAATTGCTCAAGATAAAGAACAGGCTTACGAGTACACGCTCAAGAAGAACACAGTGGCTGTTATAAGCGATGGATCGGCAGTGCTGGGTCTTGGGAATATCGGCCCGGAAGCGTCTCTCCCGGTTATGGAGGGAAAAGCTGTTCTTTTTAAAAAGTTTGCGGATGTGGATGCATTTCCAATCGTTTTGGAGAGCCAGGATACGGAGGAGATTATCACCACCATCAAACAGATTGCCCCGACATTTGGCGGCATTAATCTTGAAGATATATCTGCTCCGCGCTGTTTTGAAATTGAAACAAGATTAAAAGAGGTACTTAACATCCCGGTTATGCACGACGATCAGCATGGTACAGCTGTTGTGACACTTGCAGGGATTATTAACTCACTGAGAATAACCGGCAGATCGTTCGAGGATCTTCGAATTGTAATAAACGGAGCAGGAGCTGCAGGTAAAGCGATTGTACTCCTGCTGAGAGAAGTAGGTGTGCGCGACATTATTATGTGCGACAGTAAGGGAATTATTTTTGACGGGCGTGATAACCTAACCCCGGTAAAACAGGAGCTCGCTTCACTAACGAATGATAAAAAATTACAGGGTTCGCTAAGTGATGCCGTGAAGAGCAGGGATCTGTTTATTGGTGTTTCGGCTCCGGGAGTGCTTACTTCAGAGATGGTGGGCAGTATGGAAGATGATCCGATTATTTTTGCAATGGCGAATCCCACGCCCGAAATTATGCCTGATAAAGCTACAGAAGCCGGTGCCAGGATCGTGGCCACGGGGCGGTCGGACTTTCCCAATCAGGTAAATAATGTTCTCGCTTTTCCTGGAATATTCAGAGGTTTGCTTGATGCGAGAGCGGTTAAAATTACGAATGAAATGTATATAGCAGCCGCTTACGCTATTGCTGACCGTGTCAAAAATCCACATCCCGGGAAAATTATTCCGAGTGCTTTTGATAAATCCGTTGCACCCGCTGTGGCTAAGGCCGTTCGGGTCTGCTGCGAAGAGAACTGCTAATAAAATTAGAGAAGAGGGGCCGGGTTATATTAAGAGCAGTTGTTCGAAAACAGACTATTTCTTGAACATTGTGGTTAGCACAAACCAAATGTTCTCCTTTCTCTCCATCAGGCGTCGTTTAAAGTAGGGGAACCACATCGTACCGTATGGCACATATATTCGTGCCTTGTACCCCTCCGTAACGAGTTCTTCCATAGTCTCTTCCCGGAGCCCATAAAGCATCTGAAATTCAAACCGGTCTTTAGGTATTTTATTATTCTCAACAAACTCCTTTATCCAGTTTACCAGTTCATCATCATGAGTTGCGATGCGGGGGAAAGAGGTTTTGGAAATCAGAGTTTTGGCATACGCTTTAAACGCTTCTCTGATATCACTCATCTTCTGAAGTGCAATAAGATCGGGTTCATTGTAAGCTCCCTTGCAGAGACGAACGTCAGCGTTCATTTCTGCAAGTTCTGTAATATCGTCCTTGGTTCTGTGAAGATAAGCCTGAATGACAATACCAACTACATTCGATGAGTATTTCTGATGAGCTTCCTTAAAAATATCAACTGTTTGTTGTGTATAATCCGACCCTTCCATATCAATGCGGACAAATGAGTTCAGCTTTTTTGCCTCATCAAGAAGTTTGAAAAGATTCTCTTTACAGTAACCGGGGTCTATATCGAGCCCCATCATTGTAAGTTTTACTGAAATTGTGCTTTTTAACCCCGCTTGGCTGATCTTATTCAGCAGGCCAATGTAGGTGTCTACTGTTTCGTCTGCGGTAGACTGGCTTGTTACGTTTTCGCCCAGAAGATCGAGCGTTACCTTGATTCCCTTTTGGTTAATTACCTTAATTTTGGGTATGGTCGCATTGAAGGTTTCGGCTGCGACGAAGCGTTTGGCAAATACAAAAGGTAATTTCATAATTAAATAGCAGATGATATTTGAACTGTTGCCGAATCAGAGACCGGATACAATCTTTTTAAAACTATTTGATAAATCCCGAAACCCGTTAAAACGTTCTCCGTAGATGTGGATACGAAAACAGAAGATTTTCGTGTAGGACATATTTTAACTTTAATTGGGATACAATTCAATGAAAGAACAAGCCAAATTTTTAATCATTTTTACGATCATGTTGCTAGCTGGCAGCGGACTGGTATCGGTTGCGCCGGCTCAAAACAGTTCAGATGCTTACAGGATAGATGAATTTGATACATCAGACAGCCCGGTTGTAAACGTAGAGACTTCCGGCGGATTTGTAGAAATTATCGGGACAGATGGAAATGAGGTCGTTTCGGAAATGTTTGTACGACAGGGCAGGCGCTACCTAAGTGCGTCGGACACTGACCTCTCGGATTTTAATATAATCATAGAAAAAAATGGAGATGAAGTAACAGTTCGTGCTGAGCACAAGGGGAATAGGTTTTTCTCTATGTCGAGGCGACCGTCGGTCTCTTTTCGGGTTTCTGTGCCCTACAACGCCCTTGCCAGCGGTAGCACAAGCGGAGGGTATGTGGCCGCATATGACTTAACAAACGGCATTGATTTAAGAACAAGCGGCGGCAGTGTTACTGCGGAAAACATTACAGGGGAAATAGCACTAAGAACGTCCGGTGGCAGAATTAATATGGATAATTTATCGGGACGCATTGATGGCAGAACGAGCGGTGGGTCTATCGATGCAAATCAGCTTTCAGGAGTGGCAGACCTGAGAACTTCCGGAGGCAGTATTGATCTCAATAACATGAGCGCTAAGATTTCGGCACACACAAGTGGTGGAAGCATCAGTGCATCTTTAGATTCTTTCGATGAAGATGTAGATCTGCGCACAAGCGGCGGGAATATTAGAATTGAAATTCCGGAAGTAGAAAATTTTGACCTTGAACTTCGTGGTCAGCGTGTCAATATTGAGCTCAGAAATTTTTCAGGGGAAGCAGAGAGGAATAAAATAAAGGGGTACGTAGGTGAAGGCGGCCCATTGCTTAGCGCCAGAACGTCGGGAGGTTCTGTTTCTGTAGATTACAAATGATATCTATCAATAAATATCTCCGATATTTACCCGTAAAATAAATTTTTAATTAAGACCAGGTACTCTTTTTACTTTGTAGGTTCAATTATTATAAATTCCCGTGTCAATTTAAACAATAAAAATGAGGTCGTATGGGAAATAATGAACCTGGACACGAAGCTGAAGAGTTTCGTCCCAAAGGTGCTGTGGCATTCTTCATTATCATGATCGTGATGTTTGCCGTGATGTGGTTTTCCCTTTATTTTGAACTTTTAGGGAGGGGATAACGATGGATAAATCAGAAAAATTAGCACTTGGCTTAAGCGGAGCACTGCTCATCTTATTTTTTGGAGCAATTATGTATGCCGGTATAGCAAAAGATATAGAGGTGCCAACTTGCATTACGGATATGGAGCCGTTTGCAACAGACACACTATTTCAAACCGGTCCTGACACTTACGAATTGCAAATGGTTGCCAGAATGTGGGCATTTCAACCTTCAACGGTTGAGCTCCCGGTAGGAACAACTGTGGATCTATATCTGACATCTCAGGATATAACGCATGGTTTTAAAGTTACAGACCACAACATTAATTTAATGGCGGTACCCGGCGCTATTAATTACATGCAGGTTACTTTCGATGAGCCGGGTGAATATGTATTTGCATGTCACGAATTTTGTGGCGCTGCTCACCACACAATGGCAGGTCGATTTATCATTACTGAAGAAACTGAGCCTATTTCTGAAAATCTTGTGGAGGTGAAATAACATGGATGATGCAGGTACTTTCCGGTTTACGAAATCCGTTAAAAATCTAAACTCTGTACTTATCATTATCCCCATGGTACTCCTTTTTATAGGAGTTTATGGTGGGTTGATGCAGACCCTGTTCAGGGCTGGAATTATTCAGAGTGATCCGTTTATGGGCGGGGATTATTACAAAGGCCTCACAATACACGGGGTATTAAATGCAATTGTATTTACCACGTTTTTTGCAGTGGCCCTTGGTAATGCACTTATTCCATATTCCCTGAAAATGAATCTGAACTCCAAAGTGGCATGGGCATCTGGAATTCTAATGCTCGTTGGTTCGATACTTGCCGGGTTGATGATGGTTATGGGAGAGGCAACTGTACTCTATACATTCTACCCGCCATTGAAAGCACACCCCCTGTTCTACATTGGGCTTGTACTCCTTGTAGTGGGATCATGGGTTGCTTTTTTCAACTGGATACCTATGTATCTGAAGTGGCGAAGGGAAAATAAAGGTGAAAAAACGCCTCTCGCTGTTGTGGGGATGTTCACTACGTTTATAGTATGGCTGATAGCAACAATATCCGTAGCGGTAGAAATTCTCTTTATGCTGCTTCCATGGTCTCTTGGCCTTGTTGATGAAGTGAACGTGATGCTTGCCAGAACGCTATTCTGGTTCTTTGGTCACCCGCTTGTTTATTTCTGGTTGTTACCGGCTTATGTAATGTACTACTCGTTTCTGTCAAAACTTGCTGACGGTCGACTCTACTCCGATATGGCTGCAAGGCTAGTCTTTATGCTATTTGTGGTATTCTCAGTTCCTGTTGGAACGCACCACCAATATATGGATCCCGCTATTGGATCTCAGTGGAAGCTTATACACGGTATCTTTACGTTTGCTGTGGCACTGCCCAGTTTAATCACGGCGTTTACTATTGCGGCATCTCTTGAATATTCCGGCCGCAAACGTGGTGGGAAAGGATTGTTTGGATGGATTTTTAAACTTCCCTACTTCGAAAAAGATAAGTGGTTCTTCTCTTACCTCATTGCTGGTTTGGTGATCTTTATTTTTGGAGGAATCAGTGGTATCGTAAATGCATCGTACCAGATGAATACGGTTGTACATAACACGGCATGGATTCCGGGACATTTCCACCTTACCGTTGCGGGTCCGGTACTTCTCGCATTTTTAGGAGGCAGTATGTATTTGATCAGCCAGTTTATGGGCAAATCAGTAAAAATGAAAGGGTGGACACTTTCAGTACCGTATATTTATACGATTGGTGTGTCTATCTTTTCCTGGGGGATGATGCGTGGCGGACTTATAGGAATGCCACGAAGAACGAATACAGGTGCTTCGTACGCGAATCCCGAAAGTATTCTATATCAGCCCGATTGGATGCCCTATATCGATATTAGCGTAATAGGCGGTGTTATTATGTTTATTGCCATTGTAATATACATCGTAACGTTTTTTGCAACTGTATTTTCAAAAAGCATCGTTGAAGAGCCCGAAGCAGAGGTTTCGTTCCCAATTTCTGAACCATTACACAACGAACCTGCACTCTGGCTAAGAAACTTTAAGCCATACATCATAATTGCCTTAATCTTAATTGCACTTTCATATACACCTGTTATATATGATGTGTTACAATCAACGTACGGTGGCTCACTGCCATATTCACCGGACAGCCCGGTTCCACTGCGTTGATATAAGGTTTAGATATAGGCTAATTAAAATGTTTAGATGCAGTAAATACAACATTTTCTCAGGCAATATTGTCGCAGCTTTTGCACTATTACTAATGGTTGCAGGCTGCGACAGGCTTGCCGTTGAGGATACACTTACCGAAGACTATTCACTCACTAATCAACTTGGCGAAGAGGTTTCACTGCCTGACGATTACGCAGGTAAAGTTCTGATCGTTGGATATGTTTATACAAACTGCCCTGATATATGCCCAATGATTACCTATAATATGAGAGATCTTCAGCGAGAGTTTCCAGGTGAGGATAACTTTCATCTTGTAAGTATTTCGTTTGATCCGCAAAGAGATACTCCCGAAGTGTTACATTCCTATGCAAATAGTTACAATATCGATCAGTCGAATTGGTCTATGCTAACAGGAAACACTGAGGAAGTAAATAGGGTGCTGGACAAACTTGGTATTGCAAGAGTAAAAACACCCTCCCGGTTTACTGAAGACAATAAAGAAGTTTACTTTATCGATCACACTGATAAAGTATCCTTAATCGATAAAAAAGGTCAGGTGAGAAATCATTATCTTGGTAGCGAATTGGATACGGAAACCGTAATCGAAGATATCAAAACACTTTTAACAGAATAATCTGCTTCTTGGGTGAATGGTTGTCAATTATCAACTGTTTATAAACAAGAACTGGATTCAAAAATCATAAAACAGAAAAATGAAAAAGTACTTATTTACATCACTACTATTCGCTCTCGCTATTGGCCTTATTGCCTGTGGCGGTGAGCAGGAATCATCAGAACAAACAATGGAGTCTGATACTTCAGATGAGTCAATGGCTGCCGATGATGGCGTAAGAACCATCAACCTTATTGGAACAGACGATATGAAGTTTGTTATCGAAGAAGAGACAGAAGGCGTTGTAACCGCTGGACCATCGGGACAGAATCTTCTGGTTGAGTCTATCAAAGCTGCTCCAGGTGAAGAGATCAGAGTTACTCTAACAACAGTAAGTAACCTTCCTCCAACAGCCATGTCGCATAATTTTGCACTTTTGGAAATGGGTGCTGATGCTGATGCCTTTGCAAGAGCTTCAATTACCGCACGGGACAATGAATATATTTCTCCGGATTTTGAAGACCAGGTAATTGTTCACACTGCTATGCTGGGTGCTGATGAAACAGATTCCATCACATTTACTGTACCAGAAGAGCCGGGAGAGTATACATTCTTATGTACATTCCCAGGTCACTATGCAGGCGGAATGGTAGGAACTCTGATTGTAGAATAATTTCGGACTATTTGAGATATGAAAAAGGCTGTGTAGAATATTTTACACAGCCTTTTTTTTTGCCATCACTTCTCCCTTAATATTACTTAAAGGTTACGTATACAGGTAGCTGGCTATTGGCAGCTTCTTTGGCAGCCTGCTCGAAAGTACTTTTAACGACTTCCTCATTAGAATTTTTAGCGAGTTCTATCATATTGTTTTCGCTGCCTAAATCTGCATTGGCCGATGCACAGGTTACCGTAATTTCCATTGGAGAATAGAGGCTGAATGTGATCATTTGTGCAACCATATTCAGGAAGCTGTGGCGTGTTTCAACTTTTGCAACACCATTTGTACATTGTTGTTCAGCATTTACAACGTCCGGTGGCACCAGGCCAGCAATAAATGATGTGGCCCATGCTTGCTGGTAAACCTCATTTGAAGCTTCAAGGCCAGTAGTAATTTGTGCATGGTAGCACCCTGTTAATGCAAAGGGAACTATAAGAAATAGAAGTAATGTGTATTTTTTCATAGGTAGTTGTATTGGTTTGGGTTCATTTTAATAAGCGCAATTTATATCAAAAACATATCATTACAAGGTGTAACATATTTTTGGTTTATCTTGGCTTTTAAACAATAGAAATATTTACTCAATATACAGGCTAATAGCAATGAACCTACATCAAAACCTGCATTTATGAATAAAGTGGAAGTAGTTGAAGTAAACCTGGACAATTCTGAACATTCATCTGCAGTGCTAGAAATAACGAATAAATATGCTCAAGATCCGATGGGAGACGGAAATCCACTACCTGATTCTGTACAACAAAATTTGATTGAAGAGCTTAAAAGGATTGAAGCTTACGTTGGCTTTCTGGCGTATGTAGATGGCAAAGCTGCGGGTCTGGCAAATTGTTTCTATGGTTTTTCCACTTTTAAGGCTGCCAGACTTATCAATATTCACGATATCGCAGTCTTGCCAACGTTCCGGAGCATGGGCATTGGTCAGGCTTTGATAGGCTCGGTTATAAAAAAGGGCAGGGAAGAGAATTGCTGCAAAGTTACCCTTGAAGTACGAGAAGATAACCGGGCGCGTAATTTATATGAAAGGGAAGGATTTAGCTATGGCACTCCCACTATGTATTTCATGACCAAAGAACTTACATAACGATTTACCTACTTTTGATCGGTTATGGAGCTAAGATTACGGTCAAAATTTTGAATTACGTTTATGATTGTCTCTACTGAGTGTATAAAAAACTCTTTATTAATAGTCTCATAAACATCTGAAGGCTGATGATAGTGTTCATGATCTTCTACGCCAAAATAGATAAACGGTATTCCTTTCAGATGAAAAGGACCATGGTCTGATGCTAGAGTCCAGTTTTGGCTCCAGTCATCGGAGTCATACCCGAACAGCACATTTATTGGTGCATCCGCAGTGGCCTCTTCAACCAGAGGTTTTAAAAAAGGATAGTGATAGGTGCCAACCGCATAAAGTTCATTCTGAAAATTTGTGCTGATCATGTCGAGGTTTACATTCAGAGCAATTTGGGTAAGAGCGACTGAGGGACTCTCCGTAAAATGGTACGCCCCCGCTAGCCCCTGCTCTTCCGCATCAAAGGCGATAAACAGAAGGTTGTTCTCAGGCTTTTGATTTGAAAAGTATTCGGCAATGGCAAGTATTCCGGCTGTGCCTGAGGCATTATCATCAGCACCGTTATAGATATCCTCTCCACGGACTCCAAGATGATCGTAGTGAGCGGTAATCACGATGTAATCTTCATTTCCGGCTGAGCCTTCAATCATTCCGACTAGATTAACAGCTTGCTCAAACTCTTCACCTGATCGGGAATTAACATGTTCGAATGGTTGCTCATATGAATTATTTACAGGCAGTAAACCTAAGGACACAAACCGATCTTTTATAAAAATTTGAGCAAGTTTATTTCCTTCAGTACCGGTTTTACGGCCTTCGAGCTCATCAGACGAAAGATACTCTATATCTGAAAGAAGCTGTTCGGTATTGATCTGTTCCTGCTCTTGATCCGGTTGTGGTGTCAGGTCAGAATCGGTACATGCAAGAAATGTGAAGGCAAATAAACCTAAGGAAAAAACAAAAAACCGAATTTTGGAGAATATCATGTAGTAAAGAGAGTTGATGTGTATTCAGAACCCAAGTATACGAAAAAATGTTACTTGAAATTAAGAGGAGGCACTGTTTTTAACTATACCTATAGAGAGGTGGGGGATAAAAAGCCGTCTGACCCAAAGGATCAGACGGCGAATAACAGATGAGTATGTTTAAAATTAACTAAGAGCGGCCTGTGCGGCAGCGAGCCGGGCTACCGGGACTCTGAATGGTGAACAGGAAACGTAGTTTAGTCCTTGTTCATAGCAGAAAGACACACTATGAGGTTCACCGCCATGTTCGCCGCAAATTCCGATTTTTAAGTCGGATTTCTGTTTTCTTCCTTTTTGCGTGGCAAGTTCAACCAGCTGGCCAACACCCTCAACATCCAATACCTGGAAAGGATCTTCCTGGAGAATACCGTCCCGCAAATATTCGCCAAGGAATTTCCCGGCATCATCACGGCTGTATCCAAATGTCATCTGGGTGAGGTCGTTAGTTCCGAAAGAGAAGAACTCAGCATCTTTTGCAATCTGATCAGCTACAAGAGCAGCTCTTGGAATTTCAATCATGGTCCCTACCAGGTATTCCACAGAATCGTCTGTCTCTTCAAAAACAGTAGCAGCTGTTTCATCGATTACCCATTTTTGTGCCCGGAACTCCTGAGGTGTTCCAACAAGCGGTATCATGATTTCCGGTACAACGGATACTCCTTCATGCTTCAGCTCAATAGCAGCTTCGAGGATAGCTCTCGTTTGCATAGCTGTAATTTCGGGATATGTTATACCAAGCCTGCAACCCCTGTGGCCGAGCATGGGATTAAACTCGCGCAGTGCCCTCACTGTTTGTGCAAAAATAAGAGGTTTTATACCCAAATCTTTGGCAACCTGCTCAATTTCCTCACTCTCTTCAGGTAAAAACTCATGCAAAGGCGGGTCGAGCAACCGGATAGTTACGGGGAATCCTTCCATAGCTTTAAAGATCTCCTTAAAATCATTTTTCTGATATGGAAGCAGTGCTGCAAGTGCATCTTTCCGATCCTCAATTGTGTTCGCTACAATCATTTTGCGGATGGCAAGAATACGCTCTTCACCAAAAAACATATGTTCTGTTCGGCAAAGCCCGATACCCTGTGCACCAAATTCGCGGGCTCTGGCCGCATCAGCGGGTGAGTCGGCATTCGTTCGAACCTGCATATCTCTGAACTGATCAACCCAGGTCATAAATTTATGGTAATCTTCATCAAGTTCGGGTTTTACCACATCTTTTTGACCATTTATTACAGTTCCGCGGGCTCCGTCAATGGAAATCCATTCCCCTTCATGTATGGTAACTTTACCATTAGTAAAAGATCTGTCTTCATAATCAATGATAATGTCGCCGCACCCGGCCACGCATGGTTTCCCCCATCCGCGGGCTACTACTGCAGCATGGCTGGTCATACCTCCCCTGGACGTTAAGATTCCCTCAGCCGCCGACATACCGCCTACGTCTTCGGGGCTTGTTTCAATCCGTACCAGTATTACCGGGTCGCCAGATGCATTTGCTTTCTCTGCATCTTCTGAAAAGAATACAACTTTACCTACAGCTGCCCCCGGAGATGCGGGTAACCCGACACCAAGGACGGATTTGGGATCTACAGAGTCGTTGTCAATCTGAGGGTGGAGAAGCTGATCCAGGTGAGTAGGCTCAACATGATTTTTGACGGCCTGTTTAGGCGAAATTAAGTTCTCTTCAACCATATCCGTGGCAATCTTGATCGCAGCATGGCCTGTTCGCTTTCCGTTACGGGTTTGAAGGATATAAAGCTTTCCTTTTTGTATGGTGAACTCAATGTCCTGCATATTGCCATAGTGTTTTTCCAGGGTAAGGCCCCAATCGCTAAGCTCTTTGTAGTCTTCCGGCATCAGGTCTTTCAGTTCAATGATATCCTTAGGTGTTCGGATACCGGCAACCACATCTTCTCCCTGTGCATTAATCAAAAACTCTCCATAAAGTTTATTTTCTCCTGTAGAGGGATTCCGCGTAAAACAGACACCGGTGGCAGAATCGTCGCCCATGTTCCCATAAACCATCGCTTGAACGTTTACAGCCGTACCAAGCAGGCCTGTTATATGATTAATTCGCCGATATTTCTCTGCCCTGTCGCTGTTCCACGATTCAAAAACTGCATTAATAGCCCATTCGAGCTGTTCGTAAGGGTCTTTTGGAAACATGAAACCCGTACCTTTGCGGTATACGGCTTTATAGCGGTTTACCAGTTCTTTCAAATCTTTGGTGGTGAGCTCGGTGTCTTCCTCAACACCTTTATCATTTTTCAGGTTTTCCAGTGCATCTTCAAACTCTTCGTGCGGAATACCCATAACAACATTGCCAAACATATCAATAAAGCGGCGGTAGCTGTCGTATGCAAAACGCTCATTATTTGTGTGACGAGCAAGTGCTTCTACAGTATCATCACTGATCCCCAAATTGAGAACGGTATCCATCATACCGGGCATAGAAACAGCAGCACCCGATCGAACAGAAAGCAGCAGAGGGTGTTCGGTGTCACCCAGCTTTGTTCCCATTATTTTTTCTATATGGTGCACCCCTTCTATCATCTGTTTTTTGAGGGTATGAGGCCACTCTTTATTATTGGTTGAGTAGTAGTGACAGGCTTCAGTCGATATTGTAAAACCGGCCGGAACAGGCAGCCCAATTGTTGACATTTCTGCGAGGTTTGCACCCTTACCGCCCAAGAGTTCTTTCATGGAACGGTCACCATCGGCATTTCCACCGCCGAATGTATAAACTTGCTTTCTTCTCATCCTATAGCTCCTTTTTTATTAAACAAGATAATTTTGTCTTTATATCCCTTTTAATATAATGAACGGATTTATGAATCGGAATAGAAATTCTTTC